>NZ_LMCH01000024.1:0-14050 GCF_001623095.1 Pseudovibrio sp. Ad5 | reverse complement strand
GGTTCTGGCTCAAATCGCTGATCACAAGATCACCCGCCTCAACGATCTCATGCCGTGGTGTTACGCTGCTAAGCCAGCGTAACAGGGCCTATTTCCGTTTTGTAGGTCGGGTTCGCCGGACGCACACGTTTCAACTGTAGGTCGGTGTTTTTAGGCTCAAAAATGGAGGAAGTAAACAAAGCCTCCTTAGTTGATCGAGTAGCCTGAATGAATTTCCCTCTCGGGCTCTCACAGAACCGGACGTGAACCTCTCAGCTCATAGCTTACAGCAATAGGGCCATCAAATTCTTTTTGTTGCAGCGATCTATTGAGCCACTTACAAGCCGCCGTTGTATCACTAGAAGGCATAATGAATATGAGACGAGCTGTATGAAATAAGCGCTGGCAAATAAGGTGAGACCACCTACCAATTACATTAAATCGCAGTGCCTAATCTAAAATTGCGAGCAAATGATATGTAGGTTGAGGGATCTGTATGCTTCGATAACTATTGTCGATAAAAACATACAAGCAATTTTGGATCTTCAAGTATTATATCTAGATAGTGAAGCAATTATATCTCAACACCTGAGGTGTGTGAAGTAATGATAACGAATGCCCGATTGCTTCCAGCCAAGTTGTTCAAATTTGAACAAGTAAACCTTTATTTTCCACTTTGGCACGCGAAGTTCGGCTGTGTAGTCGTGCATAGGCTAAACGCATCAGCGTGAGCATGTTGTATGAGTTGGTAATAATTAGCCATGCAGCCGGCTAACTCAAATGGCCTCACAGCAAATTACATCATGTCCGTGGACATTATCGAAAGGACAAACCATGGTTTTACGTATAAACGATACAATTCCCGATTTGACGGTGACGACTGATCAGGGAAAACTCAACCTGCACAACTGGGTTGGCGACAGTTGGGCGATAATTTTCTCGCACCCTAAAGACTTTACACCCGTTTGCACAACTGAATTTGGTGCTGTTGCAAGACTGGCGAAGGAATGGGAAGCTAGAAACACCAAGGTATTGGGTATCTCGGTAGATGGTGTTGAAGACCATAAAAAGTGGAAAGGTGACATTGAAGCCGTTGGCGGGGCCAGGCCAGAGTTTGCAATTGTTGCTGATGACGATTTAGAGATGGCAAAAGCATTTGACATGCTGCCAGCGGAATATGTGATGCCAGACGGTCGGACGCCAGCAGACTCTGCCACAGTACGTTCAGTGTTTATCATTGGACCTGACAAGCAGGTGAAACTTATGATGACCTATCCGATGTCTGTTGGTCGTAATTTTTCCGAAATATTGCGTGCTTTGGATGGCCTGCAAATGTCTGCCAAAGGCGTTGCTACCCCAGCTGATTGGCAGGTAGGACAAGATGTGATTGTACCGCCAGCGGTTAGCACGGAGGATGCTCAAACGAAATTCGGTGTGGTGAATACCATTTTGCCATATTTGCGCACTGTCCATGCGCCACGTTAGCCTCATTTGTCTGATCATGTTTTACTAAGCTAAGCGATTATGAACCTCGGAAGAAATATTTACCGAGGTTCTTCTCTACTTATTTCTTAGTGTATGATTATTCCAAATTTTATTCTGGTCCTAGAACACACTGAAATTGGCCGTTCTCTAAGATCAACTCAGTTTGGATGTCATTTCTCTTGAATATAATCTTGGCGCAGACGCGCTATATCTAGGATCTCGGTCTTTTAATCTCGAAAATCGACGATATTACACGGAAGCTGCAATATCAGAAAATCTCCCAGTTTTTAGGGCATATGAGCAAACGGTTTGCGGCGGTTTGGCCGCTATGTCTATTTCTAACAGTTTCAAAATGTGGTCAAATTGGCAGCTTCACAAGCCTACACACTTCTGTTTAAAGCGCAGCCTCCTGTGGCGTTTTCTGTTTGGGGCTCGCGATCATTAGCATCACAAAGATTGCTCAATGATAACTGTATTGGCTTAAGAGTATTCGTAGCTCTGACAGGCGGCAGGTTAGCTTACTTCCAAATGACCTGCGTCGAATGTCTTTGTACTGCTTCTCAGCGGTATTGCTGACAGGCCTTACAATTTGCCTGGTTACTCTCTCCTGCACAAAAGATGATCTACTCACTTGGCCTTGATGACAAACACAGTGGCCTAGTCAAACACAAACAGGTGGTCGTTCTTCCGGCACTGCCATCAGTAAATCATGCGGCACATACAGCTTCTTATGCACAGTTTATCCTACATTTCAGCCACTGAAGTGTCCTCCAACAGAGCCTGTGTTCCTCCTCCTTCACCTCATAGCTAATAGCAATAAGGCCTTCAATTTCTTTCTGTTGTGAAAGTCCAGAGTCTAATCCATTTCTGCAAATGAAATTGCCGAAAAGTTGGATCCTAGAGGAAGGGTGAGCAATGCAGCTTTCAGATTACAATACTCAAATTAGGAACCTATCTCAGACCTTTACCTGGGCAATTCTGGTTTTGGGTGCTTTTCAATTTCTGCTCGGGATTGGGGTTTTAGGACAGAGGGCAACGGAGATCGATGCGGCGGGCTACACGCGCTTCCATGCATATTGGGGGATGGGACTTTTGATCGCCATTCTTGGAAAGCTTATTCTACTTTACTTTGTAGAAAAGCGCAGGCTTCTTAAGAAATCGCACCATTGGTTTTTTCGCCTATCAATCACAGTGCTATTTGCTCTCCTTGTAATTTTGCCTCTCGTTGGTGGAGTGAGAGTGCTTGTAAATGAAGTGCCTAGCAGTTCTTTGGGACTTACTGTGGCGAGTTGGGTGCATGGGGAAAGCGTAAATTTTCTAGCCGAGTTGCACACTACACTGGCTTATGCGCTTGGGTGTGCCACAATTGTCTACGGCCTGAGCTGGGCGGCAAACTACATTCACTCTGTAAACAGAGAACTGTCCCACATTGTTATAGAGGATCCATATACTTAGAGGAGGAGCTCCGCAATAAAGCTACGCCGGAAACTATATCAAGTTTCATTCAACGAAGGGCAACTGTTACTCCATTTGAAAAACAGCATATCTCCGATTGAGTTCCAAGCAGTGTCACTGGCGACCCTTGCATTTTGCCAATTGCTCACTCCCGCTCAAAACGCTGACCCACTCGCTTCGTTTATGACAACCTTCGCCGCCTCTAAGACGTTATGCAGCTCGTGCAGTCTTGTATCCAAGATTTGCTCAACATTTTGGCCACTGATGTACCTCGTAAAAGAGACCGCATTCCTCCTCCTCTGCCTCATCGCTAATAGCGATAAAGCCTTCAATTTCTTTCTATTGTGAAGGTTTAGGAGCCTAAGTATTTTCAGCCGATGAAGTAATTGAAAAGTCTACCAAAGATGGGCCGAGCCGGATGAAATGAGCGACAGCACATAGCAAGAGACCATCTCTAATCTGATGCAGTTGCTCATTTTTTCTCTCCACCACTTCAATCCGAATGAGTGGCAGAGACCGTTACGCATGAGCGCGTCGCCCACAAAAAGTGTTCATCCGAACCGGAAGCACTTCGCAGGTACCATTTTGCGCCTTTTCGAGAAGCCATACCAAAAGCTGACGAGTGTTCCTGAACAAGCACCGACAAACTCCACGTCATTTCACGTCAAAACGGTCAGGTCTTGAAGTGTGATGAGTACATCAAAGAATTAGAACGAAGAGTTCCGATAACCACATGACTACGCCCCCGACAACAGTATGTTACAAGCACTTTCTGAACCGTCTGAAGTGCGGTGGACGCATGACCAAAATGGCCGGAGTAACAGCAAGTCGAGCGCCCTATGTTGCAGCTGCGGTAATTGCATCAGGGCCTTTGGTGTTGTCCGGAGCAACAGGCGCCCTTGGGCAGGCTTGGGAAGGTAACCACTCGACCGACTGGTTTACTGAGGATAACTGGTCTAGTGATATTATCCCGAATAGTACACATTATGTTACCATTGATACCACAGCACCCAACCCGACCACTGTAACGAATAAAACCACCAACGGAACGGCAGAGGCGCAACGTCTATATGTCGGCGTCGACGGCGATGGCACTCTGACGGTGTCCGATGGTGGCGCGGTGAGTAATACGCACGGCTATATCGGCCAAAACAGTGGCTCAACCGGCACAGTTGAGGTGACCGGCATCGGGTCAACCTGGGACAATTCGGTGGATCTGAGTATCGGTCACTATGGTAACGGCACTCTGACGGTATCCGATGGCGGCACAGTGAGAAGCGCGTTCGGTTATGTCGGTTATCAAAGTGACTCGACTGGCAGTGTTGAAGTGATCGGCACTGGGTCAATCTGGAGCAATTCGAACAGCATTCGTATCGGCGAAAGCGGAGATGGCACACTGTCGGTATCTGATGGCGGCGCGGTGAGTAGCTCGAACGGTTACATCGGCGGCGACAGTGACATAACCGGCGGAGTTGAGGTGAGCGGCACCGGGTCAGCCTGGGACATCTCGAGCGGCCTGTTTGTCGGCGAACAAGGCGATGGTACTCTGACGGTATCCGATGGCGGCGCGGTGAACAATCAGTACGGCATTATTGGCGGCGGCAGTGGCTCAATCGGCACAGTTGAGGTGACCGACACCGGGTCAACCTGGGAGAATTCGGGCAATCTGTTTGTCGGCCTCGGCGGCGAAGGCACTCTGACGATTTCCAAAGATGCAACAGTTAGTGTGTCTGGAGCAACTAAGCTGGGCGCTCATTCAACTGGTTCTGGCGTTTTGAACATTGGTGCGGGCAGCGGTGAAACGGCTGCTGCAGCCGGGACGCTTGATTCCGCAGCGGTTGAATTTGGTGATGGTACCGGGGTGATCAACTTCAATCACACAGATAGTGACTACACCTTTTCTGCGGATGTCAGCGGGAATGGCAGTGTCAATCAACTTTCCGGCACCACAATTTTGACAGGAACTAACACTTACACGGGCGACACTATAGTTTCCGGCGGTACCCTGGAGTTGCGCGGCGGGAGTGTTTTGACCGACACTCAAGCGCTGAGGGTCGGCTATGCCGGTACCGGCGCATTAACCATTGGAGAGGGCAGTGAGGTTAATAGTGGATTTCTGAATATTGGCCGCGTGTCGGGCAGCGTGACAGTGACGGGTTCAGGGGCTTCGTTAGATGTTGCAACTAACTCTACAGTTGGTGTGTATGGGACCGGAACGCTGACCATCTCCGATGGCGGCAGGGTTACCAATGGTCTGAGCAGTGTTATCGGTGGGGCTGACGCCACAGGTGCCGTGACTGTGACGAATGACGGATCCGTCTGGGAGGCCGGAACTCTCTTCGTCGGCCAGTATGGTGCCGGCTCCCTAAAAATAGAGAATGGCGGCAGGGTCACTTCTGGTCTCGCCAACATTGGCTTTGACAGTGCCAGCTTCAGTGGGACCAGTTCGGGTATTGTTACAGTGACGGGCGGAGGCTCCGTTTGGGAGAGCAGTAATCGTATAATCGTTGGAGATAGAGCGCCCGGGACGCTGACGATCGCAGATGGCGCCATCGTGGATGTAGATGGTGATGTCGAGCTGGCCGTCGACACTGTTTCACAAGGCACACTCAATATTGGTGCTGCTGCTGGCGAAACTGCGCAAGCAGCAGGCGTTCTGGAGGCCGCAGCGGTTGAATTTGGTTACGGTGCCGGGGTGATCAACTTCAACCACACGGATACCGACTACACGTTCTCGACTGCCGTTAACGGGAATGGCAGTGTTAATCAGCTTGCTGGCACCACCATCCTGACCGGCATCAACACCTATACCGGCGGCACCACCGTTTCGGGAGGAAGGCTGGTTGTTAATGGCTCCATTGGTGATGTTACAGTCAACGGCGGTAGCCTTGGTGGGTCAGGCACGATTGGCGGATCGGTGTCCGTTGCAAGCGGAACGATTGCAGCGGGTAACAGTCCGGGTAGGCTGACGATTGGCGGTGACCTTAATCTGACCTCCGCATCCGTTCTGGATTTTGAGCTTGGATCTCCATCCGGCACAGCAGGCGTAGACAGTGACCTCATCGCCGTTGGCGGTGATCTGACGCTGGATGGATCGCTCAACGTTACCGATGCAGGTGGCTTTGACGCCGGGGTCTATAACCTGATCACCTATGGTGGCAGTTTGACCGATAACGGTCTGGTGGTGGGCACCGCGCCCACGGGCTTGCTTTACAACGTGCAGACAGCAACAGCCGGACAGGTCAATCTTCTGGTGAACCCGGACCAGCTGAGCTTCTGGAACGGAGCGGTGACAAGTGCTGATGGAGCCGTTCATGGTGGTTCTGGCACCTGGAGCACTGCGGGAACCAACTGGACCGATGCCACTGGCTCAGCAAGCGCACCTTATCAACCAGACAGCACGCTGATTTTCCAGGGAGCACCGGGCACAGTCACAGTGGATAGTGCCGGGGTTTCAATTTCCAAGGGCATGCAGTTTGCTGCCGATGGCTATATAGTGACTGGTGGCGATATTACACTGGCAGGAGAAGCTGGATTCCGCGTCGGAGACGGGACCTCCGCGGGCGCGGGATATTCGGCAATCGTTGCATCTAACCTGACCGGTACCGGTTCACTGGAAAAAACTGATTACGGCACGCTCACCCTTTCCGGTGCCAATACCTACACCGGTGGTACAACTGTCTCGGAAGGCGTGCTTGTTGTTGATGGTTCGATTAGCGATGTGACAATCAATGGCGGCACCCTTGGCGGTTCGGGCACGATCAATGGTTCGGCAACAGTCACAAGCGGAACCATCTCTGCCGGAAACAGTCCGGGTACGCTGACAATTGGCGGTGACCTTAATCTGACCTCCGCATCCGTTCTGGATTTTGAGCTTGGATCTCCATCCGGCACAGCAGGCGTAGACAGTGACCTCATCGCCGTTGGCGGTGATCTGACGCTGGATGGATCGCTCAACGTTACCGATGCAGGTGGCTTTGACGCCGGGGTCTATAACCTGATCACCTATGGTGGCAGTTTGACCGATAACGGTCTGGTGGTGGGCACCGCGCCCACGGGCTTGCTTTACAACGTGCAGACAGCAACAGCCGGACAGGTCAATCTTCTGGTGAACCCGGACCAGCTGAGCTTCTGGAACGGAGCGGTAACAAGTGCTGATGGAGCCGTTCATGGTGGTTCTGGCACCTGGAGCACTGCGGGAACCAACTGGACCGATGCCACTGGCTCAGCAAGCGCACCTTATCAACCGGACAGCACACTGATTTTCCAGGGAACAACGGGCATAGTCACAGTGGATAGTGCTGGAGTTTCAATTTCCAAAGGCATGCAGTTTGCCTCCGATGGTTACAGCATAACTGGAGGCGATATCATCATAAGTGCTGGCGCTGATACCGTTTCATTCAGGGTTGGGGACGGAACCAGCTCGGGCACCGGTTTGACCTCAACCATTACCTCCAACCTGACCGGGACTGGATCACTGGACAAAACTGGTCTTGGAACACTCGTCCTGACGGGTGACAGCTCCTATAGTGGCGACACCACTGTTTCAGAAGGAGCGCTGGAGTTCAGGGATGGCGCCACTCTGGCCGGTCGAACTATTAGCGTTGGTGGACCTGAAACAGCGTCTCTGACCGTTGTTGATGGCAGCGATGTGTCCGCCAGTCTTTCAACCTTTCTCGGGAAAAGCTCAGGTTCTTATGGGGCTGCAACAGTGACAGGGCCTTCTTCGCGCCTGCAAACTACCAACGGCTTTTATGTCGGGCGCTTTGGAAACGGAACCCTGAATATCTTGGAGGGCGGTTTAGTTTCCGGCATGCATGGCCAGATTGGCACTTTTGCAGGCTCTACCGGAACAGTGGAGGTAATCGGAGAAGGGTCGCATTGGAAGAACGATTTCGGGTTGGATGCAAGCGGGACTAGCCTTTACGTGGGACGTTATGGGGTCGGAACTCTAACCATTAGCGAAGGTGGTCGGGTGACCAGTAAAAAAGGGGGGATCGGTTCTGAAGCTGGTTCTTCGGGGGACGTAGTCGTGACCGGAGTTGGTTCTCTCTGGGAAAACAGCCACTATATGAACATCGGATTGCTCGGAAACGGTACCCTAACGATCTCAGATGGTGGCGTGGTTGATGTGGAGAACAGCGTTTATCTGGGCAGGGTGACAGGTTCTCATGGCACGCTCAATATTGGGGCTGCCGCTGGCGACACCGCGCAGGCCGCAGGCAGTCTGGATGCCACAGCAGTTAAATTTGGTGACGGTACCGGGGTAATCAACTTCAACCACACGGATAGTGACTACACCTTCTCCGCAGATATTAGCGGGACTGGCAGTGTCAATCAGCTTGCAGGCACCACTATCCTAACCGGCACCAACACCTATACCGGCGACACCATTGTTTCCGGTGGCGAGCTGGTTGTTAATGGCACCATTGGCGATGTTACGGTCAATGGCGGCACCCTTGGTGGCTCGGGGACTGTAGGGGCTGTTGCTTTCCAATCAGGTGCTGTAGTCGCACCGGGAAACTCCGTTGGGACTCTGAATGCGACTTCTCTTGTTTTCAATAGTGGATCAACCTTTGACGTTGAATTGAACGATGGGGGCAACGTGGCAGGCATCAACAACGATCTGCTGGCCGCCAGCGGTACTGTGACGATCAATGGTGGTACGGTGCATGTGAAGCCGGAAAACGGAACCGACGATGGCTCAACCTACACTACAAATACGGTCTATACGATTATGAGCGCTGTAGGGGGCGTCTCCGGAACGTTTGATTCACCCGCACCAACAGATGACTTCGCATTCCTTGATTTTGTTCTCTCTTATGATGCCAACAACGTTTATCTGAGTTCCCAATTAGTATCTAGCTCGTTCTGCATGCCCGGGATGAGTGCTAATCAGTGCGCTGCGGGTGAGGGTGCATTCTCACTTGGCATCGGAGACTTGTTCAATTCAGTCTTGAACCTTTCCAATGCGGATGCAGCAGGAGCACTCGATCAGCTTTCAGGCGAAGCTCATGCCTCAATAAAAACAGCGCTGATTGAAGATAGCCGTTTTGCCCGCGAGGCAGCCCTCAATCGTGTGCGTGCTGCAATGGATTCCGTTGCAGCGGATGGACAAGAGCAAGTAGAAAAGCGCGTTGGCGAAAGCCTCACGTTCTGGGGGCAAGGTTTTGGGTCCTGGGGACGCTGGAGTGGAAACAGCAATGCCGCAAGGCTTGATCGGTCAATCGGCGGTTTCCTTCTAGGTGGAGATGTCCAGATTGGTGAAAGTTCCCGCTTTGGCTTTTTCGGTGGCTACGACAACAGCAGTTTCGAAGTGAATGGCAGAACGTCCTCAGCGACAGCAGATACGCTGCATCTTGGTGCTTATGGTGGCACAGAGTTTGGGCCTCTGGGGGTGCGCGCAGGTGGTAGCTATGCATGGCATGATATCGACACGACCCGTTCGGTCGCCTTCACTGGCTTTACTGAGAACCTGTCAGGGTCCTATACGGCGCACACTGCGCAGATCTTTGGTGAAGCAGGGTACCGTTTTGATTTTGCAGCAACCAGTTTGGAGCCTTTTGCCAGTATATCCTACGTCCAGTTGTCCAGCGATGGGTACTCCGAAACCGGTGGCTCTGCTGCGCTGAAGGCTGATCGCCAGACAATGGACAGCACCTTCACCAGTATCGGGCTGCGGGCAGAGACACGGGCGAACCTTGGTCAATTCACCGCGAAGTTATCAGCACAAGCTGCCTGGCAGCATGCGTTTGGCGATGTAACACCTGTTGTCAATCATGCCTTTGCCGGAGGCGATGACTTCTCCGTTGCCAGTATCCCGATTGCCAGAGATGCCCTCCTGCTGAATCTGGGAGCATCGGTGGATTTGGGACATAGCACGACCTTGGGTCTGGCATACGATGGCCAGTTCGGTTCCAGCTTCACTGATCAGGGACTCAAAGCGAACATTGCTCTGAAGTTCTGACCATTCTCCTGCCTGAGCAAGGCCAACTACCCCACATAAACCTGCCCGCCACCTGAAAACTTAGGTGGTGGGCAAGTGCTCTCCAATCATCAAAAATTCATATGCGCCATCTCTGTTAATTTGCCCCCATCCTGAGCACGGCCTTTTTCATTAGTACCGTGAACTTTGTCTAGGAAATGAAAGCAGTCTCGGGAACTCTGACAGCCTGCCATCCAGGCCGCTTCAACCATTGATAGAACAGCTCGAATGGCCGCATTTGGCCCTGTTTGCATAGATATGCGAGCGTATGTAGCGGTGTGACCATAGCTGCCATTCGCTTAATGACGGAGCTGCCTTTACAGAGCGTGATGTCGACTTAGGGTTGGCTTTAATCCGCTTGGCGCTGAGGGCCACTAGCCGCCGTTGGGCGTTTTTAGCAAGGGTTGAATCAGTTCCACCAAGAAGCTTCTTCAGTAGCTTCTGTAAACGATCTGTAACTACTCAAACGGCCCCTTTGCTGACATTCAGCCCACTTCAAAATCTACTTACTCGCCTCCCGAAAGTTGACATTGGTCGATGGTGCAGCATTTTGGGTTCGTAAGTAACTGCGAAGCGGGACAGATAGCTGACGTTCGCATCATATTTTCCAATAAGCGTTTTAGTAACCGAACGCCCCGAACAGTACGGCCTCCAATTTTCACATATTTTTGGATGTTTTCTACTTTTTAGAACGAGGGGCGGAGCCTAGGCTAACAAGGATCCGCCGGTTGAAAGATATTATTGATCACCTGATACCCACAGCGCCAGTTTACCCTTCACATGTCCTGTCTCCAGCTTTTCATGCGCACGAACCACATCGTTCAATTCGAAAAACTCGGTATTAGGAAGGCTCAACTCGCCAGCCTCAACCAAATTAACGATTTCCCGAATTTCCGCGCCGAAACTCGAGTCGTCGACAAAAGCCAAAATTTTCTCGACACCGCGTTCTATCGCTTCAGCGATTTGAGCTTCGACATCTCCGTCATCCGTCAATGTTGCGATATTAACGAGCCGACCGCCTCGCTTTAACAAGGCCACAGGATCAGCAAGCGAGGCGGCGCTTATTGCGTCGACGATCAAATCCAAGCCATTTGGAGCCCATTTGGAAATTTCGTTGCTGATACTTTGAGTTTTGTAGTCAATCGGGAAATCGGCTCCCAGGGACTTAACATAGTCCAAATTGGCGCCACTGCAGGTGGTGGCTACCTCTGCGCCAGCCCATTTTGCCAATTGAACGGCAAAACTGCCCACACCACCGGAAGCACCATTGATGAGTATCTTCTTGCTCTCACCCTTCCTGAGCGCACCTTTTTCAGCCCCGAACAGTGCCTGCCAGGCCGTCACACCTGCAGTCGGAATGGTCGATGCAGATTCCAAGGTCATATCTGCAGGGATCAGCGCAACCCGGCACTTATCGACCACGAGATACTCTGCATAGGACCCAGGCTTCCCCGCAGAAAACATATTGGTTGCGGAAGCAACTCTATCGCCCTCAGAGAACTCAGTTACGTTTTTGCCTGTCGCCACCACGACACCCGAAGCGTCCACTCCGAGAACCAAAGGGAACTTGGCGTTTGGCATCGCCGAGGCGAGGTGTCCTTCTCGCATTTTCCAATCTGCCGGATTGACCCCCGCGTAGGCCACTTTGATCAGCACGTCGTCGGCTTCAAGGTCTGGAATGGGGAGTTGCGCGATTTCGAACATTGCCGCGCCGCCCTATTGCTCAATTACTGCTGCTGTCATTGATTTTGTCATATGTCTCTCCGAACATTATTCATCTCGATCCCCAAGGGGATTGGTTTCAATCAACTGAATTTTCAATTGGGTCTGTGATTGCGCCAAGGGTCCGCTGGTGATCACGTCGAACTAGCAGTTCTTTCCTTGGCGCATTGTGACGGTTTACCTGTCAGAACCGCGTCAACCACTCGGCCAGAGCCTTGCCGATTTCATCGGGATAGTCCTCTTGAACGAAATGCCCCCCTTGGCCAAGAAACACCGTCTCAAGGTTTTTCAGGTTCTTCTGCAAATACTCGGCTTGGGCCATCGGAAGTATCGCGCCTGGATCGACGTGGAACATCAATTTCGGCAGATCACTGGCCAGCAACCACGCGTTATTTGCCGTCGCCACCTCATAGACATCTGCCGGTTCGCCAGCG
Organism: Pseudovibrio sp. Ad5; assembly: GCF_001623095.1. NCBI lineage: Bacteria > Pseudomonadati > Pseudomonadota > Alphaproteobacteria > Hyphomicrobiales > Stappiaceae > Pseudovibrio > Pseudovibrio sp. Ad5. The sequence goes on along the minus strand of NZ_LMCH01000024.1, from coordinate 1,990 downwards.
ATTGGAATTTCGCGTGGCCAGTCCAACAATATTTTCCGGCTCTCGGCTGTTGGGTAATAGCGGTTATACTCTGCCATAACTTCATCCGAGAGCGGTCCATTCGGGCTGCCGTATCGCATAAATTGATCCAGTAAAATGTTCTGGTTCATAATCATTTCTTCGCCAACACCGGGCGTGTTCACATTGCGTACGAATTCCGCGAAATCGCCCAGTGACTCGTAGCTTTCGTAGGGAATAAAGCCCGGCGTCATCGCCTCCATAAAGGCAATTGCGGACACACGTTCGGGACGCGTGCGCGCATAGTGCCAGCCCAGACCTGACCCCCAATCATGGATCACCAACACGGCATCCTTCAAATCCAGAGCGTCAAGAAAGGTGAACATATATTCCGCGCTGTCGGCATAGGTATTTTCAAGTACTGGCTTGTCGCTATCGCCCATTCCGATCAGATCAGGTGCAATCACGCGGTGTGTGGCTGACAGGTGCGGGATGATGTTGCGCCAAAGATAAGAAGAGGCAGGGTTGCCGTGCAAAAAGACAACGGGGCGCCCTTCGCCCTCATCAACATAAGCGATCTTCTGGCCCAGCACTGTCATATAACTTTTGTCCTGCGCTTGATGAGTGTCCGCGAATGCGGGCAGCGACATTACGGATGCGGCTGTAACCAAGGCGGCAAATTTTAGTAAGGTTCTGCGTTTCATAGATATCTCCAGTTTTCTGTTGAGCAATATCTATGTTTCAATTATCTCTATATAAATTGCATAATTTCGAACACAGTGTTCGCCTGATGAAACATAGGGGATGCGAAATGCGGTCCATCGACTGGGAAATGATGCCTTTTTTTCTGGCTGTTGCGCGCAAGGGAAGCCTGCGCGCTGGGGCTGAGATGCTGAACGCCAATCATGTTACGGTGAACCGCAACATCAAGGTATTGGAAGCCAGCTATGGCGTTCAGCTTTTTACCCGTTCTCGCCGCGGTTTTGAGTTAACCGAAGCGGGAGAGGCTCTTTTACCAATGGCGGAAGAAGCCGAGCAGGTATTTCTTGGAGCGCGTCGCCGGGTCGAAGGTTTGGATAGAACCGAAACTGGAACGATTAAATTTTCTCTGCCGCCTGCTATGGCCCTTGATGTCGTCGCGCCGATACTGGCGCGGTTTCATCAGGCCTATCCAGGCATCGATGTGGAACTGCGATTGACCGACGCGCATGAGGATATCAATCAAGCGGAAACGGATGTCTCTCTTCGAGCGGCATATGAGGTAACCGATGATGTCACCGCGCGCAAACTTTACCCCATGGCAATCGGGATCTACGCTAATCAACAGTATATTGATGAGGTTTTACCCACTGCCGGACCCGAGGGGGCCGGATTGAGTTGGGTTGGTTGGACGAAATCACGTGAAAATCCGGCGTGGCTGAAGCAATCTCGATTTCCTGCCGCCGATATTCGCTACTCCTCAAGTGAAACATATATGCACATTAGTCTTCTAAGGCAGGGATGTGGAATGTCATTTCTGCCTGTTGTTTTTGAACATATTTTCCCCGATTTGCGCCAAGTGCCAAATACCGAGATTGAATTTGATCGCACCCTATTCATCTTGCTGCACTCAGAATTGCGACGAACAGTTCGGGTTCGCAGGTTCGTGGATTTTTTGGCGGATGGCCTTGGCGAACTGAAGCCCAAGATGCAAGGGGCACTTTATCAAAAGTAGACCAAGCGCTACGAATCTGAAAACGGCAATCAAATCTTTGCCAATGACCGGCCTGTACGATGGCCAAAGTGCAGCTTCGGGTAACAGGTCTCAAACCCGACCTTGGATGCGGCGTATCATTTTATGATACAGGCCCAACTGGGCCGAGCGTGTGTGTGGACGCCCCTGGAAATGCAAGCGGTTTTTTCGTCTGATTGAGTGAATGCGGTCGAGTTCCTACGTGTGTCCGGCCTCTGTATGCAGCATCTCCTACCGCGGGCCCTTATGGATAGTACGAAG
>NZ_LMCH01000023.1:0-65325 GCF_001623095.1 Pseudovibrio sp. Ad5 | reverse complement strand
AACCCGATTTAACTCCCGTTCACTCATAACCACCCATCCCATGCCACGCTCCCCAGCATAACCCAACGTAAGAGCACTGTGACATTTTTAGTTTGCAGAGGATAGACAGTTTAGCATTGCGCTGACATGACTAAAACGCATAAGGTAGATTATGGAACTTAAATGATAAAGGTCAGAATGAAGCTAGTCTGCTGAGTTTATGTGGCTTTCTACGGCCGTTGCTATGCGCTGTGATGCATGGCCATCGCCGAACGGGTTTTGGCGGTCGATCTTTGTGTGTTTGCATTTCAAGATACGAGCGGCTTCATCCGTGATGGTTTGCTCGCATGTGCCGACGAGTTTTGCAAGACCGCTGGTCAATGCTTCTGGTCGCTCTGTGGTCTTGCGCAGGATCAGCAGCGGTGTTCCGAACTCCGGTGCTTCTTCCTGTATGCCGCCGCTGTCGGTCAGGATCAGGTCGGCGTCACGTTCCAGTGCGATGAGCGCTTCATAAGACAATGGCGTGACCAGATGGATGCGCTGTGTATTTTTGAGCTCGGACTCGATCATGTCTTTGACGACCGGATTTGGGTGGACTGGCAAAATGACTTGCAGATCCTCATGGGCTTTTGTGATGCGTTTAATGGCCTGGCAGATGCGGCGCATGGGATCGCCCCAATTTTCGCGTCTATGTGTGGTCACCAGCACCAATCGCTTTTGCGGCCCCAGAACATCTTTCAGTTCGTCGAGCTCGCGTGCCGGTTTGATCTTCTGTGCCAGATGTCGAACGGCGTCGACCACCGTGTTTCCTGTGGTGAGGATTTTCTCGTTGCTCAGGCCTTCACGCAGCAAGTTGTCTTTGGCGATGGATGTTGGTGCGAACAGCCTATGGCACAGTTGGTCTGCCAATCGTCGGTTGGCTTCTTCGGGAAATGGATCCCGCAGCTCACCACTGCGCAGTCCGGCTTCCACGTGGCCGACTGGAATGGCGCTGTAAAAACTGGCCAGTGCGCCGACGAAGCCTGTTGTGGTGTCGCCGTGGACCAATGCGTATTTGGGATGATGCACGGCAATGTATGCGTTTATGCCTTTGAGCAGTTCGCCGGCCTGATCGGCCAGTCTGTGACTGGTGCTGGATACGTCGAGCCAGTTGATCTGGTGAATGTCGAAGGATTCAAGTGCGTTAGATGCGATTTCGCGGTGCTGGCCTGTCATCAGTACATGGGCGTGTAGACCTGGGCAGTTTGCGATTGCAGAGATGACCGGCGCCATTTTGATGGCTTCGGGACGAGTGCCGATGATGCACAGCACTTTGTCCGGGCCTCCTCCGATGATCTCTGGTTCTTTCATCTTATGCGCTACGGTCCTTGTGATTATTCGGCAGCTTCTGCATTCGCCAATGTGCTTGCGCCGCAGACATGAGCGTTCTGTGTAAGGAACTCTTTGATCTCGCGGCTGTGTTTATTGTCGAATTTCAGAATGTGGCTGGACAACGAGAACAAGGCCAGCGGCTGTGCGGGCGAAAATCTTGCGTTCTTCAGACGGCTTTTCATGGTGCCGAGCGTGGTTGGAATTGTGCTGAAATCTGCTGTTCTCGGGTCAATCTCGAAGATTTCCACCACCGGAATAACCGTATGATCTTGCGTGCTGAAAGCTGCGCTGATGGCGCGTTGCAGGTTGCGGCTGGAATAAGGTTCCATAAGCTTGGCCCCTAGCCCGTCCTGCAGCAACAGAATGTCCATGGATGAATTCGCCATGAGCTTGTTCCATTGTGTGGCCAGTTTTCGCGGAATGGTCTTCAAATCGGTGTATCCAGAGATGGCAACAGGCCCCGGGAGGATGCGGTTCAAGATTGCGCGGGTTTGTTTTGTGTACCCGGTGACGAGCTTTCTGAGCTTGCTATCCAACAGCAGATTGCCGTCAATTTCATCTGGTATATACCAGCCCGCAAATACCTCAGTGGGATGTGCGGTATAGCTGATCTGGGCCTTTATCGCGGTGGCGAGCTTTTCGGTCTCTGCTAAGCGATTGTCCAGATAGGTCTGGCCGTCCTTTTGCAGCTTCTCCATGAATGTTGGATCATACCGCAGGCCGAACCAGAGTTTGGCTCCAGCCTCATCTGCGCCCATGATTGCAGCTTCGAGCCAGAGTGGCAGCTTGATTTCATCCTGAAGATCGCTGCCCCACATGGTCCACTGCAGGATGACCTCTTCAATGCCAAGTCTTTGATGTGCAAGGAGTTCGCTGCGCCATAATCTGGGATTAGGAAAATATTCATCACCCCATGGCTGGATGAAGCTCATGCGTATAGGAATACATTCCTTAGTGCCGGAATCCTGCCGCGCATAGGCTTTAAAGATCATCATGAATGTGATGAGAGCGAGGCAGAACACCCCAAGAACGAAGAGTTTAGAAGTTTGCTTGAAGCCCGAGAAGCACTCGGCTGGTCTCACTGTCATCTGTGTTTAATACTTCGTGTCCTACACGCCCGAACACTTCCAGCTGAAGCAGGTCACCATAGGCTTCGGTGTACCACCCTCTCCACTTCAAAGATGCTCCCAGCCCTGCCTCGATCGCCACAGCGCTGGTTTGGGAGTTCCAGTTTCCGCTCCCTATGGAATACGCAAAGGGCGACAAAATCAGGTTAGGATCGAGCCTAAAAGTGTAACCAAGTCGGCCATCTCCATAGAATAGAATGGTTTTTTCCTTTTCGAAGAAACGACCACCTTCCAGATACAGGCTGATGTAGGGTTCTTTGTCGATAGGCTCACCGGAGTAAAAATCGTAGAGCGGGAGGAAATCGTTGCCGCGGGTGAAGGACCAAAGCACCCTCCCCAGCCAGTTGTCTTCTGTGATGCTGCCGCCTTTAAAGAACCGCTCCAGACCTACTTTCAGGTTTTGCGTCATAAACGGCTTGAAGCGCAGGCCGACGATGGTCTGATAGGTGTCAGGGTCCGGGCGGAAGCTGTAGCGTTGGTTAAGCCACTGGGCACGGGCGATGATCTCGAAGACGCGGCCATTCTGGTAGCCGATGACCGGAGGTCGCCATGCCACTTCCAGTGAGCCGAACGGGCTGCTGGATGGGATGCCAAGGATGGCGCCTGCAAACTCCTCCTCATCCTGCCGTGACGGGCTGGCGCCATCGAAGAACAGAAAGCTGATCGGGATTTCCAGAATGCGGAGCTGGCGCTGGAAGCGCTCCAGTTTGTCCTGTTCATAGATGTCGCGCTGGTGCCGGTGCAGCACATCAATCCGCTTGCGAAACAGTTCAGCGGCCTTCTTGTTTTCAAAGGCTGCCAGATAGGTATAGGCCAGATCTTCCTCCAGGTTCGCCTGATCTGGTTTTTCCTCCAGTGAGGTTTCAAAGCGGGTGACTGCCAGATCATTGTCGCCCTGAGCACGGGCAAGGTATCCTCCCAAAGCGAGTGTTGCCGGGTTTTTAAGGTCGGCTGGCGGCAGTTTTTCATATTCAGCCTCTGCTTCCTCTAGCAGATCCAACTGGAACAGAACCTGAACTACGGAAAAGCGAATGTCCGGTGTTGAGGCGATGGACCGTGCCTTGCGCAGGTCCACCAGAGCGCTTGCCAGTGCTTCAGGTGATTGATTGCCCTGATGGAGCGTGAGTTGGGCCCGGGCAGCGTAATAGCCGGCCATTTGTTCTTGAGAGAGCTTTGAGACATCCAGTTTGGCAAGGAGGTGTGCTGCCTCATCATAGTCCATCTGGCGCAGGTTGAGGTAGAGCAGTGCCATGCCAGCGCTCTGATCGTCATGTTCTTCAAAAGATTCCAGAAACCAGTCTTCCGCGACCTCATACTCTCCCAGCTCCTGATAGAGGAAGCCAAGCTGGCTTGCTGTGGCGAGGTTTGGGCTGAGTTCATACGCTTGCTGTAGTTCCTCTCTGGCTTTCTCTTTGTCTCCCAGTCGCAGGTAGAGGCTGGCCAGTGTCAGATGCTTGTCGGCATTCATGGGCTGAGCCTGAAGCTCCTGTTGCGCGCATGTCAGGGCCTCAAGATTGCGGTCAAGCACGCGGTAGGCCTCGCACCTGATCGCCAAGATTGCGTCGGTGTTTTGGGTCTGGTCCAGTTGCTGCAGCAACATCAGAGCTCTTTTGGGGTGATTGAGCTCCAGTGCAAGATAAGCAGCTTCCAAACGGGTTTCCGCAGTTGGGGCCAGTCGCAGTGACTGGCGGTACATTTTCACGGCTTCCTGAAGCTGCCCTTCTGTTTTCAGAAGGCGCGCCAGTGAGAGGAAAGCCATGGCAAACATGTCTTTGCTTTCCTCTGACAGGTTTGCAGTGTTGGTGTAGCTGAAAACGTAGTTCAGCCACATGCGTGCCGTGATGCCTTCTGCGGTGCTTTCCTTGAGCATGAGATATGCTGGCAGAACCAGTGTCGGGTCCGGTTGTAGCTTCCAGTCCGCGATCAGATAGTCAAGCGTACTGGTCCAGTCTTCATTGGTTGCAGAAACGGCTGCCAGATCAAACAGAAGACGTGCATAGGCTTTCTTGTCGTTTTCATTGAAGGCGCCGTCAGCACGGGCTCTTTGGGCTCGTGCAAGAGCATCCTGAAGAACAGCGGAGGCGATGCGGTGATGGTTGGAGAGTAGGGCGACCTGCCCTCTTTTTGCTGTGATGCGCCAGTTGGGCATCAACGTTTCAGCTTCTTTGAGAACCTGATTGGCGAGATCCAGATCCCCTGCCCGCCGTGCCAGATCTGAAAGGGTTTGCAACAGCTCTACCCAGGCTTCCGGAGATTTCTGCTGGTCGGTAAACTGGGTGATGGCGCGCAGTTCCACCAGCGCGTTGATGGCTTGTGTTTCCCAGCCGTTGTTAAGAGCAAGCATGCTGAGTTGCAGACCGTATTCCGGGCTTCGGGTGAGTTTGATCAGCAATCGGCCCGCAGTGACTGCTCTGGCATCATCTCCTGCGCGAATGGCGATGTCTGCCAGTGCCAGATAGTAGTTGGCGGCTTCTTCCGGACCGGAGGCTTTGGTGTCGAGGATCCTGCCATCCGCTGTCAGAAGCGCCATTTCAGCCTCAGCACTGGAGCCTTTTTTCACCAGAGCGTAAGCCAGCTGAACGCGCGTGGACAGTCCCAGTTGATCAATGCGTCCGGGGTTGAGGAAGGTCAGTAACTCATCAAGGTGACCAGAGTTCAGAGCACTGGCGGCCAGAGCTCTGGCGAATGTGCGTTGTTCCAAAGCGGAGGATTGGCGGCCAGTAAACAGTCCATTCATTTCGCCGCGCAGCAGCAAGCGGTAGGCTTCTTCGTCTTTGCCTTGCTCAAGAAGCAGGAAGGCGTCATTCAGGATGGCTGTGCGTTGGGTTCTTGGGGCGTTGTCCAGTTTGGAAAGTTCGTCCCACTCGCTGCGGGCTTCTTCCAGTTGATTGAAGTTGCGCAGAAGGTCGGCCCGTATGAGCCTTTGCCTTGGGGTGGCAGCGCCCAGCTCTCGCAGAATGTTCAGTGCCTGGAGAGCTTCTTTTGTTTTGCCGAGTTTGATGGCTGCTTCTGCGGCGCCTGCAAGAGCTTCTTCCCGGTTGCTCGGCAGTAATTTGCCAGTCTCTATCGCCAGCCGGAAATCATCAAAGGCTTCCGCATACTCGCCCGTGAGCATTTGCAGGTGGCCAAGCGAAAGATAGCCGCGGCTGAAGGCGGGGGCTTGAGATTGGAGGATTTCTAATTGGTCAATTGCTGCGATTGGGCGATTGAGGCCGATGAGCAGCTGGATTTTTTGCCAACGGGCCACAAGATGATTGGGGTCTTGCTTGAGCAGCTCATCCAGCTCTTTCAGGGCAGCTTCGTTCCGTCCTTTTGCCAGCAAACGGTATGCCAGATCCAGCAAGGGATAGGAGCGATAATCGCGCCACGTGCTTTGCAGGAGGGATTGGCTGTCCTGCCGGTCCTTCAGCAAGCTGATGTAGTACTCGTCTTTTTGCTGGAGGGTGTAAGGCGCAGGGCTGACTGGCTCTGAAGGCGGCACTGGATTTTGTGATTGTGTTGGGATGGATAAGCCAAGCGCAAACATGATGACCCACAGCAGATAGAATGCCGAGTTTCGGTTGGCATTCCCGCGTGTATTGTGGGGCGTTTGGGGCCGAGTCATGATTGCGCTTCCTGCTCTACAGGAATTGCCAGTTCCAGACTTTCTTCATCTGGATAATCATGGGCGGTCTTGTCCCAACCGATAACTTCGCCAGTGCCCAGATGCCGGATCCATGTTTTGATGGCTCGCATCATGGCGATGTAATTGATGATGATGGATACGAAGTAGCGCAGGGTTACAGGTGCCAATGCGCGCAGGCCATAATGGTAGCCTGTCCAGATATGGCGCTGGATAAGGCGGTGGGCGAGCAGCAGCACGTTGAACCAGATCACATACCAGAATGGGCTGTCTTCTGGCAGAAGCGGTGGCAAATGGTAGGCATCTGGTGCCAGCTTCTCATAGAGGCGAAGGCCCCAGTAGAAGAAAAGCGAGATGTACCCAATGATGATGGCGTGGCTGAAGAACACCATCTTCCTGTCGCGCCAATAAAAGTATTTATCAGCGAGCCCTCCTTTCCACCCTAGTTGTGCCCAGCCCTGAAACGCGATGCCGATGGTCCAGCGGGTTTTCTGGCGTACGCTTTGCCAGAAGCCGGAGGGGAACAGCTCCTGCGTGACTGCAAAGTCCGTGTGGTCGCTTTTCTTTGCCGGGTGGACCCAGAGCAAGCGGTGGGTGAGCCCCTTCCCTGTGAGCCGCATGGCGAGGTCATAGTCTTCCGTCAAGGAGCTGATGTTGAAGATTTCCGGTATGCCGTTTTCATCTGTCCCAGAAATGGATTTGGCTGTCTCGATGGTTTTCTTGGAATAGCAGGTACCAACGCCAGCGCCCGGAACTGTTCCGGTCAAGAAGCCCCTGACGAGAACTTCCTTGGAATGGAACTCGGCAAACTCGTCCATGTAGTGGCCAGCTGTCAGGTTCCGGCGTCTACGGGGTAAGGAGAGGACAGGCAGTTGCACCACATCGGCAAGTTCAAGGCTGGCGTTGAAGATGTGCAGAGCGTTTGGGTTGAGGATGTCTTCTGCGTCCTGCATGACGATGCCAGCAAAGGAGATGTTCTGTTCCTGTTCGAACCTCTCTATTTCGGCAATGATGGTGTTGACGCAGTCGGCTTTGCAGGTTGGGCCGTCATTGTTGGTGGTAACGACACGCAAATTGTCATGTTCGGCTGCCAGACGATTTGCAGCCTTCTGCGTGGCTGCGTCATTGGGGTAGACGCCAATGAAGATCCAATAGGATGGATAGTCCAGCCTGCGCATGATGCCTGTAACGGCGGGATAGAGGATTGCAGCTTCATCCCATGCGGGTAGCATGATGGCCAGCGGTCTGGGTGGGACGTGCCCGGTTTCTTCAAACAAGCGTTCTTCGGTTCTGCCCGCTAAGGGGCCGCGATACCAGGCGACGAAGGTGTAATAGAGGGTGTCAACGAACAGGTCATCTGCGCCAGATACAGCAAAGACGTATGAGGCGACGAGAAAGAGGCCCTGCGTAACAAGAAACAATAATACAAAAGCATCTGTTACCAGCATACTCTGGTGCACTCCTTCGCAGTAACCTGATTAAAGTTACCCTAGGAGATTCGAGAGGATGTCCTCAGTCATGGGATGTGCTCAGAGGATTGGGCTGAGGCAGTTATGACGTGGGAGGGAGTGCTGAGGCCCCCTCCGTTTACAGTTTGTTTCGCATCGTTAATTGTCGCAGATTCAGGCCAAAGTTTTGCTCTTTTGCATATCAACGATATCAGCTTCAGAGAAACCAAGCTGCTGTAAAACCTGTGCAGTATCGTCTCCGGTTCTTCCTGCTGGTTCAGGTGTTTGCGGAACTGTGCGGCTGAAGCGCGGTGCGGGTGCTGCCTGGGTGACGCCGTTGAGGCGGATGCGGTTGCCGCGCTCGGTGTTGAGAGAGGCTGCGTTTGCCTCCTCAATGGAGAGCACAGGGGCAACGCAAGCGTCGGTTCCCGCAAAGACGCCGGTCCAGTGGTCCAGCGTGTTCGCCTTGATGGCATTGCCGATTTGCTCTTCCAGTTGAGGCCATTCTTTCATGTTCATCTGGATCTTGGAAAGCTCTTGCGGGAGGTCCAGCCCTTTTAGCAGCAGAGCGAAGAACTGAGGCTCCAGAGAACCGACGGACAGATAGCGGCCATCTGAGGTTTCATAGCAGCGATAGAACGGAGCGCCACCGTCCAGCAGGTTCGTTTGGCGTTTGTCCTGCCAAAGCCCGCGACCCAGCAGGGAGTAGATCAGCCCCATCATGGCTGGCACGCCGTCGACCATGGCTGCATCGATCACCTGCCCTTTGCCGCTTCTGGTGCGCTCAAACAGCGCTGACAAGACACCCAGCAGCAGGAACATGGACCCGCCGCCGTAGTCTGCCGCCATGTTGAGTGGTGGGACTGGTGGGCGACCTTCCTCGCCGATGGCGTGGAGCATGCCGGTCATGGCGAGGTAATTGAGGTCATGCCCGGCGGCATGGGCCAGTGGCCCGTCCTGCCCCCAGCCTGTCATACGGCCATAGATCAGGCCCGGGTTCTTGGCGAGGCATTCGTCCGGCCCAAGGCCAAGGCGCTCCATTACGCCGGGGCGGAAGCCTTCGATCAGGATGTCGGCTTTTTCAACGAGGGAGAAGAAGACTTTGACTGCCTCTTCGCTCTTCATGTTGAGTGCGATGGACTTCTTGCCTCTGCGGTTGACGTCCTTGTCGATCCGCTCGCTGGTGCGGCGATCAACGACGATGACATCGGCTCCCAGATCTGCAAGCAATTGTCCGGCCATGGGCGCTGGGCCAAGGCCTGCCATCTCCACTACCTGAAGTCCTGAAAGTGGTCCCGCTTTTGCTGCTGTCACATATGCCTCCCCAGTCAGCCAAGTCCTGCGCATGCGGACATTTTAGAAAGTGCCCGTTTCCAGAGTTGATGCCTTGCAGAGCTGGCTCGTCAGATTAGATTACCTGAAAGCCGCGCTGGGCGGATAACTCCGGTCTGCGTTGTTGGGTCAACCTTAGAGCGGCTGATGGTGGTTCCACAACTCTCCATTTGGTGAATAGCCTATCCAATAGGTTAAGATGGATGGAGAGTGCGAGGAGATTTTCAATCTGATGCGCTGGGCTGTGTCGTTTGCTGTGATAGGTGCTTTCTGATGAAATGAATTCATCAACGCAGTTACATAGCAACTTAAAGTAACGCATGAATCACTTAAACCACGCAAAATTACACATAAGAACGCAAAGTCGCGCGGTTTATATAATATCTATATATTTCAGCAGGTTGTGATTATGTATTCAACATAGTTGTGAGGAGTAAGCTGTCTGGCTGTTCCAGCGCCTCTACCACGGTAAAATGGTTTTTGCCGGGGTCCTCATAGGCAGTGACCTGAGTTTCAAAACCACCCCACATTGCGCAGTGGGTTGCATTTTGCCGCCGAAACTCTGCCAGCTCCTCAGCGCCAACCCAGCCTGTAAAGCGAAGATTATCAAGAGGTTCGTGCAGCACCGGACTTTCTGCCAGCGCCTCCGCTTCGTCGATATGCAGGGTGTCGTTCATTGCCGTCCTGCGGATTGGCCGCAGATCGTAAACCCCGCTGATGCCGAGGATGTGCTTGATCCGCCTAGTGATACTATCTGGTATCATCCGGTTTTTGCAGCCCAACCTCGCTACCAAGTGTCCACCAGCAGAATGACCGGTCAGGTGAATCGGTCCTTTAACTTGTTCAGCTGCAACTTCAAGAGATCGCTGCATCTGATTGGCGATACTGGTTATTTTCGCTTCAGGGCAGAGGTCGTAAGAAGGCACGGCAACGGTGTACCCCATCTCGACGGCCCCCTTCGCCAAGTGGCTGAAGGCGGATTTATCGAAGGCCTTCCAGTACCCGCCATGAACAATCATGACGAGCCCTTTGGACGCCTCAGTGCCTTGTGGGAAGAACAGGTCGAGCTTCTCTCTCTCTCCGCTTCCGTAGGCTACGTCCAGTTGGTTTTTTGAGGTCTCGCGAAACGCTTTGGAGCGCTCAACCCATTGATTAAACAGCTCTTGTGCGTTTGGTACTGCACCGGAGTTATGATAGGCCGCGTCCCAATCCCGCATCACGTTATTCCGCTCTTGGCAGTACTGCCGTTGCTTCAATTTCCACTTTGGCCTGATCTTCCACCAAATCAGCCACCTGGATCATGGTCATGGATGGAAAATGACGGCCAAACACAGAGCGATACGCCTCGCCAACTTCGCGCAGGCGAGCGGTGTAGTCTTTCTTGTCGACCACATACCACGTCAGGCGCACCACATGCTCTGGCTTAGCGCCAGCTGTGGCTAGAATTTCGCGAATGTTCTCAAGCGTTTGCTTGATCTGGTCAATGAGATCATCGCTCTCGAAGACCTGCTGGCCGTTCCAGCCGATTTGACCTCCCAGAAAGATGGGTGTGCCTTCTGCCATAATGCCATTGGCGTATCCAGAAGCAGGCTTCCAACCTTCCGGCTGGAGAAATTTGAACAGTGCTTGTTGTGTTGTCATGAAGGTCCCTCTTCCTTCAGGAAAAATTCCATTTGTTTCTTAATGGCTTGCGGCCAACTCGCTGGCTTCTTGTCCTCGCCTTTGACGTAGACAATGACCGAGCGGCTTGTGAGACGAAGCTCGTCCTCGCATGTCACCGTAAACTCCAGATGGACGCTGGAGCGTCCCAGCTTTGTGACCTGGAGCGTGAATAAGAGTTTGTCACCAAGCTTGCTCGGCTTTTTGAACTCTGTTTCGATCTTGGCTGTGGGGATTGCATCCCCTTGATTTATATGAATGTCTACGAACGACGTGCCAAGCGATTGCTCGAACCACTCTTCTGTGACCTGATTGATCATCTCGAAGTAGCGGGGATAAAAGACAATTCCAGCGGGATCGCAGTGCTGGAAGATCACTTTGATCGTGCGTTTAAAGACCAAGGTATCTGTCCTTCATTTCCTCGGTGAGTGTATCCGGGCGGCCTGCCCAGACTGACTCGCCTTTTTCCAGAATGACGGCCTGATCAGCCAGAGGAAGGAGCTCCTTCAGCGTCTTGTCGACGATGAGAATGGACAGCCCTTCCTTCTTCAGCTTGGCGATTGCCTGCCAGATTTCCCCGCGCACAACCGGTGCCAAGCCTTCTGTTGCTTCGTCAAGGATCAGCAATTTCGGGTTTGTCATCAAGGCTCTGGAGATGGCGAGCATCTGCTGCTCTCCGCCAGACAGAGTGTTGGCGCTCTGGCTTTTCCTCTCTTTGAGGCGTGGAAACAAGTTGTAGACGCGGTCCAGTGTCCACGCGCCTTTACGGGCGGCTGCACTGAGATTTTCCAGAACAGATAGGTTTGGGAAACAGCGGCGACCTTCTGGCACCAATCCCAGACCCAAGCGGGCAGCTTTGTGACTGGACATGCGGTTCAGGCTTTGGCCGCAGAATTCGATGGTGCCTTTGGTTGGCGTAACCATCTGACAAATAGAGCTGATTGTGGTAGATTTGCCCATTCCGTTGCGGCCAAGCATCGCTACCATCTCGCCTTCATTGATGGAGAGGTTTACGCCGAACAGCGCTTGTGCCGCGCCGTAATGGGCTTCTAAGCCTTTGACTTCCAACAGCATCAGGCTTCCTCCCCGAGATAGGCTTCTCTGACAAGCGCACTGGCGCGGATCTCATCGACCGAGCCTGACAAAATGGCTGCGCCGCCCACCAGAACCGTGATGCGATCTGCCAGACGGAACACGGCATCCATGTCGTGCTCAATGAGCAGAATTGGTATCTCCGGGCGAATTTCCTCAAGGAATTCAGTGAGCTGAACAGAGCCTGTCGGGCCAAGGCCTGCCATGGGTTCGTCCAGTAGCAGTGCTTTAGGTTTGAGAGCCAAAGCGCAGGCGACTTCCACCTGACGGCGCTCACCGTGAGAGAGTTCCGAGACCGCGATATCTTCGCGGCCACCGAGGCCGACTTTTCTGAGCCAGTTTCCAGCGGTTTCGCGCAGTTCTTCGTCGGACTTTGTTTGCTTCCAGAAGCGGAAGCTGGAGCCCTGACTTGCTTGTACAGAGAGCATCACATTGCGACGTGCGCTGACTTCCATGGCCAGTGAAGAGACCTGAAAGCTTCGTCCAAGGCCTTTGCGGGAGCGACTGGCAACCGTCTCTGAGGTCACGTCTTCGCCATCCAGATAGATGCTGCCGCTGTCGGGTGTGATCCAGCCCGCAATTTGACCGATGAGCGTTGATTTGCCAGCCCCGTTTGGTCCGATAAGAGCATGAATCTCATTAGGTTTCAGATCCAGAGATACGTTTTTTGTCGCCTGCAAAGCACCAAAGGATTTGTGCAAGCTTTTGACTTCAAGAACCGGTTTAGTCATGGCGTGCTCTCCCTGCAATCATGCCCATGACGCCACCTCGGGCGAACAGAACGACCCCGAGCAAGGCCAGACCAAGCAGCAGTTGCCAGTGCTCTGTCCATTCGCCGATATAGGTTTCGAGCAGTACGAACAGGGCGGCGCCGATAACAGGGCCATAGAGACGCCCGACGCCGCCAAGGATGACGAACACCATAATCTCTCCGGAACGGTGCCAGGAGAGCATTGAGGGGCCTACAAAGCCGTTCAGCTCGGCAAACAGAGCTCCTGCAAGGCCGGTGATCATCGCGGAGATGACAAAGCCTGTGAGCTTGATCGGCAACGGGTCAATACCCGAGGTTGCCAGCCGTGTCTCATTCATACGAGCGGTGCCAAGCGCTGCACCGAAACGGGAGCCAGACAAGCGTGCTGAGACGAAGATTGCACCGAGCAGCAGGACAAAACAGACAAGGAAGAACGTCAGAGCGCTTTCTGCGTCTACCATTGGAAGTTCGTTGCGTAGGTAAATTGAAAGCCCATCTTCACCGCCGTATGTCGGCCAGGAAATGGCGAAGTAGTAGATCATCTGGGCAAATGCCAGTGTGATCATGATGAAGTAGACGCCTTCGGTTCTCAGCGAGATTGCGCCAATTGCTAAGGCTGCGATGCCGCAAATGACCATTGCGACAATCCAGATAATAAGCATCTGGTTGGTGCCGGAGATCGCAAAAGGCATGGCCATGAAGAGGGTTTCTTCAAAGCTGTGAAAGGCTGCAATGCCAGTGGTGTAGCCACCAATGCCGAAGAAAGCTGCATGGCCGAAGCTGACCATTCCGCCTTGCCCGATGGCAAAGTTGAGGCCAACGCCAGCAATGGCGAAGATGGTGATCAGGCTTGCCAGATTGACGTAGTAGTCTTCTCCGATAGAAGACGCCCAGAGCGGCAGAGCCAGCAGGATTGCCATAACTGCGATGTTAACGACGGTCTCGCGGCTCAGCTTTGGAATGTTGATGGATTTTGGAGCTGTATCAGTTCGTTGCATTGAAAAGCCCCTTTGGTTTGACTGCCAGAATGCCTGCCATCATCAGATAGATAAGCATGGATGACAGAGCTGCCCCGATGCTGTTTGCACTGGCATTTTCCATGAAGAACTTCAGGATGACGGGCAGGAAAATACGTCCCAGAGTATCCACGAGGCCAATCAGGATGGAGCCGATGAGAGCGCCTTTGATGGAGCCAATGCCGCCAATCACAATGACCACGAAGGCCAGAATGAGAACAGGTTCTCCCATGCCGACCTGCACGGAGCGCAATGCGCCGACCAGAGCACCTGACAGACCTGCGATCGCGGCGCCCAATGCGAAAACAATGGTGTAAAGCGTTTTGATATCAACACCTAAGGCAGCGATCATCTCGCGGTCACTTTCACCGGCGCGGATCCGCATGCCAAGGCGCGTTTTGGAAATAAGCAGGTAGAGAAGCAGGGCAACAGCCAGCGCTGCCAGAATGATAAACAGGCGATAGACCGGATAAGCTTCTACGCCGGGCAACGCCATGGTGCCCCCCAGAGCTGCCGGAATGTTGAGGTAAAGTGGCATGGAGCCGAAGACCATGCGGGTGCCTTCAGAAAAGATCAGAATAAGAGCAAAGGTTGCCAGTACCTGATCAAGGTGATCGCGGTCATAAAGCCTGCGAATGACAAGCATTTCGATGAGTGCACCAGCTGCCGCCGCTCCAAGGACACCACCACCAAGACCAAGCCAGAAAGAGCCGGTCTGCTGAGTGATCCAAGCGCAACAAAAGGCACCGACCATGTAAAGCGAGCCATGAGCGAGGTTGATCAGACCCATAACGCCGAAGACCAGCGTGAGGCCAGCTGCCATCAGAAACAAAGTGAGACCGAATTGCAGCCCGTTCAATACCTGCTCAAAAATCAAAGCTGCCGTCATTTATGATATTCCCGAGGCTTCTTTTTCATTGTGACATCAGTATAGGGGATCAGCGGAGAAGGATTAGGGTTTCCCCGCTGATTAACTTTTTACTTCAATGCGTTGGCTTATTTCATCCGGCATTTGGATGCGTATGCATCCTGATGGCCTTTGATTGCGACACCGACAATTTTGTTGGTGATCTGGCCGTCTTCTTTCACCACTTCGCGAACATAAATATCCTGAATTGGGTGGTTGTTGTTGCCGAATTTGAAGTCGCCGCGCACAGAAGCAAAATCTGCTTCTTTCAGTGCTGCGCGGAAATCGTCCTTGTCGCTGACATCTGCCTTTTCCATTGCAGAAAGGATCAGATTTGCAGCGTCATAGCCCTGAGATGCGTACAGGGAAGGCAGACGGCCATAAGCTTCTTTGAAGCCTTTGACGAACTTTGCGTTCACCTCGCTCTCAATGTCCTTACCCCACTGGGAAGAGTTTGCCACGCCGAGTGCAGCGTCACCAATCGCAGGCAGAATGTCCTGTGAGAAGGAGAAAGCCGGGCCCATGACAGGCACATCAACGCCGGACTGCGCGTACTGCTTCATGAATGCAATGCCCATGCCACCTGGCAGGAAGAAGAACACGCTGTCAGCGCCAGAAGCACGGATTTGTGAGATTTCTGCAGCGTAGTCATCCTGACCGAGCTTGGTGAAGAGTTCACCTGTCAGCTCGCCTTGGTACATCCGCTTGAAGCCTTTCAGAGCGTCGGTACCAGCTGGGTAGTTTGGCGCCAGAATGAAGGTCTTCTTGTAGCCTGCTTTGTTGGCGTGAGATCCCATTGCCTCATGCAAGTTGTCGTTCTGCCAGGCCACGTTGAAGTAATTTTCGTGACAGGCTTTACCAGCCAGCGCAGATGGGCCTGCATTTGGGCTGATGTAGAGCGTGCCTTTGCGGGTTGCCGCAGGAACCACAGCCATTGCCAGGTTGGACCAGATGATACCTGTGAGGATATCAACCTTGTCTTTTTGAATGAATTTGTCTGCCAGTTTTTTGGCAACGTCCGGCTTGCGGGCGTCGTCTTCTACCAGCAGTTTTACATCGGATGCGCCTGCCTGTTTGAGTGCGAGCTCAAAACCATCGCGGACGTCGATGCCGAGGGTGGAGCCACCGCCTGACAGGGTGGTGATCATGCCAATTTTAACTTCGGCTTGCGCCACGCCAGCTGTACAACACAGAAGCGCGGCTACTCCGGCTGAAACGAGTTTTTTCATATAAGTTCCCCTGATTTATCCTCGACCAGCTGTTCCTTCAGGCGGAATCTTTGAATTTTACCGGTCGCGGTTTTTGGTAGAGAATCTACCAGTTTAAGTGAACGAGGGTATTTATAAGGCGCTATAGTAGATTTTACATAGTCCTGAAGACGTTTGATTACATCTGCATCTTGTGGGTGGTCCTCCACCAGCACCACATGAGCTTCAACAATCTGTCCCCGGTCCTCATCTGGCACGCCTATAACCGCACACTCGGACACTTCCGGACTGCTTAGCAGAGCAGCCTCAACTTCAGGCCCGGCGACGTTGTAGCCGGACGTGATGATCATATCGTCTGCACGGGCTGCGAAGTGGAAATACCCTTTTTCATCCTGATAAAAGGCATCACCTGTCAAATTCCAGCCGTCACGAACATATTTCTGCTGCCGGTCATCTTGCATATACCGACAACCGGTTGGTCCTCTTACGGCAAGTTTGCCAACTGTGCCGCGTGGAACCTCCTGCATGTTTTCATCAACCACTTTTGCGGAGTATCCTTTGATCTCCCGGCCAGTGGTTGCTGGCATGGCATCTTCCAAATGGTTGGAAATAAAGATGTGCAACATTTCCGTTGCGCCAATCCCATCCAGCATCGGAATCCCGGTTTTTGCTTTCCATTGCTCAAACACTGGTGCTGGCAATGTTTCTCCCGCTGAGACTGCAATGCGCAGTGAGGACAGGTCTGCCCCCTCTTCCATTGCCGCCATCATGGCACGGTAAGCCGTTGGTGCTGTGAATGAGATCGTTGCCTTGTAAGTCTCAATGATCTCAATAAGCTGCTTGGGTCCTGCCGTTTCCAGCAGAGTAGCGGTTGCGCCGAAACGAAGCGGGAAAATTGCCAAGCCGCCGAGGCCAAATGTAAAGGCCAGTGGCGGACTGCCAACAAACACGTCCGATGGCTGGATGTTGAGCACTTCCTTTGCATAGGCATCTGCGATGATCAGCAGATCGCGGTGGAAGTGCATGGTTGCCTTCGGCTGTCCGGTGGTGCCAGATGTGAAACCCAGCAGGCAGACATCATCTCTGCCCGTTTGAACGGCTTCAAACTGGACGGGCTTTGACAGTGCGACCTTATCCATCTCACCGGCAAAGTTGGCCGTGCCATCGAAGCTCACGATTTTGCTCAGATGATCGTTCTGCTCAAGGCAACGCTCCATCTCTTCCATGAGGCGAAGATCGCACATGGCCAGTTTGATTTCGGCCTTGTCGACAATCTGGCTTAACTCGCCAGCCCGCAGCATTGGCATGGTGTTGACCACCACAGCACCTGCTTTTGTAGCAGCCAGCCAGCAGGCGACCATAGCCGGGTTGTTTGCTGAGCGGATAAGAATGCGGTCGCCCGGTTCTACTCCGTAATCCTCCTGCAGAGCTCGAGCGATGCGGTTCGTCCAGTCCGCAAGCTCCTTGTAAGTGCGTTTTCTGCCATTGCCGATGAGAGCAATGTTGTCACCAAAACCGCGTTCAACCATCTTGTCGGTCAACTCTACTGCGGCGTTGATGTAATCTGGGTACTCAAACCCCTCCAGCTGGAAAACTGGCTGCTGATCAATTGGTGGCAGCCTGTCCCTTGTGAAGGTGTCCTTGTGCGCGCTTGGTCCCAGCATTTCTCCCCTCCTGAGAAAGCAATTGCCTTGCTACTATTATTTTCTGAACATCGGATGCGCCTTCGTAGATGCGAAGAGCTCTGATTTCACGGTAAAGTTTTTCGACAGTATTGCCTGAACGGACGCCCTCACCCCCGTGGATTTGTACCGCCTTATCAATGATTTGTTGGGCCTGATCGGTTGCGAATTGCTTTGCCATGGCAGCCTCGCGAGATACTCGTGCTGCCCCCATGTCTTTCGTCCATGCAGCGCGGTAGATCAGGAGTGCAGAGGCATCAATGTCGATTGCCATTTCCGCCAGATGGCCCTGCACCATCTGCATATCGGCCAGCACGCCATCCCCCAGTTTGCGGGTTGTTGCGCGTACTACGGCTTCTTCCAATGCACGGCGGGCAAAGCCTAAAGCAGCAGCACCGACGGTGCAGCGGAAGACATCCAGAACCGACATTGAGATCTTGAAGCCTTCTCCGGCTCCCCCAATGCGATTTGCTGCTGGAATGCGCAGTTGTTTAAAACCCAACCGTGCCAGAGGATGAGGTGCCATCACATCCAGCCGTTCTTCAACGGTTAAGCCCGGTGTATCCGCCGGTACTATGAAGGCGCTGATGCCTTTGGCACCCGGTGCTTCGCCCGTCCTTGCGAAGACAACGTAAAGGCCTGCAATGCCGCCGTTGGAGATCCAGGTCTTTTCGCCATTGAGCACATAGTCATCGCCGTCGCGGATAGCGGAAAGTTCTATATTTGCGACATCTGAACCGGAGTCTGGTTCTGTTAGCGCAAACGCAGAGAGTGTCTGGCCTGCTCTGGTTTTATTGAGCCACAGCTGTTGTTCTGGCGTGCCAAACAGGCTGATGGCGCCTGTTCCCAGACCCTGCATGGCGAAGGCGAAGTCCCCCAGACCGTCGTGACGGGCCAGTGTTTCGCGCATGATGCACAGGCTTCGGACATCCAGCGGTTTGGGATCAGCCGGATCAACAGCAGTGAGCTTCAGGAAACCAGCAGAACCAAGATCATTAACGAGCTTGATACAGGCAGCATCCGTGTCAGAGTGGTCAGCTGGAAGGTTTTCGCAGCACCAGTTTTCTATGGCTTCGGCCAGCTCTCGGTGTTTTTCTTCAAAGAACGGCCATGTGAGGAAGGTGGTGTCAGCCATTTACGCCCCCTCAAAGACCGGTTTTTCTTTTGCAACAAAAGCTTTGTAGGCGGTTTCGAAGTCTTTGGTCTGCATACAGATGGCCTGCGCCTGTGCTTCAGCTTCAATCGCTTGATCCAGACCCATATTCCATTCCTGATTGAGCTGGGTCTTGGTGATACCGTGAGCGAAATTTGGCCCTGCCGTGATACGCTGCGCCATGCGGATCGCATCGGCCTCGAGTGCTTCTGTGGTGGACATAGAGTTGAAGTAGCCCCAAGTGTAGCCCTCTTCAGCGCTCATGGACCGACCTGTGTAGAGCAGCTCTGCAGCACGTCCCTGACCGATAATGCGCGGAAGAATGGCACACGCGCCCATGTCACAGCCTGCAAGGCCGACGCGGGTGAACAGGAAGGCTGTTTTGGCGTCTGGTGTACCAATGCGCAGGTCTGATGCCATAGCCATGATTGCCCCAGCACCAACGCTGATACCGTCTACAGCTGAAATGATTGGCTTGGTGCAGTTGATCATGGCTTTGACCAGATCACCCGTCATACGCGTGAACTTCAGCAGGTCTTTCATGTCCATTGCAACAAGCGGACCGATGATGTCGTGGACGTCTCCACCTGAGCAGTAGTTGCCTTCGTTGGAGGCGATCACAACGGCATTAACGTCATCCGCATAGACGAGATCGCGGAATGTATCGCGCAGCTCGGCATAGCTTTCAAAGGTCAGTGGATTTTTACGGTCCGGGCGGTCCAGTTGGATGACTGCGACATCGCCTTCCATGCGCCAAATGAAGTGCTTTGGCTGCAAATTCGCCATTTTGTAGGTTGTCAGCATTATCGGGCCTCCCCCTCCCAATCGCTTGCAAATACCTTCAGTGTTTCAGCAAGGGTTTCTGCTTCATCGGGAGAAAAGTGAGAGAGCAACTCATTGATCCACTCGCGGTGACTTGCTGCCATTTGCTCAAAATTCTTACGACCTTCTTTTGTGAGCAGAACCACAGAGGTTCTCCGGTCTCCGTCTCTCAAGGTGCGCTGAACCAGTCCGTCCGTGGTCAGGCGATCAATGAGGCCGGTGACGTTGCCGTTGGATACCATCAGGTATTTGGAGAGCTGTGACATGAGCATGCCCTCTGGCTCCCGGTAAAGTGCTGCCATCACGTCAAAGCGTGGCAGGGTCACATTGTATGTTGTCCGCAGCCGCTCTCTCAGTTCGCCTTCAATCGCACGAGAGGCACGGAGCAATCTCAACCAGAGGCGAACGCGGGACTTGTCGTCGGTTGCTCTGTCAGCTTTGAGCATTTCCTGTGAGGCTGTCATTGGGTCTCGCCTCCTGATACTGAAATAGCTTGCCCTGTCACAGAGCGGGCGCCATCTCCGATGAGCCATGCCACTGTGGCGGCGACTTCGTCTGGCTGGATGAAGCGTTGCTGTGGGTTGTCCTTGTAAAGAGCGGCCCGTGCCTGCTCTTCGTTCATTCCGGTTTTTTGCATGATGTTTTCGATCGAGCGTTGCAGCATTGGGGTCTCTGTGAATCCTGGACACACAGCATTGACCGTAAATGGCTTGCTGGCAAGTTCGAGTGCCAGTGATCTGACCATACCGATGACACCATGTTTGGCTGCGGCGTAGTGAGACACATAGGAATAACCGCGCAACCCCGCTGTTGAGGCAATGGCGATCAAACGCCCATACTCCTGCCCTTTCAGGCATTCCAGTCCTTTTTGGAAGGTCAGGAATGTACCTGTCAGGTTGATGTCGAGCATGCGCTGGAAGTCTTCCCGTTCGATCTTTCCAAAAAGTGCAGATTCTGCTGCACCTGCATTGGCAATCACGATGTTGACTGGTCCGTTTGCTTCAGCCGCCTTTTCAAACATCTGCCCAACGGATACTTCATCGGTAATGTCTGCTGTAACAGCGCTGATGCGGCTGTTGGCACTTGCGACCAGATCAAGCGGCTCGCGTCTGCGCCCTGCAATGGTGACGTTGATGCCAGCCCCCGCGAGGTGGCGGGCTATTTCAGCCCCAACGCCTGTCCCGCCACCTGTTATGAGTGCATGCTTTTCCAAACCGATCTTCCTCACACGCGAACTTTCATGGTCTCGGCGCGCTCTGCCAGACGGTACAGCTGGTCACGGCCAGCATGATATGGTTCTGGCCAGTACACACCTTTGTCACCCAGTTCAGCAGCTGCGTGCAGTGTCCAGTACGGATCGGACAGATGCGGACGAGCAAGACATACAAGATCTGCGCGACCAGCCATCAGGATTGAGTTCACATGATCTGGCTCGTAGATGTTGCCGACAGCCATGGTTTTCATACCGGCTTCGTTGCGGATACGGTCTGAGAACGGCACCTGGAACATACGGCCATAAACCGGTTGTGCGCGAGTGCTGGTCTGACCTGCGGAGACATCGCAGATATCAACGTCAGCTGCGTCCAGCATGCGAGCGATCTCAACAGCTTCTTCTGGTGTGAGGCCCTCGTCTTCCACCCAGTCCGTTGCTGAGATACGCACGGACATTGGTTTGTCCTGAGGCCATGCTTCGCGTACTGCTTTGATGACCTCCAGTGGGTATCTCATGCGGTTTTCAAGCGATCCGCCATACTCGTCTTCACGCTTGTTGGTGAGTGGTGAGATGAAGGAGGACAGAAGATAACCGTGGGCGCAGTGGACCTCGACCATATGAAAACCAGATGCGTCTGCCATCTTGGCTGCATTCACGAACTCTGCCTTGACGCGGTCCATGTCTGCCCGGTCCATTTGCTTTGGCGTCTGGTTGCGTTCAGACCAAGCGATTGGAGAAGCGGCAAGAAGCGGCCAATTGCCGTCGTTCAACGGCGCGTCCATCTCTTCCCAGCCAAGCTGCGTTGAGCCTTTTGGACCGGCATGGCCAAGCTGGCAGCAGATCTTTGCGTTGCTGTATTCATGTACAAAATTAGTGATGCGCTTCCATGCCGTTTGATGTTCTGGTGCGTAAAGACCCGGGCAGCCTGGTGTGATGCGGCCATTTGCGCTGACACAGGTCATCTCAACAACAACCATTCCTGCTCCACCTTTGGCGCGTTCGCCATAGTGGGCCAGATGCCAGTCGGAGACTGTTCCATCTTCTGCTTTGTACTGGGCCATAGGCGAGACAACCACGCGGTTGTTCAGTTCCATCTCGCGAAGTTTGAACGGTGCGAACATTGGCGGGCGTGGAGCATTGTCAGTATCCGACACTCCGGCTTGATTTTGGAACCAGCCTTCTGCTGTTCCCAGCCACTCAGCATCGCGCTCTCGCAGATTCTCATGGGAGATGCGCTGGGAGCGTGTCAGGAGTGAGTAATTGAACTGAACTGGATCCAGGTGCAAGTAGCGTTCGACGTTTTCAAACCATTCCAGTGAGTTACGAGCAGCGGACTGGAGCTTAAGAACTTCCAAGCGGCGCTCGTCCTCGTACTTCTGGAATGCACTTTGAATGGAGTTTTCGCTGTGCAGATAATCTGCCAGTGCAATGGCGCTTTCCATGGCAAGCTTTGAGCCTGATCCGATAGAAAAGTGTGCGGTTGCAGAGGCATCGCCCATGAGAACGAGGTTTTCGTGGGACCATTTCTCACAGAGCACGCGTGGGAAGTTGATCCATGCAGAACCACGGACGTGGTTTGCGTTGGTCATCAACTGATTGCCACCAAGATGCTTTTCGAAGATCCTCTCACAAGTCCGGCACGATTCAGCCTGGCTCATATCTGCAAAGCTGAACGCCTCATAGGTCTCTTCTGTACACTCTACAATAAAAGTCGCAGTGTCATCATCGAATTGGTAGGCATGTGCCCAGATCCAGCCGTGCTCTGTTTCTTCAAAAATGAAGGTGAAGGCATCATCGAATTTCTGGTGGGTGCCGAGCCAGACAAACTTGCATTTGCGGGTGTCGATGTCTGGCTTGAAATACTCAGCAAACTCTGTGCGGCTGGTGGAGTTCAGACCATCTGCAGCAACAACGAGGTCGTAATCTCCCATGAGCTCTTTTGCGCTTGTGTAGTTGCGCTCGAATTCCATGTTTACGCCAAGCTCTTTAGCCCGGTCTTGTAGCAGCAGAAGCAACTGCTTGCGGCCAATGCCGCAGAAGCCGTGACCGCTGGAGACGTGGCATGTATCTCGGTAATGAACCGCGATGTCATCCCAGTAAGCAAAATGCGCGCGGATGGCTTCAGCGCTTTTCTCGTCGTTGACCTTGAAGTTGTCCAGTGTCTCATCTGAAAGAACAACACCCCAACCGAAGGTGTCGTCAAACTTATTTCGCTCAATGACTGTGACCTCATGCTGAGGATCTCGCAGCTTCATGCTGATTGCGAAATAAAGACCTGCCGGGCCGCCTCCAAGACATGCGACTTTCATTGCTCTCTCCCCCTTAGGCTGCAAGTGCCTAATTCCAACTTGAGATAAGCGTGACAGGTTTTTTAAATTATTTCAAACATAAAATATCTAAGTATAAAATATACAAAGAGTGGCCAATTGTCAGTCTAACGTGCTGTATTTTATATGCTTATTTTTGGTTTGTAGCGAGCTGCCTTATCTCGGCAGAGAAATATATTTATCTCGCACGCGTCACTGATATATCTATATCAGCATGAAACGTGGAGGTCTGGCAAGCATTGATTCTGTTTAGGTATCATAAAATATGCGACGGCTTCAGACCGTCGCATGTGCTGGAAATTTGATTTCCTGACCATCAAAGGCAGGTGAAACACCTTCTGGAAGGTCTGTCCGCAAGTGCTGATAATCCAGATCGCAATGCAAATTGGTGAGGATGCTCTTGGCAGGTTTCATCTTCTCAATCCACGCCAATGCATCATTTACGCAGAAGTGGCTTTGATGTGGCTTCTGACGCAGTGCGTCCACAATCCATGTATCCAGTCCCTTCAATGCATGAAAGCTGCTTTCCGGGATATCGTTGACGTCTGGCGTGTATGCCAGATCCTGAAAGCGGAAGCCCAGTGCATCAATGTCGCCATGATGGACAAGAAATGGTAGCGCAGTGATCGGTCCCCCTGCACCATCGATGGTGACCGGAGTGCCATTCGTCAGGCGGTTTTCGCTCAGGATTGGCGGATAACCGGAACCTGGCGGCGTGACAAAGCAGTAGTCGAAGGCAGACCGGACACGCTTTGAGGTGAACTCATCCATAAAAACGGGCACTTTGGCACGCTGCATGAGCGCAAAGAAGCGCAAGTCGTCTATACCATGCAAGTGATCTGCGTGGGCATGGGTATAAAGTACTGCGTCCACGTGTGTGACACCGGCTGCCAGCATCTGCTCACGCAAGTCCGGGCCGGTATCCACAATTATGGTCGTCGTGCCATTTTCAGAGAACCGCTGAACCAGCAGAGCACATCTACGGCGGCGGTTTTTCGGTTCATTGGGATCACATTCGCCCCAATCTCCACCAATCCTTGGTACGCCGGTAGATGAGCCGCAGCCCAGAATAGTGACCTTAAAATTGCTGGTCATCGGTCCTCTCAAAATACAATGGCAACACGATCCGCGTCAGTTTAGTCAATCAAGCTGGCTGTGGCACCTTGGAAAACAGGCGCAGGAAATTCTGTGTGGTTGCCTTGGCCATTACATCTTCTGAGACGCCCAGTGCTTCAGCCAGAACTTTGTTGGTGTGCGCTACATAGGCAGGCTCGTTGCGCTTGCCACGCCATGGCTGCGGCGCAAGATACGGGGCATCTGTTTCAACAAGAAGGCGATCCATTGGAAGTTCTGCTGCGATCTCGCGCAGTTCGGTGGAGCGCTTAAAAGTCAAAATGCCGGAGAAGGAGACATAAAGGCCGAGCTCCAGACCCTTCATTGCCAACTCTTTGCCAGAGGAAAAGCAATGAAGAAGTGCTGGGAAGCTGCCAGCCTTCATCTCTTCTTCCAAAATGCGCATCATGTCTTCATCGGCATCTCGGCTATGTATAACCAGCGGCAGCTGGGTTTCGCGTGCTGCTGCAATATGCGTGCGCAGGACTTTTTCCTGATCTTCTGGAGATGCGTTGTCGTAAAAATAATCTAGTCCGGCTTCTCCGATTGCCACCACTTTGGGATGCTTAGCAATCTCCACCAGTTCTTCCGTGGTGACGTCGGTTTCCTCACCCGCTTGGTGCGGATGGGTTCCGACGGAGCAGTATACGCTGTCATAGGCCTCAGCGATTTCTTTAATCTGCTCGAACTTGCGGACGCGAGTACAGATGGTGACCATCAGCTTGACGCCAGCCTCGTGGGCGCGCTCGATGATCTGATCGCGTTCTTCTGCGAAATCCGGAAAATCCAGATGACAATGACTATCAACTAACATGGTCACAGCAAAAGCGCCTCCAGCGCGATTCTGTCAATAGGTCCGGTAGACCTCTTGTTTTATCTCAGCGGAAAATGCGAGCGCATTTCCCTCATAAAAAAGGGAGGCATACGCGCCTCCCCTTTAAGCTACATAATCTTGCGCTTTATTCTGCAGTTTCCGGCTCAACATAGCGTGGGAACACGCCTTGTGGCTTCGGCAGATCACGACCACCTTGCAAGCGACCAGCTTCACCCAGCAGTGCAAAGGAGCGCTCGTCTTCATTCAGCACCAGCAGATCCAGCAGTTTAGATGCAGAGCCTGGCATCACTGGTTGTGCGAGAATGCCAACCTGACGGATGATCTCGGCAGTGGTATAGAGAACTGTGCTCATGCGCTCAGGGTCAGTCTTCTTCAGCGCCCAAGGCTCCTGAGAGGCAAAGTAGCGGTTTGCTTCACCAACGGTTGACCAGATGCACGCCAGTGCATGGTGGATTTCCTGCTTTGCCATGAAGCCACGGCATTTTTCCAGCATCTCATCAGCTTGCTGCAAAATCGCCTTGTCGTCAGCAGAGAATTCGCCTGGAACCGGCAGTTTGCCTTCGCAGTTCTTGAAGATCATGGAGAGCGAGCGCTGAGCCAGGTTGCCGATGTCATTGGCAAGGTCAGCGTTGATGCGGTTTACCATTGCTTCGTGGTTGTAGTTGCCATCCTGACCGAATGGCACTTCACGCAGGAAGAAGTAGCGAATTTGGTCGAGGCCGTAGGTTTCTACCAGATCACGCGGTGCGATGACGTTGCCCAGAGACTTGGACATCTTCTCACCAGAGTTGAACAGGAAACCATGGGCAAACACGCGCTCTGGCAGTGGAACACCAGCGGACATGAGGAACGCAGGCCAGTACACCGCGTGGAAGCGGATAATGTCTTTGCCGATGATATGTGCGTTGGCAGGCCAGAACTTGGCCATGTCGCCGTCCATATCAGGATAACCAAGCGCAGTGATGTAGTTGGTCAGCGCGTCGACCCAAACGTACATAACGTGCTTTTCATCACCCGGCACCGGGATGCCCCAGTCAAAGGTGGTGCGGGAGATGGACAAGTCTTTCAGGCCACCTTTTACGAAGCTCATGACTTCGTTGCGGCGTGCATTTGGACCAATAAAGTCCGGGTTCTTCTCATACAGCTCGATCAGCTTGTCTTCATAAGCTGAGAGACGGAAGAAGTAGCTTTCTTCTTCGACCCACTCGACAGGAGTGCCTTGCGGACCATAACGAACACCGTCTTCGCGAACTTCGGTCTCGCCTTCCTGATAGTAGGCTTCGTCGCGTACAGAGTACCAACCGGCGTAGCTGTCTTTGTAGATATCGCCAGCATCTGCCATTTTCTGCCAGATTGCCTGACAGGATTTATAGTGACGCTCTTCGTTGGTCTGAATGAAATCGTCATTAGAGCAGCCCAGCATTTCCACCATTTCGCGGAAAAGCTTGGAGTTCTTATCTGCAAGATCTGAAGGTGACATGCCTTCCTTGACGGCGGTCTGAAGCATCTTCTGACCGTGTACGTCGGTACCCGTCAGGAAGTGTACTTCTCGGCCATCCAGTTTCTGGAAGCGGGCCAGCACGTCAGTTGCAATTGCCTCGTAGGCGTGGCCAATATGTGGCTCACCATTTGGGTAGGAAATTGCTGTTGTAATATAGAAAGGCGATTTTTCTGTCATATCCTAAAGCGATCTTTTGATCCGGGATCTAAATCTGGAAAGTTCTTTGGGTTTGTGGCCCAAAAAGACGTAGGTCAGCTCGTGCTTGCTTTCCGCAGGTCAACGAGGAAAGACAACACAACTTGCTTGCGATCGAGGTTTAAAGCTTCTGCTGTTGAGGCAGCGCGGCCCACCTTTTCCCACAAGTCAGCCCACCTGACAAGCGCATCCGGCTTTGTGCTTGCATCTTTACGCAGTTGATTGCTCAAGAACGTGCGGGTCAGCTCCAAAAATGTGTTCCACGCGTCTTCTGCACCACGTCCCGAAACTTTATCTGCAAAGCTGTGCGCACGGATCATGTCCAGATTGGCGATTGTCTCAACCAAGCCGGTAAACTCCTGAGCGATTTGCAACGCTCCGCCGTTTGCTGCCAATGCGGCCTGACGCAG
Organism: Pseudovibrio sp. Ad5; assembly: GCF_001623095.1. NCBI lineage: Bacteria > Pseudomonadati > Pseudomonadota > Alphaproteobacteria > Hyphomicrobiales > Stappiaceae > Pseudovibrio > Pseudovibrio sp. Ad5. The sequence continues at coordinate 38,562 of NZ_LMCH01000023.1, read as the reverse complement.
GCTACCATCAGCGAGCGTGTGCAGAGCCTGTGTGTTGCCGGATGGAGCGCAGCCCATGTCAGTTAGCGCTTGCTCAATCGTCTGCTCTTCCAGCTTGCGCATAGTCAGTTTGCGGCATCTGGAACGGATTGTTGACAAAAGACGCCCGGGATTGTGTGAAAGCAGGATAAAGAGCGACTGCTTTGGTGGTTCTTCGAGAATCTTAAGCAGAGCGTTGGCTGCGGACTGGTTCATGTCGTCAGCAGAATCAACAAGGCAGATGCGCCAGTTTCCGCCTGCTGCCGTTGACCCAAAGAAGCCTGTGGTCTTACGAACTTCATCAACAGGAAGGTCACGCTTGAAACGCTTTCCTTTCAAGTCCCATGGACGTCGCAGATGCAGAAGGTCTGCATGAGAACCTGCGGCAATCATTTGAGAACTATGGCTTTCTGGTGGAACGTATAGGCTGTTTGCAGCCATCACCGGCGTAGAAAAGCGGTCCGGGTGCTCCAGTATGAAGCGTGCGAAACGAAATGCCAGTGTGGCTTTGCCGATGCCTTTGGGGCCGCCGAGGATCCATGCATGATGAAACCGCTGCGATCTGTAGGCATCAAGCAGTTCGGTTTCTGCAAGTTCGTGGCCGTATAGGTTGGATTGCTCGCGTGGAAGCGGAAGGCCTTCGAGCTCGTCGAACTCAGGGACTTCTTCGATTATGGGAGCTTTCGCCATACTCACTTTTCCCTGATTGCTTACGGACGGGCCGTATCTTGTTTGATCTGCTCTTCAAAACGGCTTTGGACAGCTTGCCAGATATCCTCAGTCACTTTGTCCTGAGACTGGTCACCGTCAATCACAGTGATGCGGTCCGGCTCTTTTCGGGCCATCTCCAGAAACATTTCTTGTCTGCGACGGTGCGTTTCCAACGTATCTGTTTCAAAGCGATCCGGGCCATCAAATTCGACAGGAGCGGTACGCTTAGAGACGCGGGCTAAGCCGACTTCAGGTGTCACGTTGATCAGTAAGGTCATGTCTGGATTATGACCCGCGATTGCGACCTGTTGCAAGGCTTCTACAATTTGCGGAGGAACACCGGATTCACCCTGATAGACGCGTGAGGAATCGGCAAACCGGTCGCACAGGACCCATTTATCGTCATCTAATGCCGGTTTGATCAGTGTGTCGATATGGTCTGCTCGGGCAGCTGCAAAAAGGACTGCCTCAGCCGTTACACCATAATCTTTTGCAGCGCCGGACAGCAGGACTTCGCGAACGAGTTCAGCGCCTTGAGAGCCGCCCGGTTCACGTGTGGTGATTGCTTCAATGCCTCTGGCCGCGAGTTTGTCGCGTAAGCGCTGAATTTGAGTAGACTTACCGGCGCCCTCGCCGCCCTCAAAACTGATAAAAATACCCGACAACGTCGAACAGGCCTCCAAGACCTACGGAATTCAATAGTTCTGAAATCCGGTGCTAGAACAACTGGTAGAAGAACTCGCCTAGCGCGTCCCAAGCACGGCCTTGCAGGTCTCCCATGGCTACATCCTCTCCTGTAACCAGTGTTGCCCGATAAATCACGTCATTTTTGGAAAGAACCTGCAGTTCTCCAACTTCCATTCCCTCTTTAATCGGTGCGGGTATGGGGCCTTTGTAAACAACGCGCAGTTGATATTTGTCTTTTTCGTTGGGATTGATAAGCGTTGCTACGGCATCATTTGTCTTCAAGGAGACTGTTGTTCTTTTGCCGCCATACACTTGTGCATCGCTGACAAGATCACCTTTGCGGTAAAACTGTTCGAGCTTAAGACCGGAAAAGGATGGCAGCAATAAAGTTTTCATGTCCTGAACACGGTCTTGCATCGTCGGGGATGCTGCAATAGCGGCTACATAGCGACGACCGTTGCTGTCGAGTGTTCCAAGTGCTGCAAAACCTTCTCTCTCAGAGAAGCCAGCTCCGAACCCGTCCAGTCCTTCAATATCCCGAATGAGCGGGTTTTTATTGCGCTGTGTGATCTTGTTCCACGTAAAGCGGTCCATGGAAAACACAGAATGCAATTCAGGCTCATGTTCCAAGACATACGCCGCCAAGATTGTCAGGTCTTCCAGTGTCGTTTTATGGTTCTCGTCAGGGAAACCCGTCGGGTTGGTGAAATTGGAGTTTTCCATACCAATGGACTTGGCAAGCTTGTTCATTTCCCGCGCAAAGTTGGCTTCACTGCCCGTCAGTCCCTCTGCCAGAATGATGGCAGCATCGTTCGCGCTTTGAACGATAAGCCCATACATCAGGTCATTCACGGGAACCGAGGAGTTCAGGCGTGCGAACATGGTGGTAACGCGTGCGGGTGCGCCGCCAGTTCGCCATGCATGTTCACTGACCTTGAATGTGGTTTGCGGCGTGATGTCACCGGCATGCAGTGCCTGCTGCACTGTTACGGCGGTCATGAGCTTGGTCAGGTTAGCTGGCGCAAGCAGAACCTGAGAGTTTTTAGAGAAGATCAATGACTTGTTGGAGAAATCGTAAAGCGTTGCGGCTTTGGCTTTTATCTCAACAGCATGAGCTGCTGGAGATGCGAGTAGTGCGCAGAATACGATTGCCGTAGCCGCTGAGAATTTCCAGCAATCAGGAGAGAGCCAGCGCTTAAAGTTGCTTCGAGATTTATGCTGTTTGCACTTCTGCCACCCAACCTGCACGCCTGCGTCTCCCTGAATGTTTTTAGAGAGGCTATGCTACGCCCCATCCCCTAAAACAAACACTAACGCAGGTCAGCAGACTGGGTAAAGCCGTTTAAAACTAAATGACTTAGTGTTTTTGGCCAGTACGAGATTGCAGTAAGTTCTTCAAACCAGTTCCACCTGAAAATGATTTAAATGCCTCATGCGCATTGTTGAGCCTTTGCTGTGACGTATAGGAGGAAACTGCATTTCCGCTCTGAAACGTTGGTGCACTGCCACTTGTTGGTGTTTTGTAAACACCTGAACTTGGTGGTGGAAGGAGTGAGCTGCCAAAGGATGTAGAAACTGGCTGTGCGGCAATCGCAGGTTTGGGCGCATTCGGGTTTGCGTTTGTCGCAAGGGCGCTGTTGATGCGGTTCTTGAAACTGGATATGGATGCGACTTGTGTCGTGCTCAAGTTACGTTCGTAGACCACTGCAGGATCGAGCTGGTTGGAATTGAACGCCAACACATTTTGCGCCGCATAAATTGGAGTGTCGTATGGCCTGCTTTTTGGCATTGGAGCCGGGCCGGAAATGCGTTTCACAGGATTTGCAAAGGCAAACATGGTCCGAGGTGCAGAGTTCCCGCCGTTCCAGTTTCCGCCATTGCCAGAATAAGATGCCAGTAGCTTCTTCTCATCCTGTCCGTGAAGAGGTGCGCGGCTAACGTATTCAACACGAACCTTTGCAACGCCGCTGGATTTGGTGCCCAACATTCCAGCAACGCGCTCAGACAGATCAATCACGCGATTATCGTGGAATGGTCCACGGTCATTCACGCGCACAATCATGGAGCGACCATTTTGCAGGTTTGTCACCTTAGCATAGCTTGGTAGAGGCATTGTTGGATGCGCTGCTGTCAGTGCATTACGATCAAAGATTTCGCCGTTTGCTGTTTTGCGACCATGGAAGGTTGGACCATACCATGATGCCTTACCGGTTTTCTTGTAGTTATCGTCCCTTTTGGGATAATACCACTTGCCAGCCACTTTATACGGTTTGCCGACAACAGCGCGCCCGCCTCCTTTAGGAACTGGCTTAGTGCCTTTCACCACACGAGGACTTGCAGCCACGCCGTACTTCTTTTCACTGAACTTCACTTTGTCTGTGCCGCCGCCACAGGCTGCAATACCTGCGCACAAGGCAACTACAGATATGCTAGTCGCTACACGTTTGATCGTTTCGGGAGCTGGTGCTTTCACCGAATAGCCCCAATTCAGTAAAGAAGTCATACCGTTGTTACTCACTACATGTTCGGCACTGACGGATTTCAGTCTGGTTGAGCAAAAACACCCGAGCTCACTACAAACTGAACCAATATTAAAAAGATAGCCGATAAACCTTAACTGAATCCGATCAAAATGTCTCCACAAGAAAGAGAGATTCTTACCAAGGCTAACTTCCTTAGGGGAAATAGCGGTTTTGGTGGGACTGTTTGATTCCGCTGTGAAAAAAGTAAATTCAGGCTGTGGAACAAGTTTTTCGCCGGCTTGACTTTGGAGGCCGCATGAACCAAATAGAGCCCACACCACACAGCCGGAGAGGTGGCAGAGTGGTTGAATGCACTGGTCTTGAAAACCAGCGGGCGTGGAAGCGTCTCGTGGGTTCGAATCCCACCCTCTCCGCCATCTATCTTTATGATAGATAAGCAAAAAGAGCCCACCTTTATGGTGGGTTTTTTGTTGTCCGGAATCTGAAAATTAACTTCCAGATTAGACTGTTTCCCATAAAACCTGCCTGATTTCACGCTCCATACGGCCTGTTGCAGGTTGCGCTTACATTCTGAATGGCTAAAGAACACCTCCGCGAGATCTGCTGAATGGACAGCTGAATACAGCGACGCCAGACTGTTATTTTCTCTATGGGGATTTTTACATGAAGCGATTGATTTTAGCTGGTGCCTTCACCTGCTTGTTTGTGTTGCCTGTTGCTGCGCAGACGGCTGAGGAGAGGATCAAAGAAATTTTTCTCGTCGATACTATGGATAATTTTTGTGATATCGGCATCAATCACCAGCGGACACTGGATTACATTCGAGACAATAAGCTCAAAGCGACACCGTATTATATTGTGCTGGTTCAGGAAAGTATTCGACTTGCTGGAGAAGTGCAGCACACTCTGGAAGATGCAGAGGAAGATGCGAACGGGGTTGTATGTATCCAACTGAGTGAGCGAGCAAAAGAGCTGGGCCTGGTGGCCAAGTGATCTGGAACCCCCATGTATAATTTCATAAAAAAAGAGCTGCAATTTTGTAATCGCAGCTCTTTGTGTATTTTGAGTAAGCTGTATTTTTAGCCCTGGTGGATCAAGGCTGCAGCCATCAAGCGATAGGTGATCTGAGCTGCTGTGAAGTCCCATGCAGCATTTCCATCTGGTGCCAGCTCAACCACGTCAAGGCCAACGCATTTTCGGCCCTTTAGTGCATGCTCTACCAGATGCAGGGATTGGTAATATCCAAGACCTCCGGGCACGGGCGTGCCTGTTGCTGGCATCTGGGAGGGGTCGAGACCGTCCACATCGAAGGAGATGTAGATGTGCTCTGGAAAATCCTCAGGTAGATCGACGGCATGCAATCCTTTGGTGACCAACTCTTCCGCATCAACAAAGAAAACTTTGTTGTCTTTCCGGCTGTCTATTTCTTGCTGGCAGAGTGCGCGTACGCCGAATTGTGCGAGGGAATTCCCCTCTTCTACCAGGAGGTTCATGACAGAAGCGTGGGAGTGTTTTTCGCCTTGATAGGCGATGCGCAGGTCTGCGTGAGCGTCCACCTGCACAATGCCAACCGGTTTGCCGAGCGCACGGGCAACGCCTGAGACCGCGCCGTAAGACAGCGAGTGTTCGCCGCCCAGTGTGACTGGAATTTTACCGGCTTTGACGGCGTCTTCCGTACGCTGAGCGAGGCGCTCCATGACGTCTGGCAGAGGTCCATCGCAGTCGACTGGTGCTTGCGTTGCAATGCCGGAGGCGCATGGCTCAACGCCATTGCAGCCACGTTCCAATTCATTACTTGCCTCAATGATAGCTTCGGGGCCTTTGATAGTACCTGAGCCGTAAGAGACGGTGCGTTCCAGTGGGACCGGGATAATTGTGAAGAGGGCGTCTTCTGCTTTGCGTTCTGCTTCAGTCAGCTCACTGTCAAGAAAAACAGACATTTCGTACCTTTAGGAAAGACGGGTCAGGAAGTCGTTGTAGGAGAACTCGCGAATGATTTTAAGATCATCACTTTCAGAGCTCCAGAGCGCGATTGCTGGCAGGGGAACACCGTTGAAGGTGTTGGTTTTCACCATGGAATAGTGAGCCTGATCGAGGAATGCAAAGCGATCACCAATATTCAGCGGCTCTGCCCGTGTGTAATCGCCGATCACGTCACCTGCGAGGCAGGATGGGCCGCCAAGGCGGTATGTGTGCCCCTCCTCCACTTCATCCAGCATGGCCGGGCGATACGGGGCTTCAATCACATCTGGCATGTGGCAGGTTGCGGAAATGTCTACAATTGCCAGATTCATGGTGTTTTGGGGCAGATCCAGCACTTCACCTACCAGAATGCCCGCATCCAGAGCAACTGCTTCGCCCGGTTCCAGATAAACTTCCAGCCCGGTTGTTGCACGCACATCCTTGATGAAGGCAATCAGCGCTTCGCGGCTGTAGTCTTCACGCGTGATATGGTGACCACCGCCGAAGTTGATCCATTTCAGCTGACTGAAATACGGCGCAAGCTTATCTTTCACCGCCTCCCATGTGCGCTGGAGTGGCTCAAACTCCTGTTCGCACAGCGTGTGCATATGGATGCCATCGACGCCCTCCAATACCTCTGCATTTAATTGCGAGATTGGAAAGCCCAGGCGAGAGCATGGAGCGCACGGGTCGTATTTCGCAACCTCGCCTTCAGAGTGCTCAGGATTGATGCGCAGGCCCACATCGACTTTGTGTCTGGCAGCGCGGACGTTTGGCAGGAATCGGTCTTTTTGAGCAGGAGAGTTGAAGATCATATGGTCGGTGTAGCCAATGATCTCATCAATCTCGCTTGCTTTATAACCAGCGCAGAAAGTTGCGACTTCTCCGCCGTATTCCTGTCGCGCAAGGCGTGCCTCATAAAGACCTGAGGCGCAGGTGCCTTCCAGATATTCGCGCACCACAGGGGCCAGTGCAAACATGGAAAAGGCTTTCAGCGCGGAAAGGACGTGCGCGCCAGAGCGATCAGCCACGTCCTTAAGCAAAGAAAGGTTGCGGCGGACCGCAACCTCATCAACGACGAAACAAGGACTTGGGACCCGGGAGAGATCAAATGTCCTGAACGCTCCCGCATCGCCAGCCTGCGTCTGCATCATGTCAGCCATCAGCTTAGAACTGAACCGGGCCGTCGAGCTCATGCACCTGCCAGGGCAGGCCGTGCTCGTTCAGCATGTCCATGAAGTTATCCGGGTCCAGCTGCTCCATGTTCCAAACACCCGGCTCGTTCCAGTTCCCTTTCAGGATCTGTGCTGCACCAATCATTGCCGGAACACCAGTGGTGTAGGAAACAGCCTGCGAGCCAACCTCTGCATAACACTCTTCGTGGTCACAGATGTTGTAGATGTAATAGGTTTTCTCGCCGGAGCCGTCTTTGGCCTGACCGGTTGCAATGTCGCCAATGCAGGTCTTGCCTTTTGTCAGCTCGCCCAGATCACTTGGGTCCGGCAGAACGGACTTCAGGAATTGCAGCGGGATGATTTCCTTGCCTTCATGCATGACAGGCTCAATTGAGGTCATGCCAATGCCTTCAAGCACGCGGACGTGGTTGATGTAAGCATCGCCGAACGTCATCCAGAAACGCGCACGTTCAATCTCGGGAAAATGCGTTTTCATGCTTTCCAGTTCCTCATGATACATGAGGTACATGTTTTTCTCGCCAACGCCCGGGAAGTCGAAAGCAACCTTGTGGGTCATCGCAGGTGAGCTGACCCAGTCGCCTTTTTCCCAATGGCGTGCATCTGCTGTTACTTCACGGATGTTGATTTCCGGGTTGAAGTTGGTTGCAAACGCCTTGCCATTGTCGCCGCCGTTACAATCAAGAACGTCAATCTGGCGGATGGTGTCGAGCTTGTGCTTTTTCAGCCATGTTGCGAAGACGGAAGTAACCCCCGGATCGAAACCAGAGCCGAGGATCGCGGTAAGGCCAGCCTCTTTGAAGCGCTCCTGATAGGCCCACTGCCAGTGGTATTCGAACTTGGCTTCGTCTTCCGGCTCGTAGTTTGCGGTGTCCAGATAGTTGATGCCAGCTTCCAGACAGGCATCCATCAGCTTCAGGTCCTGATACGGCAGTGCCAGATTTACCAGCAGCTCTGCGCCGCTCTCTTTGATGAGGGCAACAACTGCGGCAACGTCCATCGCGTCAACTTCAGCTGTCTTGATGGTAACGTCGGTCTTTGCCTTCACGCTTGTTGCAATATCATCGCATTTAAACTTGCGGCGAGATGCCAGCGTGACCTCAGAAAAGATATCCGAATTCATTGCCATTTTGTGTACGGCTGCGGAGGAAACACCACCTGCGCCGATTACCAGAGTCTTACTCATGCCTATTCCCCGGTCCTTGGATTATTCGTAGTAAGTGTAGCCGTTGATGCTGTCGCGGTAAGCGGCAACCAACGTGCGTCGATCAGCGTTCTTCAGTGTGCCAGCGGAGACCGCCTCATCGATAAGCTTGCGGAAAGCGTCTACGCAATCGCGTGGATCATACTCCACATAGGAAAGAACCTGCGAGATTGTATCACCTTCAACTTCCTGAAGCAGATCAAATCCGCCATCAGCGCGCAGGTCAATGGTTGCCACATTGGTATCGCCAAACAGGTTGTGCAGATCACCCAGCGTTTCCTGATAGGCACCAACAAAGAAAACGCCAAGATAATATGGCTTGCCTTCTTCGAGCGTATGGACCGGCAAAGATGGTGAGATGCCGTCCGCCAAAATGAATTTGTCTACTTTACCATCACTGTCACAGGTGATGTCAGAAAGAACGGCGCGGCGATCCGGTGCTTCATTCAGGCGTTGTAACGGCACAATCGGATGAAGCTGATCGATGGCCCAGACATCTGGCAGGGACTGGAATAAAGAGAAGTTACAGTGGTAGATATCTGCCACCTTCTCCAGCTGCTCGTCAATCTCGGGAGCAACACCTGTCGGCGGCGCCAGCTCTTTAATTTTGGACATCAAATGCAGATAAATGCGCTCAGAACGACCCATCTGGCGCAGGTCGATATACCCACGGCGGAAGAGCGCACGCAGCTCATTGCGGTAGAATGAGGCGTCGTTCAAACATTCCTGAAGCCGTTCTGCGCTAAGGTACCCCTCAACGGCGGCAAGATCTGCAACCATGTGGTGATCGTCTTTTTCAGGCTCAGGGGCGGTTGGCGCATCAAACAGCGTTGCTTCAAGGACATTGAAGAGCAGCATTGAAGAGGTTGCCACAACGGCACGGCCACTTTCAGTGATCAATGTGGGATGCGTAAGTTCTGCCTCATCCATTGCATAAGCAACGGTCTCCACCACGTTGGCGCAGTATTCCTCAACCGAATAGTTGGTGGAGTTTTCAATCGCCTTCTTCTCACCGGTGTAATCAACCCCAAGGCCACCACCAAGATCAAGATGGGTTAGCTCCGCCCCTTCCCTTGTCAGCTCGACAAAGTAACGACAGGCTTCACCAACGGCACGGCGCACGTCATTGACATCAGGAACCTGCGAACCAAGATGAGAGTGCTGCAACTTCAGGCAGTGCAAGAGTTTCGCATCGTGCAGTTTGTCAATCACTGAGACCAGCTGATCAGTGTTCATGCCAAATGTGGAGCGATCACCAGAGCTTTCTTCCCACTTGCCGCCAATCTGGTTCGTCAGTTTAACGCGCACACCGAGCAAAGGCTCCTCGCCCAGCTCCTCAACCACATTAATAACGGTGTCGAGTTCTTTCGGGCTTTCCAGCACGATGATGGTGTTAAAACCCAGTTTGCGCGAAAGAATTGCAAGACGAATGAACTCTTCGTCTTTTACACCGTTACAGACAATGAGAGCTTCTTTGGGCAAGCGGTGCGCAAGGGCAATAACAAGCTCAGGCTTTGAGCCAGCTTCAAGACCGTAGGAGTATGGACGGCCAAACTCAACGATACGATCGATAACCTGCGCCTGCTGGTTTACCTTGATCGGGAAAACACCGCGATATTTGCCTTTATAGCCGACGCGATTGATCGCATCTGCCATGGAGTTGTTGATGTGAGCGATTTCGTTTTGCAGGAACGAACTGACGCGCAGCAAAAGTGGAGAATGGATACCACGTTGTTCAAGGTCGTGAACGATCTCCGGCAGACTCACCTTGGGAGCGTCCGGCATCAAAGGATTACTAAGTGCTATATCGCCGTTTGGCAGCACAGAGAGAAGATCTTTACCCCAGCGTCCCATACCATAGACGGCATGGGCAGTACCTTGATTATTTGGCAACCATTTATCCCCTTCCAGAATTAATTTCGCCCCATTTACTCATGGTCTACCCATCTGACAAGCCCAATATTGGTGTTCTAAACATCAGAGGTGGGAGAACAGGTGCACAAGTCACTTTTTGCTGAAACTAAAACTACAATCTAAAATTTTGGTGGGAGTGCTGTTTCAGCAATTTTAAAGAGGAGGGAGATTGGGTAAAGACAATGCAGTAGGCAGCTCCCCTATTTCTTGCGGATATCTCATTTGCTTATTTATTTGCGACCAATCTAGTCATAGATTAATTGCACTAACTGTAATACTTCTTCACGGGACTATGTTTTTAGCGACTGCAGAGCAACCATGACTTGGCAACAGCGGCTTCAAAAACTAAGAAAACAGAATGATCTGACGGTCAAAGATTTAGCTCGACGTGCAAACGTTGGTTATGACAATCTTTATAAGATCGAAAAAGGTTTAATAGATAATCCGCGTGGTGATACTCTGGGAAAGTTGGCACTAGCACTCGGTGTCAACGAACAGTTTCTTCGTTTCGGAATTCACGGTGTTAATGATATCGACTTTATAGAAGACACTGAGATTCTAAGTGAGATGGAAGGGCATGTGAAACAGACTGATCTGGATTTAATCGATCAGGCGTGGACCCAGGCATTAGAAATCGAAGCACAGGTGTATGGCTCGGGTAGCAAAGGACCTATGAATTTCGTTTCCATGATGTTTGCTCGTATTTATCACGAGATGCTGAAACGAAATGAGCAATAAGACGCATTTACTTGCGGCCTTGCCGACACTTTGGCGCTGTTGTTAGAAATTCAAAGTCTTTTTCCAAACAACTTGTTATATCACGCTCTAATTTGAATATCGTGTCAATCTTTTTTCGACAATGTCGTTTCGAATTCACTTCCTTCAGTTTAATCTTCTCAGTGAATGTGAGTGCTTCACAGTTATTGTTGGGGGAAATTACCTAATTTCCATCTGCCGATATGAAGTTATTCTCTCCAATTTTTGACCTAGTGAATTTGACTTAATAATTGTGCATACGTCATGAATGTGTCTTTTCGATCCCATATATTATTTAATTAAGGTGTTGTATCTTAAAGGTTAAATTGCTTTTTTGTCGTGCCTCTGTTTTTCGACTTTTAATGTGCATTGCTCAGGTTATTTAAAACTTGAGTTTATTTACCTTTCCAGCTGTTGAAATCTACGATATGGATTTATTATCCAATTCAACTCTAATTTGTGCTCCTTTCCTGATTATGTGAAAGGCGCATAAGGATTGGACATAATCAGATTGTTCGTCTGAATTGGTATTTTTACATTTGCTTTTAGTTCTCTAGTTGAAAGAACTCTTATGCCCATCGACTTAAATCGCGCTGAACATTCAAACGAAGTAGATAGTCAACATTCGACTGCGCGGCATGATATTTTTGAGGATCTCTTGAAAACGGCGAGTATGCATGCTGCGGATGCGACTCCTGAAGTTGATTTTTTGAACTTGCTGACTGCGGATATGTCTTTTGGTGAACCTGAACTTGGTTCAATCGTTAAGCATAGAAGCACTGAAGAAGTTGGGTTTATTTGCGGTGAAACCACACTCATTTGCGGGCATCGTGCACTCAAATTCAGACCTTTTGACAGCTCCCCAACGGAAAGTGTGACGTGTGATCCTGATGAGCTGATTGTGGTTGGAGATCCGGATCTGAGGGTTGGCTATCCGCAGCGTTGCAAGTACTGAAACAACTTGCCATTCTGTGAAACTGGTTTAGACGCAAAAAACGCTCCATTTCTGGAGCGTTTTGTATTTTTCAGATTTTATAGTCTGGGCTAGTTGCTTGACGCATCACTGAGTTCGAATTCAACTGGTTTGAGCACGTACTCATCAGGAATTTCTGTCAGTTTCACAACCTTACCACCGTTTTCAGAGGAAAACTTCTCAGCACCCGCTTGTGTGCCGAATGGAATTGCTTCTGGTGCTCCCATGCCGCCGTTCTGTGTGCTTTCGATAACGAAATATGCTGCATCGGCATCAACCCAGTTGTTGTTGCCTGGTTGCTCCCAGCTAACTGCGTTGTCCATATCGTTCACATAGATCGCGACGTAATCTTTTGATTCTTCAGGTAATCGTGTGAAGGCGACTGCATCACGTACCTGCGAGAACCACAGTGGAAACGGGCTACCTGCCAAGTGAATCTGAGCTTTTGGTCCTTCGTGATCCAAAACAGTCATCTGGCAGTAGAAACCAGCAGCTTCGACACTAAGTTCCATGGCGACCGGCTTGACGACTTCTTCTTTCTCCTGACACGCTGCCAGAAGCAACGTGACACCAACGACTGCGAATAGTTTCTTCATCATGGGGAAACCCTCTTAAGCAGAAGGATTGCACCAGACATTGCAGCACCTGCAAACATAAAGATGGATGCAAGAGCAACGACTGGCGGGAATGGAAGGCTTTCAGCGACACCTGCCATACCGCCGACCATGGCGTTGGCATCAAGTGCTGAAAGGTTGAACAAGCGGAAGGCATCCGCTGGATTTGCCAGCAGAGCAAATGGGAACACACTGGAAGCAAAGAAGCCTTCGCTATCAGCGACCAATGCTCCTAACAGTGCCAAATCGTAAAGCACAATCAGTACCAACCAAATTCCGATCGCCATTGCTGCTGCTGTCGTCACCTGGCGCACGAGTGCACTAACGATGTATCCAAGGGACAAGAATGCAAAGCCGAGGATGGCTGAGGTTGCGATCAGCCGTGCAAAGTCGATGAAACCACTGGTGTCGCCGCCGCCGGTTGCTGCCAGCATCAATGCGGTTGATCCGTAGCCGAGTGTGAGAGCCAGCATTAGAACGCAGATATGTCCGACAGCCTTGCCAATGAGGAACTCGCTTCGCGTCATTGGTGAAGAGAAGATCAGCAGCAAGGTCCCGCGTTCGATTTCACCTGCAACAGCATCAAAAGCGAGCAGCAGTGCGATCAGCGGAACCAGATAGACTGACAGGCTGGATAGAGAAGCTACAGTGATTGTCATGCGGCTTACATCAAGCGTGCCCGCAGGAGCTGAACCGAGCAAGGCCAGTGCCATGGAGAACGCGCTCAGGATCACAACAGAAAGTAGGATCCAGCGATTTCGTAAGCCGATCCGGAATTCTTGGTGAGCTACAGTGAGGATACGTTGGAACATACCTTTATGCCTCCCCTGCACTATCTTCGAGATCTGCTTTTTCAGAGAAGTGCTTATACACATCATCCAGAGTTGGCAGATGGACATCGATGTCTTCAATCATCGCGCCAAGGCTGGTGACCGCAGCAATTCTTGCGATTTTGTCTTCGTGCGCACACATGATTTCTACCGAGCGACAATTGACCGGAGTACCACCCAAGCGGTTTGCCAGTTGCTCTGCCGGCTCTTCTTTCGACTTCACCTTGAGTCGGATCGGTAATCTTGCTGCAGTCCGCAAATGGTCGAGCGTATCGTTTGCCACCAATTTACCTTTGGACATGATCAAGATGCGATCAGTACGTGCTTCCATTTCCGTCAAGGCATGAGACGACAGCAATACTGTTGCTCCGTTTCCTGAAATCTCAGTCACCAGATCGTAGAAGTTCTGCCGAGAAATGGGGTCAAGGCCACTTGTTGGCTCATCCAGTAGGACAAGCTTCGGTGTTCCGATCAATGCTTGTGCCAGACCCAGACGTTGACGCATGCCTTTTGAGTATGTCCCAACGCGGCGGCGTCCTGCTTCTGCAAGGCCGACCCGTTCGAGCAAACCAATGGCTTTCTTTGCATCTTCGCCTTTTAGTCGTGCGTAGTATTTGAGAACTTCGACACCTGTCAATGTTCTTTGAAAGGCAACAGATTCAGGCAGGAACGCAGTGGATGCGCGTGCTTTGTCACTGCCGGGCTCTGCACCCAAAACTTCAATCCGTCCATCCGTTGGGGTTAGAAAACCAAGTGACATCTTAAAGAATGTCGTTTTTCCTGCCCCATTGTGTCCGAGGAGCGCAACCCTCTCTGCGCTTCCCAGTTCAAAGGAAAGATCTTTTACAGCATCCCGTCCATCGAAGGTCATGCGGACGTTTTCAGCTCGAAGAACTGTATTATTCATCTTCTTGCTCCTACCTTCGGCTTTGCTAACTCTGGTGCATGCATCAATGGTTTTGTGTCCACGATTCCACCTGGCAAAAGCGCCGGGAACTGAGACTGCGTCCAACTGAGGAGTTGAACCGCAGGACTTCCGGTAAGCAGTTTTGCCGCGGGTTGCGTCCAGAGAATTTGATCGACCATGTCGTTTGGCCGGTAGGCGGTGTCGGCTACTCCGTCTCCGTTCATGTCAAAGGCTGAATGATCGCTCCAGAAGTTTCCACGACCTTCATAGGTCCACTCAAGATGACGTGTGCCCACATATTTGACCTGAGTTTTATTTCCGATGAAAGCATTGTTGGAAAACTTGTTTTTAGCGGAACCTGCCGTGAAATGAACTCCAATCTCACAACGCTCGAACGTGTTGCCGTCGACTTTGTTTTTATTGGCGTTGTACATAAACAAACATTTCTCAGGCGATGCTTTCACATGATTTCCGGTGATTACGGCATTGTTTGCATAGTTCAGCATCAAGCCGTGGTCGCGGTCCCCATCAGAGATGTTGTTTGTGATGGTGAGCTTGTCGGAAAACATAAGAGCGTAGCCAATGTGATTGTCTACTGAGACGTTGTTGGAGATAGTCCCTTTGTTGCCATACATATAATGCACAGCAAAGCGTGTGTTTTCGAAATAATTATTTCTCAGAGTATCGTTTGGACTGGTGTTTACGAAAATACCGTCACGGCCATATTTGATGGTGTTGAACTCCACGACAAGTCGTGGTGAGTTCCAGACATATATGCCGTTTCCGCGCTCGTTGGGGCGCAGATCGCGACGTCCTTCAATCAGGTTATCGGCAACGTAAGCATCATCTGGGCCGTGCGCATCCACACCCACCAGATTGTTGAGGAACTTATTGCCTGTAATTCGGGCACGATCTGCTTTTTTTGTCAGCTTCACGCCTGAATCGATTGTTTGATTGGAAAGACCTGAACCGGTAATGACCAGTCCATCGACGACCACATCTGGTGCTTCGACAGTTATTACTGAGCCTTTGCCATTGCCTTTAAGCTCTGCGCCTGGCTCTCCTTTAAGCACCAAAGACCGATCGATGATGATCGGTCCCTGATGAATTCCAGCAGAAAGGCGCAAAACGTCTCCGTCCTGCGCCTTTTCTAAGGCGCGGGCTAAGGCATCAGGCTGTGCAGGAACAGGGATTTCAGCGGCGTGAGCAGAAACGCTCACGCCAACCAAAGCCGTCGCTCCCAGCAATGTTTGCCAGAACAACCTTGTCATGCCCGCTGCTCCCTTATGCGTCGCGAGGCTCAACGAACATACGGCCGCGCATTTCCATGTGCAGTGCATGACAGAACCACTGGCAGTAGAACCAGTGAACACCTGGACGCTCAGCAATGAAGGTCACAGAAGCTGTTGCCTGAGGAGCAACTTCCATTGCTACACCGTAGTTGGAAATACAGAAGCCATGTGTCAGATCGTCAATGTCATCAATGTTGGTGACGTAAACAGTGACTTCATCGCCCTGCTTCACGGTAAACTTCTCAAGAGAGAAGGTTGGAGCTGCAGAGTGCATGTAAACGCGAACTTTGTTGCCATCGCGAATTACGTGTTCTGCTTCTTCCAGATCAACACCGTCTGCTTTTGCCTGTGCAACTGCATCAGCGAATGTTGGGTCGTTACGATCCCAAACAGAAGCTGGATTCACGAGAGAACGGTGAACGATGATGACGTCATGTGGTTCAGCGAATGTTGGGCCGTCATGAACGATCTTCATTTCGTCGCCAGAAATATCGATCAGCTGCTCGTTTTCAGGCTTCAAAGGACCAACGTTCAAGAAGCGGTCTTTGGAGAACTTGTTCAGGGAAACAAGCCACTTACCGTCCGCGTCCAGAGTTTCACCCATGGAAGTGTGGTTGTGGCCTGGTTGATAAGCGACATCAATCTTGGAATGGATTGGGTCGATATCTTCACCAGCGTACTGACGGATCGCTTTGTCGATGTCCCACTTCACCATCTGGCTGTCGAGGAACAGTGTGGTGTATGCGAAACCGCGGTTATCGAATGCTGTGTGGAGAGGGCCAAGACCCAGCTCAGGTTCTGCAACAACTGCGGAACGTGGATCTGCACCGTCAAACACTGCATCCAGCTTGTCCACGTCGATAACGGAAACTGTTGGAGACAGTTTACCAGCGATCATAACGTGTTTTTTGTCTGGGCAAGTGTTACAGCCGTGTGGGCTGTTCGGCACTGGAACGTATGCGGTGTACTTGGAGCCTTTACGGCCATCAAGAACAGGCACACCATTCAGCATTTCGTAGTCGCCGTTTTTGACGCCTTCTTCAATGCGCTTGATGTTGAAGACAACGCAGTGGTCCATTTCGGACGCAGTCATCTCGGCCAGATTGGTACCCATTTCTGAGTTGTAGCTGGTTGAGAATGCATATTTACCCTGATAGTCCGCATCGCAGTTATCAAGGTTACCGGATACAATCACCTGCCATGCCACTTCCATGGTATCGCCGTCAATCGCGGTAAAGATGCAGGTATATTCTTCCGGCTTATCAAGGATTTTACCATCGTTTACGAGTGGAGCTTCGTGCTCACCGTTTGCGAAAACATAACCTGTACGAGGCCATTTTTGAGGGCGTAGACCATGGATGTCGTGCGCGTTTGGCACTTCGATGATCTTGTCTGCTTTCATCACGTCAAGACGAATACGTGCAACACGAGTATTTGCTTTATCGTTCATGAACAGGTAGCGGCCGTCATATTTGCCGTCAGTGAAGGACATATGTGGGTGGTGAAGGTCACCGTTGTCATATGTGTCCATATTATGAGCTGCAAGGAACTCTTTGGTTTCTGGCAGCAGGTTTTCTGTCAGAATTTTTTTGGATTCGTTGGTCTGGCCCCAACCGGTTGCGGAACAACGGTTAAACACAGGAACGCGCATCAGTTCACGCATGGATGGGATGCCCAGAATGCGCAGCTCGCCTGCCTGTCCAGAAGACCAGAAGCCGTAGTATTCGTCCAGGTCGCCCGGAGCAACGTGGAAGTCGTTACCTTCAGCTGCCTGTGCAGCAGTGATGCCACCAGTAGCGCCAGCAACTGCCACTGCGCCCAGACCCGCAACAGCGGCTGTTTTAGCAGTACCACCGAGCAATGCGCGGCGTGACAGACCTGTCTCTTTTCTATCAGTCATGAAAGTCTCCCTTGATACTTTCTAGTAGATTTGGCCTAAGCCGGTTGTTTGACGGAAGTGCCCTTTTCCGTCTTTGAAATACCCGTCTGCGCTTCGAATTTCTTGCGCTTGGCAAGCTTCTTAATGCAGACCGGACATTTGTCGTCGCTCTGATACAGAACCTGACAGTGCAGGCAGTTCAGGCATTCGTTTGGATTGATGTTGCCCTCTGGGTGGATCGCTCCAACCATGCAGTCCTTCTCGCAACGTGCGCATGGATTGCCGCACTCTTTGTAGCGCTTCAGCCAGTCGAACATGCGTAGGCGTGCTGGAATGGCGAGCGCTGCACCAAGTGGACAGAGGTAACGGCAGTAGAACCGCTCGATAAACAAACCTGCGGTCAAGAGTGCCACGGCGAACAGGACAAACGGCCATCCGCGCTGGAACTTCAAAATGATTGCGGTCTTGAATGGTTCAACCTCTGCATAATGCTCAGCAACTGCCAAGGAGTAGAGTGACAAGCCAAACAGAGCGAGGAAGATCATGTACTTCACGGCCCAGAGGCGTTCATGCAAACCCCAAGGCAATGAGATTTGAGGAACTTTGAAGAACTTCGCGATCCGATTGGTTAGCTCCTGAAGTGCACCAAACGGGCAGAGCCAGCCGCAATATGCGCCACGACCCCAGAAGATGAGTGCTGCTGCAACAGCAAACCACAGCAGGAACACTAGTGGATCCATCAGGAACGCGGTCCAGCTGAATTCTGTCGTCAGCGCTGAGAAGAGCGCCAGAACGTTTACAACAGAGAGCTGCGCGTTTTCCATCCAGCCCAACCAGACCAAGACGAAGGTTAGGAAGCCAATACGGAACCAGAAGGTAAACTTCTCTGATTTGGCAACCTGCATCTGGAAGAAGAAAACGCCTGTCAGGATTGTAAGAGCAATGCCTAGTATTGCGATATCAACCTGACGATCATTCCAAATGCGCTGCCAAAGCTCTACGCGGCCTTCTTCTGCAGGAGCGGCAACTGCGCCTTCTCCCTTTCCTGCATCTGCTGCGGCAACTGGTGCATCCTCTACCTTCTTCAGGTATTGCTGCGGCAACTGATAGCCCAGATCAAATGTCAGGAAGGTTTTCTCAATCGCACCAATTGTACGGTGTACGAGAAGCTGCAGCCGGAATGGTTTACTTGGATCGAAACCGGAGTCTGCAGGAATGGTGAACATGTCCAGTTCTTTAAACGTTGGCGCATCATCTGCAGCCACAACGCCGAGACGTTTGTGTTGACGGTCTCTGAAGCGGACTGAAATGTCATCCTGGATCAGCTGAATACGATCAAAGATGCCACCACGTACGTAGCCTGTGCCTTTGAAAGAATAACGACCACGACCGAGGACCACGATTGCGTGCTCACCTTCTTTCAGACGATTTTTCAGATTGGCATACTCTGCGTCTCCCAGGATCGTACGACCTACAGTTGGGACGTCAGCAAGCGCCATAAACATATCAACGTAAGAGTCGGTTTCTGGCCCCTTCTCTGGACGTTTGATGGCTTTGGGATTGCCTTGCTCTACAAATGCGGCGTTGACCTGGCCCACATCGAGCGTCAGACGACGGATAGAACCATCACCAGTCATTGACATCCAGTCAGAAACCTCTGCTTTGTCTGGATCTATGACAAATTTTGGACCAGTGTCAGCAGCAGCGCCTTTCAGGCCACCAAGTCCGAGGGTGCGCGCCACTTTCAGGCTTGCTCTCACGACGGAATCATCAATCACCATAATGGTGACGGTCGCGCCGGAGATGATATCCAGCTCGTGAGCAGACCCGCCCTGCTCTGCTTCTTTCTTGATATCGAGACCAGCATAATTCTCGGTGATCTTTTTGATCTCGCTATCAGGGATACCGATCAGAACGATTGGTTCTGCGTGCTTTACCAGCTGAACGCTCGTGAGCATGCCTTCAGGATTGATACCAACCAACGTATCAATAGGCTTGCCAGAATATCCTGTTGTGGAAACGAGATCGGTGGTTAGGAAGACCCAACCTAAAACGTCATCTCCGGCCATTGCTGGTAACACTGCGATGTCCTCGTGCAGCGCGCCATACCTGTCGGCCTTAGGAAAGAACTTTGTGACCTCAACTTTTTTGGCAAAGTCGAGAACACGGTTTGAAGAGTCCGACGCAGCTATCGCGTAGTTCGACGCACTGAGAAAGAACGTAAATATTAGAAGGAAGACAGTGCGCAACCTGAGAGCTCGCATTTCCGAGAAACCTTATCTCGCATGAAAAATATACATTAAGTAGGTGCGCTTATTCGGAGGTGAGTTCTTTGCGGCAGATCAAAAAGCAAACTCCGCTAATCGATCAAAACACGCATCTCCACAGTATTTAGATATTTCACAACTTTTGATTGATTTTGCACGATGACGCTCTGGGCTGTGGGGTTTTTTATTATCGTAACTTATTGCTTTTGTTTGCATTTAATTGAATAGTCAGCATCGGTGGTGGACACTTGAAACTCATGAATTGGCGTGGAAATACGTAGTCTAATGAGCTTTAGGTTGTAGTTTTACGGAGAAAGCGAGACAATTTGCCCTATGAGGGAAAGTCTGATGATAACTCCCACTCTTAACTTTGAGCGCTCGTACGCGTGAGGCGCATTCTTTGCTGAAGGCACTTAAGTGTAGCCGCCTTCTCCTCATGATTGTGAGAGGCGTAAGATGCATACTTGATTCAAATTCAATGCACTGTGTGGAAAATAAAAAAAAGCGCTTGCGCTAAGCCCCTGCAATCCTTAGAAGCCCCCTCACAGGCAGCGACCTAACGGTCCTGTCGAGAGCCCGTAGCTCAGCTGGTAGAGCAACTGACTTTTAATCAGTAGGTCCACGGTTCGAACCCGTGCGGGCTCACCATTTAACCTCATGGTATATAAAGAGGCTTAGCAAAGCTCCCTCCCGGGAGCTTTTTGCTTTTGTGCCCTGTGTCAGCACTATGCAAGCAAATGAGAGCGTTTGAAAGCGCGATTTTACCTCTCTTAGTTCCTGCAAATACCCTTTCAAATTAATTCTGAAAAAGCTGTTAATGTCGTCATTAGTCGTCAGGACACAGGCTTTCATTGAGGTTTTAACTCTTGAGAGTTGTCGGAGGGTCGTCAACGTCCGTCAGGGGGCAACTTTAATGCTTCTTGATAAAGGGCATGCCCGCTTCAAGCGACCAACAAAAAGGGCCTGAGAAGCTTCACGCTTCCCAAGCCAGAATATTCCGTGAGGGGCAATGCCCCTCTTCATTCCGTATTATTCGTCTTAGCGCGCAAGGTTCGAGCAGCTCGGAAATCTTCTCGCTACTTCCCTGCACATCTTCAATGTGATTGCGCACAGTATCAAACAGCGTCAGCAACGCTTCATATTCCTGTGTGTGCTCCATGCGTTCACTCAAAACCACGCTCATGGAATAGACTAGATTTTTGAGGTGGTTGGCTGTGAGGTGAAGCTGGTCCACTTCATTGCGAAGGGACGTATGGGCGCATTTCTCTTTACCAGTATCAGTCATCAAAATACCCTCGTTACAGGCTTGTTGAACAAACCACTCAACAGAGAGCTTTCGACAACCCACTGGCGAGCGGGAGGTTCGAAACCTGGTAACGACAGGCGGGTTTATTCCCCCGTGAAGGGTATTGTATTCACCGCCCTCCCGCCCATAAGCAAGAGTTGCGTTTGGAGAGCTAACTCCAGACACAAAAAGACCGCAGAAAGCGGCTGCGGTGCCGCGTTACCGAGGTTTCGACGCCTCAAGTTGACCATGCGATGATTGGCGCAAGGTGTCAATGCAAGGAAACTGAATTCCTCCACAAACCTATAGGATTAGCGGGGCTAAAAACTGAGAACAACAACATGAACATAAACATCAAGCCCTTGCGAAAACCACATAGCCGCTTGCGCCGTGGTCCCGAACTACCCGCAGGCAAGCAAAGGCCTGGGAAGGACCCGTGAAATCTTGAAGAAGAAGAGATTGGATCATATCCAGCCTAACGAGCATTTGCCGCTCTTTAGGATAGCTAAAGTCAATGCCTGTTTTTACTGAAAAGGCCTAACAGCTTCATGAAGTAAAGAAGTTATGAGCCCTGCAATTCAGAATGAGCTAAAATTCGACCATCGGACGTTCCCATTATGAGCTGAATCGCGCTCACCTGTAGGCTTCTACAATAGCTCTTATTGGCGATCTGCAATTACTCATGACCAATAGCATGCGTAATCGGGCTCGTCCTTCACGAGAGGTCAGCTCCTGTTAAGATCGCAGCATATTGCTGCGAGGATGGGAGAGCACCATGGAATACTATGCTGGTTTGGATGTTTCTTTACGGTCTGTTTCGATCTGTGTGATTGACGGCGAAGGCAAGATTATATTTGAACGCTTGGTTGCCTGCGAAGTTGATGTTATCGCCAATACCTTAGCTCAGACGTCGTTGCCTATCACCCGTCTTGGCTTTGAAGCTGGAACAATGAGCCAGCCTCTGTTTTACGGTTTGAAAGAACAACATGGCTTTGACGTTGTCTGCATGGAGGCAAGGCAAGTGCATGCGGCTCTGTCGGCCATGCGTAACAAGACCGATAAGAATGATGCACGCGGCATAGCGCAAGTCCTGCGTTCCGGCTGGTATAGCCCAGTGCATATGAAAAGCCGTCGCTCGCATGCAATGCGTACGCTCCTGAGCAGTCGCAAGGCATGCTTGCGTAAATGCATAGACTTGACAAACGAGGTACGCGGGCTCTTGAAGGTTTACGGCCTGCGTCTGCCGGAACGGATTAAACACACACGCTTTGATGCAACAGTGCGACCGTTTATCGAAGTCCACCCAGATTTGAGCTTGGCACTGGTTCCGCAGCTGGATGCGCGGCTTGCTTTACTGCAAACGTATCAGGAACTAGATAAGCGCGTTAAACACGCTGCAAGCACTAACTCAGTTTGCTTGCTACTGATGGAAATCCCCGGCGTTGGCCCAATAACAGCGCTCTCATTTGTCGCCGCCGTGGATGACCCGGCGCGGTTCAGGAATTCGCGAACGGTTGCTGCCCACTTCGGCTTAACGCCGAGGCGTTTTCAGTCCGGAGAAACTGATAATCCTGGCCGGATCTCTAAAGCAGGAGACATGGAGGTCCGCTCTGCCCTTTATACGGCTGCTAATGCAATGCTAACCCGCTGTACTGGCGGATCCAGCATCAAGAGCTTGGGGGATGCGCCTGATGCGGACCAAAGGGCGCCGCCGTGCTGTTGTGGCCGTGGCCAGAAAGCTCGCGGTTGTCATGCATCGCATGTGGGTCAATGATACATCGTTCTGTCGTGATGGCTTGGAGGTTGCTGCATAATATAGCCTGACCTCAATATCACGGCAGGGTCGTCCTCTCTGGACGAGGTTTGTAGATGAAGCCGAAAATGTCTGCTGCGCCATGAAAGCGCGTCCATTAGCGTGGCTCTCTACAACCATTCCGGCACATGCATGCAGCCGCTCACTGTAAAGAGCGACCCAGACTGCGAAGAGAAGCGTGACCCGGAGATGGATTAGATCCGAATGAAAAGGAAAAAGAGCTTGACCTCAACGCCCGATTAGAGAAGCGGTCATTCAACCTAATTCTAGGCATGATTGGCCAAGGCGAGACTTCAACTTCAGGTCGATCTCATATCTCTTGCAGCAGAAGGCAGCTCTACATTGTAAGTGGATGTAAATAGTTGTGTCGAGCTAAAGCAAACCTCCAAGGGGCAGATGTTTTGGTCAGATTGGGGAAGTTTTCATAAAAACTTTCACCGCCCAATCTACAAACACTCTCACCCTTGGCGATAAGTATCGGTCGCGCGGATAGAAAATCGATACCCGAGACGACGTTGGCGGTGTATCTTTGAGTAATTCAACCAGTCGCCCTGCTTTGAGGTCTTCAGCCGCAGAGTAGCGCGGCTTTTGAATAATACCAAGGCCGAGACATGCACACTGTGCATAGGCTTCTGCTCCGCTGACCGTCACTGGTGTAGGAAGCTTAAAGATCTGAACCTTGCCATTTTGGACAAACTCAAGCGGCAATATTGCCCCTGTCGCGGTGGACCAAAAACCGACCATCTGGTGCCCTTCAAGTGCGTCAATCGTTGAGGGTGTGCCGAACCGCTCAAGATAATCCGGTGACGCGCAGGTCACCTCGTCCAGATCAGCAAGCTTGCGTCCGATCATATCACTATCAATTGGATTACCGACCCGCAGAGCGCAATCCACACCTTCACGCACCAAATCGACCAGCCGGTCGCCTTCACCGATATGGATCTGAATGTCGGGATAGCGTTCCAGGAAATCAGGCAATGTCGGCAACAAAAAATGCCGTGCGAGGACCCCGTGCACGTCAACGCGTAGCATCCCCTTGGGCTTTGTCCCAGCAAAGGCATCTTCGGCGTCTTCAATTTCCGACAGGATAGATAGGCAACGCCGATAATAAGCTTCACCATCCAACGTTGGACGCACAACGCGGGTAGTACGATGTAACAGGCTGACACCTAATCTGGCCTCAAGTCCCTTGACTGCATCCGTGACCGTTGATCGAGGCAAGCCAAGATCGGCTGCGACTTTGGTAAAATTTCGAACTTCCACGATCCGTGTGAAGACGTTCATAGCATTAATGCGATCCATTTATTATCCGACTTAGCAGAATAGTGATGACAATTTGTACGCGATTATCCACATAACGAGAAAGCCTATTTCATAATCACAACCAGCATTGGTTGATCCAGGAAAGGAAAAAGACATGAGCACTACTGAAAACAGAACTGCAATCATAACTGGATCTTCACGCGGGATCGGCGCTACGATTGCAGAACACCTCGCGGCAGGCGGGTTCAATGTAGTTATAAACTATGCAGACAATGAAAATGCTGCGCGTCAAGTTGTCGAAAAGATCAAGGCGACAGGCAATAATGCTATTGCGGTCCAAGCGGATGTATCCGATGCGGCAGCAGTAAAGCGAATGTTCGAGATGGCCGAGAAAACCTTCGGCGGTGTGGACGTCCTCGTCAACAATGCAGGCATTATGAAGCTAGCCACCATTGCAGAAAGTGATGACGCTCTTTTCGATAGTCAGGTCGCGATCAACTTCAAGGGCACGTTCAACCCCCTACGTCAGGCAGCCAAACGTCTCCGAAATGGTGGTGCCATTGTGAACTTCTCAACCAGTGTTGTCGGATTGAAACTCGAAACTTACGGCGTCTATGCTGCGATCAAGGCCGCAGTTGAGACGATGACGGCCATCATGGCTAAAGAACTGCGCGGGCGATCTATCACCGTCAACGCCGTGGCCCCCGGTCCGACCGCAACCCAGCTTTTCCTAGATGGGAAGCCTCAGGAGGTCATCAATCGTATGTCACAGATGACACCGCTGGAGCGTCTCGGCGAACCGAAAGATATAGCCGCCGTTGTGGCGTTCCTCGTATGCTCCGACGGTGCGTGGATCAACGGGCAAACCGTGCGCGCCAATGGCGGTTTAGTCTGATCGCCATTGGAAATGCAGGCGTGATATAGTTCTATCTGCTTGAGTAATGAACTTGACGTTTCTAGTTCACAATCGAGCAGTCTGTGCAGAGGCTTCGATCATCTTTTCTACACTACTCTCGATATGTCACTGTCTGACCAATAGCGGCCATTCGACCAAATCTAGGTGTTTCCAGCCAGCGTGTGGCCTTCAACCATAGGTCGATTTTGGTCATCTGGTTGCTGAGTGAGGTGGATTCAACTGGTGGATGCAACACACTGTGAGAACTTCTCAGCTGGGGTTTGATATTGCAAGGTCTTGCGGGGTCGTTGGTTGAGTTGTCTTGCGATTGCATCAAGTTCAGGCTGCGTGTGTACAGATAACTCAGTGCCTCGGGGCAAATACTGCCGCAGCAAGCGGTTCGTGTTTTCGTTTGATCCGCGTTGCCACGGTGAATGTGGGTCGCAGAAGTATACAGCAACATCCGTTACTAATGTCAGGCTTAGATGATCTGCCATCTCCTTGCCTCGATCCCAAGTCAATGATTTGTAAAGCTCTTTCGGTAATTTGTGGGTGTGTTTGATCAACCCGGAGATAACACTGCTCGTGTCTTTGTTGGCAACCTTAATCAACATGACATAGCGTGTTTGCCGCTCAACAAGAGTGGCGATATAGCTATTCTTGGATCCTCCGATCAGATCACCTTCCCAATGCCCCGGTATTGCACGGTCTTCGACGCAAGCGGGCCTTTTGCTGATCGAAACGGCATCCTTAATTTGGCCTAGACTATTTCGTTTGAGGCTTGCGTGTCTGGACCGGCGTATCGTGCGTTTAGCACGCAGATGGTCCAGCAGTTCTTTCTTCAATACGCCGCGGGCCTGTATGTAAAGGCTTCGATATATCGTCTCGTGGGACACCTGCTTGTTTACGTCTCCTGGAAAGCTACGTTTGAGCCAGCCGGCAATCTGTTCTGGAGACCACTTGCTGCGCAGCTTCACAGATACTGCGTGGCTCTTCTTCGGTAGACTTCATCGTTGAGATCATTGGCGCACCATTTATAGTAACTCACCGCGCTCAAACCGTGTTCCCGGCACAGCTGAGCAACCGGAATGCCGCTGTCGCCCTGCTTCAAGATTGCAATGATCTGCCTGTCGCTGAAACGAGATTTCTTCATAAAATCAGTCCTCAATATGAGGCAACAATATCTCTACTTTTAACTTGATCAAATAACGGGGGGATTACCCCAACATATGGCCTTGCTATATCCGAGTTGAAAGCAGAAGGAAAATGCCCCGCGGACACTGAACATCGCCAAGTGGAGTATCTGAACAATATCATCGAAGCTGATCACGGCAGCTGAAACAGCTCATCAAACCTGTACGCGGGTTCAAAACCATGAAGACCGCCTATGCGACGATCAAAGGCTTTGAAGTAATGCGGGCACTGCGCAAAGGTCAGGCTGGTGCCTTCAACTTCTCGAAGGATGTTCTGGGTGAAGCCCGCCTCGTTGAGCGGGCCTTCGGAATTGGCCCAAGTGCTCTATCTGAAGCTATGACCATGCTCGAAAACCATCTTCAGAGCGATAAAATCTAATAAGATAGCCCTGAAGTCACACAAATTGCGCTCTAAGACACGTTTGCAACAGAGCCGGATGCTTTACACACGTAATCGCGGCAATGCTCAGATCCCGCAAGTTTGCAATTCAGAAGTGATGGGCAAATGTTGACGTTACATATCTTAAGTAGAATGTCCCTCGCATATCCTGCGTTCTAAGGCGACATAGCGCCCGAGTTCAATACGTTGGGCAAACTGAAATTTGATTTACGAGACACCGACAGCACGATCATGCTCCTATGAGAAATCTATTTAGAAACTGAACTTTTGGGTTTGTCGCCAAAACTTATAGCAAGGCGGTTCAAACCATTCATTGCGCATACGATGAATGTCAAATCTACGGCTTCTTTTTCCGTGAAGGTCTCCAATAGAAGGTTCAAATTGCCCTCAGATTCACGTTCCTCAGAGATTCTCGTGACGCTTTCTGCCCAACTGAGGGCAGCGCACTCTCTTTGTGAGAAAAGGTTGCTCTCCTTCCACACCGGTAAGCAATCCAGTTTCTGTTGATGAACATGAGCTTTTCTAGCTTCGTTTGAATGCAAATCTACACAGTATGCGCAGCCATTGATTTGTGAAACACGCAACTCCACCAAAGTTTTCAGGGTTTCCTCAATTGCAGGGACCTGCTTTTTGATGGAGAGGAGTGAATTTACGGCATCTGCGTTTATCTCAAAATAATTTAATCCCAATTCCATTTCTCCAGTGTTGATCATCTCTATATCTGGACTGCCAACTGGCGATAAAACTAACGCTCAGAATGGATCGAATGCGAACATAGTTGAAGTCTTTTCAATGCCTTCGATATCGCTCACCATTTTGGAAACAAGGTTTGGTGCTTCGTTGAAATCTTCCAAATATGTTTTTGTCATGATGTCATATTCACCGTTGATCGAATAAATCTCGGAATGTAGTTCTTTGATGGCAATCTCATTTGCGATACTACGCCACGATCCTGGTTTGCATTTTATCTGGACAAATAAACACCGCATCGTTGTAAGGCCTCCAAAAGGACATTTTAGAATTGGGTTTGCAAGTAAGAATGTGAGGCAAGTAGAGATCTCTTTCCTTGATTTTATTCTCCTATAATACGTTGCCCAGAAGCGGATCCCTCAACACTTTTCGCATAAGCTGCGGCGACAATTTTTGAAGAAACTGGTTCGTGCCCCTTGAGGGTTTTTCCATAGCGCTCATAGGAAATGTCCATGAGGCCTGGACTCACGACGTTCAGTCTAATGTTGCGAGGCATTTCAATCGCTGCAGCTGTTGCAAAACCAGAGAGTGCAGCATTTGCTGTCGCAGCGCCAACACCATTTGGAACAGGATGTTGATCCAATAGCCCGTTTGTTAGGGTGAAGGATCCACCATCTCTGACATAACTCATACCTGCGAGAACAACGTTCACTTGGCCCATGACTTTATCGGAGAGTGCATACATAAATTCAGCTTGAGAAATTTCCTGCAATTTTGCAAATTTAACAGAGCCTGCTGTCACTACGATAGCGTCCACTTCTCCAATCGCATTAAATAGCTTTTCAAGAGATGTCATGTCAGTCATATCAGTCTGATAGTCACCAGAACTGCGGCAAACTCTAATAACTTCGTGTCTCTTGCTGAGCTCTTTACAAACCGTTCGACCAATATCTCCACTTGCACCAATAACAACTATTTTCACCTCATTCCCTCCTTGGTAGTGATCTAGACTTCAACTTGCCTCAGAACTCGCGTTTGAATTTAGATTGAGACAAATAATCAGGCGAATGAATGTTTGGATCAGTAGCGGTATCTGGAATCGGTGTTTCAAGTATTGTGCGAATTGGAATTGTTCCTGTCCAACAGTGGGGGTTTACACCTTCAGGACCATACTCCTTAAGTGCGTTGCTCTGCTGCCTTCTCAAAATATCCATGACAGAGTTGTCGTAGCGATGCTTTACGGATACTTCCTCAATTGGCAAACGCATGAACTTAACCTTTTGGATTTCTTCTTCTTTATGTTCACGCAACTCTGAGCGGCGACCAGGAAATAATGTTTCGACGAATTCAAATGCGACATCCATCTTCTCATTACTGTCTTCAACCAGCTCTGATTTGCCATGGATCGTGACCGAGCGATAATTTACAGAATGGTGAAAAGCTGAGCGTCCTAAAAGCAGCCCGTCCAGGTGACTTACATTGAAGCAAACATCAATTTTTTTGGCCTGTTCAAGCAACATCTTGCTGCCAGCTAGACCATGCCAATAGACGTAATTACCTTTGCGCCAGTAAAGTGTGGGATTTAAGAAGGGCTTGCCGTCGAGTACAAACGCAATCGTACACATATACCCGCTATCCAATATATCATAGACTGCTTGCTCGCTGTAATCTGCGTATTCAGGGGCTCGTTTAATTGTAGACCTTTTGGTTTTTTCAAATACTCTAGTGGACGTCATATTACTTTTTCCAATTTTCTATGGCTCGCATGACTCAGAAAAAACTGCGGTTTTGAGATGAAAATGTGTTGTCCTGGCAAATTTTAATTTGGTGCCGATCAATATCTTAAAGGCGTGCTTTCAGCTGATTTGAATTTCTCAGGCAGGAAAGTGGACAAGTACGCCTGCCGCTTCCCGAGCAATTTGTAATAAACCTGTTTTAGGTCACTGTGAGCTGAGCGTTGAACGTTTGCGTCAGCCATTAACTGGTTGTTGACTCTGCAAATATTGCTATGACGTACTTCGTCAAGAAGACCGGGGGCTATTTCGTCAATATAACTCAAGCGAAGAAGTAATGGCGCTACTGCGGCTTCTACGAGCGAGAATGAATCGCCAAAAAGGTACTTCCCACCGTGCGAGGCAGCTTCCAGTTCATCGAGCTTTTTATGAAGCGTTCCTACAGTTGAACCGTATTCTTCCTCACTCCCCATTACGGAAAGATCATACAGACTCCACATCAGCTGGTTAATGAACTGAATCCACGCACGGTCACGGGATCGTTCAAACAAGTCCGACGGATATGTCTTTTGCTCAGCGTAATCCTCAATAAACTCGATTATTGCTATAGATTCAAACAGCACCTGATTTGTACCAGCGAAAAGAACTGGCACTTTTTTTAGCGGGGAAACTTTTGTGAACCATGTTGGAGGGTTCGACAGGTCGATATATTCGATGTCAAAATCGAGGCCTTTCAACGACAGGGCTATAAATACCTGCTGCACAAAAGGACATAAATTATAGCTTACGAGTTTAAATTTCAAACTTTGCCCCCCCATGCAGCATTGCTTACAAACACCTTAGTCTACGGTCACCAGTTGTCCGTTAATGCCTCCCTCAACGCACTTAAGATAGGCATTTGCGACCCTTTCCGATGAGACTGGAGTATGACCAGGAAAAACGCTTCCATATCGTTCGACGGAAATGTCCTGGAGCCCCGTGCTAACAACGTTAATCCGAGTGTCACGTGGCATTTCAATCGCCGCACTCTTCACAAATCCGCCGATAGCACCATTGGCAGCAGCTGCACCGCTTGCCATTCGGATCGGGTCTCTATCCAGAATACCGCTTGATAGGGTAAACGACCCGCCGTCATTGAGATAGTTTAGGCCTGCGAGTACGCAGTTGATCTGGCCCATTGCCTTGTGCGTGAGGTTAAATAAAAATTTATCTTCAGGAAATTGCTCGAGAGGGCAGAAATGAACCGCACCAGCAGCCAGAACAACAGCGTCTACTTTTCCGATCTCTTTGTACATGGCATCAATAGAGGATCTCTCTGAGATATCTGCATTTACGTCACCACTGTTACGTCCAACTTTAATCACATCGTGATGGTCCGGTAACGCAGCACATATCGTCGTTCCAACATGTCCTTCTGCACCAATTACAACAATTCGTTGAGCCCGACTTGAGGTGTTCATTTCCGCTAGATTGGTCGTTTTTCGTGCATGGCTCATCAGTCACCCTCGGGGTTTATATCCACATATTACCGTAGAGTTTCTAAATTAGAATATTAGAATTTAAAAATGAAAACATTTCATTTATTTGGTTCTTGAAATTTGATCGTAAAAAAACAAGTATTATATCGATATAGATAGTATTGAATTGATCTTATCAAATCTAAAATATATATTTTACATAAGAGTAATATTATAAATATTATTATTTAGGAGGCTGATGAAAATGTTGCTTGAAACCGGGCATATTGACGAATTTGTCAACAATAATCTTCCAGTAACTGAACTACAGCCAGAATTTAAAATTGATCTTTACCCATATCAAAAGAAGTTAAACGTAGGAGTTGAACTAGTTGATGCCTTAGTGGAGCGGGGTTTCGGCGAACATCCGGCTTTAATCGGCTCAAATGGTACATTGACGTATCAGCAGCTTAGAGATCTTTCAAATCAGATTGCTAGAGTTCTCAGTGAAGATTTCGGCGTCATGCCTGGGAACCGGGTCATGATTAGGTCGAGAAACTGCCCAATGATGGTGGCGTGTTTTTTGGCAATCTTGAAGGTTGGTGCAGTTGCTTTCAATACCATTGCGCTCATGCGTGCGGGCGAACTGAGCATCTTGATCGATAGGGCTAAGGTAGATTTGGTTCTTTGCCAAAAAGGTTTAGATGAAGAGCTAAGCCTGTTGGATAGAAACACACGCCCTGATCTTAAAATTGCGGAATTTTCGGCAATCATTGACGACAAAGCGACTGTAAATGCTAAGGCAATCTTCAAATCGACTAAGTATGAGGCAGCTAAAACCTCTCAGAACGACATTGCACTGCTAGCTAGTACATCCGGCACGACCGGGAAGCCTAAAATCACCATGCATCGCCATCGCGATATCCTTGCAATTGCTGATGGATTTGCAAGGCAAGTCCTAAAAATTGTGCCAGGCGATGTCTGTATAGGTACACCTCCGTTGGCATTCACTTTCGGTTTGGGCGGTTTGGCGGTGTTCCCGTTACGCTTTGGCGCAGCAGCCGTTTTGTTGGAGCAGACGTCACCATTCAATCTGGCAGAATTTATCGGCCAGTATGATGCAACTGTCTGCTTCTCCGCACCAACAGCATACAAAGTTATGCTTTCTGAAGAAGTTAACTGCAAACTTCTCAAGACTTTACGTTGCGCTGTATCCGCTGGTGAGAACTTACCGCAACCAGTGTTAGAACACTGGCAAGATCGTATAGGCGTTCCAATCATAAATGCGATGGGGTCAACCGAGGCACTACACACATTCATCTCAACCCGCCTGGAAGACTTTCAGTCAGGCTCTGCTGGCCTCTGGCCAATTGAGGGGTACGAGGTTGAAGTATTTGATGATGGTATGAAACCTGTCGGGATTGGGAAGCCGGGCTGGTTGGGTTTCCGTGGACCAACAGGTTGTCGCTATATGGATGATGACCGACAGGCCGAATATGTCAAAGATGGTTGGAACATTACCGGCGACTTCTTCCGCAAAGATCGGGATGGAAAACTACACTTCGTTTCTAGAGCAGACGATATGATTATTTCGTCTGGCTACAATATAGCTGCTGCTGAAGTTGAAGAAGCACTGCTTTCACATCCATCCGTTCGAGAATGTGCAGTTGTAGGTATACCAGATCCAGATAGAGGAAGTATCGTCCGCGCGCATGTCGTACTGGCCGATAAGAATAGCAAAGCACCGAGCTTAGTTGAGGCGTTACAAGAGCATGTGAAGAACACTATATCACCATACAAATATCCAAGATCGATTATCTTTGTTGACAGTTTGCCCAAAACCGAAACGGGCAAATTAAAACGGCACATGTTGCGCAAGGCGGAAAATACAAACGACGACAGCGCTGAGGACAAGGATTCTCTGATAAGTGAAATAGCTAATGACCCGACGATAGGGGCTGGAAATTTTCTTTTTCGCGTCCACGAGTTAGCAGTAGATAATGAACGTACAGCAGTCACTCACATTGATATTGAGGGACAAGCTTGGGCATTTTCCTTAAATGACCTGGTAGCGAAAGCAAACCATATAGCATCTTGCTACTGGCATTTGGGTATACGGGCGAAATCCATTGTCGCATTATATTTAGATGATAGCATTTCCTATTATCTTCACTACCTCGCTTTAACGAAGATCGGAGCTATCCCTGCATTTTTAAATGGCGGAGTTTTGCCGGAAATTGCGAGTAAGTATCTATCAAAGATCAAGCCTGAGTTGCTTGTTTCTGAAGGGGAAAGGCTGGGTGAGATCCTCACCTACAACGCCAATTTCGAATGTCCAACAACAGATATCATTGAGGTGGAAAAACAACCTTTCTCGCTTCCCTGTGAAACCTATGATCACTTGGATGATGATACTGTTCTCATTAGTCATACTTCCGGTACGACGGGTCTTCCCAAGGCGGTTTCTTTTAGTCAAAAGTCGATAATTTACGGGGTCAAGAAGCAGCTTGGTAAGAAGCTCGGCAATGCTATGTTATCGGCTGCACCGATCTCACATGCGGCTGCCATCACAATGCTGATGAGCAACATAATGCGTATGAACCATCTGATTGTCACTTCAGATAAATCTCCTGAAGGGATAGCGGCGGCAATTGAGACTTTTGAGCCGTCAATAATGTTCGCATTCCCTAGTGTTTATGTTGATTTGTGTCGGATTGACATTGATCCAGACCGCCTCGCCTCCATCAATATATGGATGAGTACTGCGGATGCATGTCATGAGCCTCATGTCAGAAAAATGCTTCAATACGGTCATCGTTATGAGGATGGAAAACGCGTAAATGGTGCTCTGTTTATTGATAACTTGGGCTCTTCGGAATTCGCTTTTGGGATCTTTCGAAACATCCACACGCTTAAGACCAACAACTACAACCGCTGTGTGGGTAAACCATTTTCCTGGATCGAAGTCGCGCTCTTTGATGAACAGGACAAAAAAATCACCGATTATGACGTAGTCGGCAGGCTTGGAGTTAAATCACCGAGTGTGACTTCAGGGTATTGGGAGAATCAAGAGGCGACTGCAGACGCCATTCTTGACGGCTACTGGCTTACTGGAGACCTAATCTACAAAGGCGAGAATGACCTTTACTACCACGTTGATAGAACAAGCGATTCGATGCTGCTGGGCGGCAAAACCTACTATAGCTGCCAGCTCGAAGAGGCCTTTTTGAAAAATATTCCTGAGATCTTCGATTGTACAGTGGTCCAAGGCGAACTTGAAGGAACTTTAAAGGTTGAAGCAGAAATCAAAGAAGGCCTGCCTTTCGCAGATATCGCGCAGAGAATATTCGTATATTCCAACCAGAATAACCTTCCGGATATCACTGAAATCAAACAGGTTTCTCCCGGGTCTAACGAAGGGGTCACAGGGAAAAAACTAAAGCGCGTCATCCGCGAAACAGCTTGATTGGATTGCATAATGCTTAAAGACATTGAAGTGTCATCAAATGCGAAGCTGTTTTCTGTTTCTAAAAATGTAGAGTTTTGCGAAACGGACATGGCAGGCATCGCGCATTTTTCAAATATCTTTCGATATGTAGAATATGCGGAGACGAGGTTTTTCCAGCAAGGCGGAATGAGTATCTGTGATCCGGCCAAAGATCAAAAATGGCCGATCCTCTCAGTGAACTGCGATTTTCTGCGACCAATGACCTTTGGCGATGAGATACTCATCGCCATAAATGTTGGCCGGATTGGCACAAAGTCACT
Source organism: Pseudovibrio sp. Ad5 (assembly GCF_001623095.1). Lineage (NCBI taxonomy): Bacteria > Pseudomonadati > Pseudomonadota > Alphaproteobacteria > Hyphomicrobiales > Stappiaceae > Pseudovibrio > Pseudovibrio sp. Ad5. The sequence continues at coordinate 4,375 of NZ_LMCH01000023.1, read as the reverse complement.
GGTGCTCAATTTTTTCATCTGTAAAAAACTGAGCGATGGCCGCGAAGAAGATGTTTCCAGAGGCCAGCTGACAGTCATTCACGCCAAAGCGTCGGGCGAACATGGCAAAATTGCAACTGCCGAAATTCCACCTGATTTCAAAAACTACCTCCGTGAATATCTGGCAACGGCAGATTGTGGCGAAATAACAGTTGGTTAACCTCTTATTCAATCACGGAAAGCGAACTGGAAACGAATATATGCCTCAACGCCAGAGACCGAACCCGGCGGTAATTGCTAATCAGGTTTTACCGCTGTTGTTCGTCATTCTTTACAGTTCGGGGTATGTGGCATCGAAAATCGGCATCGCATTTACAGATCCGTTTACGTTTCAAACCCTGCGATTAGCCGCTCCAGTTCCGCTTTTCTTAGGCATTATTTTTTTAATCAAGGCTGAGTGGCACAATAAACCGATAGAAGTATTCCATGTCTGCGTGACTGGAATTCTCATACACGGATTTTGCTTCACAGGTATGCTGATCGCATATGAATGGGGGATGGATGTAGGCACAGTCGGTTTGATTATGGCACTGCATCCAGCACTCGCCTCTGTGGGGGCAATCGCTTTTCTGGGCGAAAGATTCAGCTTCAAACTGATACTAGGCTTGTTGCTCGGGACAATAGGTGTCCTGCTCGTCGTCAATCAAAAAGCCAATTTAGATAATAACACCTATAGCGGGGTGTTGCTTACAGTCCTGTGTCTTTTCAGCATGGTCGCAGGTGTGCTCTACCAAAAGCGATTTATAGCGCACATGAACCTGATGACAGGGTCACTGATCCAGCATTTAAGTGCGCTCATCCCCGTGTTTGGACTAATGCTTGCCTTCGAGCCAATGGTCATCAACTGGTCCGTCCCTCTGCTTGGATCATTACTTTGGCTGGGCATTGTCATATCTCTGGGAAGCTGGGTTCTCTTTTACATTCTCATACGCAGCGGCGATGTCTCACGGTCACAGAGCTATTTTTTCTTAGGTCCACCCACGACTGTACTGCTGGCATGGATATTCTTCGATGAAGGTTTCGGATCTTATTTCATGTTCAATCTCAGCCTGATCGTGGTGGGTATATTGATTGTCACCAGGCACAAAACACCAAAGGTGGTTGAAACCCAAACCCCGGAAGAAAGCATGGCACGAAGCGGATGAAACCTGCTCAACGTCCGTGTCACCCAAACATCCAGCAGGTGGAAGAGTGCTGACCACACCATTGTTTGGGAGCAGTTGGTTTATAGAACATGGAGATTTGGAATGTCTTATAACGAACCGCGCATCTTTGTCGAAAAGATCATTGACGTGGGTGAGGAAAAAATCTTCATAAACCCGAGAATTCTGATGATCCGGGCCTTCATGGCTGGCGCAATTCTGGCAATTGCTGCGGTCTTTGCAATCACCGTCGGCGTGCAAACCGGCTTCCCCATCGTAGGGGCTGTCCTGTTTCCCGTTGGTTTTTGCATGCTGTATCTTATGGGGTTCGACCTTGTTACGGGCATATTCGTTCTTGCCCCGTTGGCCTGGATTGACAGGCGGCCCCACGTCACTCTTAGCGGGGTGGCAAAGGCGATCACGATCACTTTCATCGGCAACTTTTTAGGTGCCCTGCTGGTCGCTTTTCTGACCTCTGTCATTTTCACCTACGGTTTCTCAGCGCCGGTCAATCATGTTGGTGAGGTCATCGCGAGCATCGGTAAGAACCGCACGATAGGCTACAAAGAACACGGCATGGGTGGCATGATGACTATCTTCATCCGCGGTGTGCTGTGCAACTGGATGGTATCCCTTGGTGTGGTTGGCGCAATGGTGTCCACCTCAGTCAGCGGAAAAGTCATCGCAATGTGGATGCCGATCATGCTGTTCTTTGCAATGACCTTCGAGCATTCGGTGGTCAACATGTACCTGTTTCCAACGGCACTGATACTGGGTGGAGACTTCTCCATTCTCGATTATCTGATCTGGAACGAGATCCCGGTTGTGATCGGCAATCTGGTCGGAGGTCTCGCCCTCACCGGCCTGCCGCTGTTCGCAGCTCACATGCGTTCCGCTGACATAAAAGAAACGTACTCTCGCTCACCCTCGGTGAATACATCAGCTTATGAACGCGACATGCTCTAAGCATATGCCAGTTAAAAACGATTGATGCATTTAGAAACGAATTTATAGATCCGACGCAATATTATTGGTTTTCAGGGGAAAATTATGACAAATCTTGATCAAGAGACAGTAGGTACTCAACGTCGCCCAACAGGCATGACCGGCATGGCTGGCGGCGGTTTTTATGATGCCAACTCAGCTCCTCAATGGGAGCAAATCGCAGCCGTCCTGCCTTGGTTAGAAGATACTCTCTCAAGTCTACCCTTTGAGAAAGGTTCAGGACCAGTTACCTTTGCAGACTTCGGGTGTTCCGAAGGGCGCAATTCTATTTCGGTTATGCGTCACCTCATCGGCAAGACAATGCAGCAGACAGACCGTCCGTTTTTGACGATCCATTCTGATTTGCCAACAAATGATTATTCTAAGTTATTTCTTGGTTTAAGACCTGACGGACAATCAACATTCGGCTCACAACGGGTCTCATCAGCAGCCGTTGGCGGTTCGATGTATGATCAGTTACTGCCACCAGACAGCGTCCATATCGCCACTACTTTCAACTCAATAGGCTACTTGTCCGAACGCCCGCTTAATAAATTGCCCGGATACGTATTACCAAATGGTCCCAGCAAAAGGCGGGCAAACGGTCACGTCACAGAGGCTGAGAGCAAGATATTTGCTAAGCAAGCCGAAGATGACATGGCAGCCTTTTTAACCGCCCGGGCGAACGAACTTGTATCAGGCGGCAAGCTTATGGTTCAGGTCTTCGGCTGTACAAATGAACTCCGCACCTGCGACGGCCTGTTCGACCTTCTCAACGACGCTCTTCTAGCGCATGTCAAACTCGGCAATATTTCCTCGCAAGTATATGAGAGATACTATCAGCCAGTCTATTTCCGCAGTCTGGAAGAGCTGACATCCCCTTTAACGAACTCAGCGTATAATCTGGCCGGTCTTTACACGCTGGATCGAACAGAAAGCTATGAAGTGCCAGTCCCCTTTGTTGAAGCTTACAAGCAAGACAAAGATCTGGATCGCTATGCTACCAATTATGTCAACTTTTTCCGCGCATTCACTCAAGCAGTGTTGCGTGGAAATCTCCCCGATACACCATCAAAAGCAAATCTGTTAGACCAGATCTACAAGACAGCAGAAACCCTTTTGAAGGCCACTCCGGAAGATTATTCATTCCGGAATATCTCTGTAGCAATGCTTCTGACACGTAAATAACCGCTCTGTTGCAAAGTCTAGCGCAGATAGATAATCATACTGCGCAGCATTTTGCCCAATAACCGAACTTGACACTATGCAAGACACAAATGTTGCAAGAACTAACAGCGTTGGTTTCTTCAAATCTTCTTGCTTCAGTGGCACAACCATCGAAGCCGGGGTACAACGCACTTGGGGGCACCTCAGATTCCGATAAATACCAATATAGCTCAGGAACTTCTGAGTAGTTCAAGGTATGACACTCTAGGATGCTGCTGGGTGAGGCAGGCAGGTGGCAATCCCCCGCCAACTGATCGAGTTTAAAAGTAAAGATGTTGTTGCCTCATATTGAGGACTCACTTTAAAGAAATCTTGTTTCAGAGATTGCGTAACACTTTACCTAAGCTGTACTCAACCCTTGATGGAAACGTCCGAAGGTCCGGTAATGGGATGGACCGCCTGCTCCCCTAAGGGGCAGGCTCTATAGTGATCCTGTTCTCATGAAACCGGAGCAGTCCCATGATCACAGAACTTCTTTCCGTCGGCATCGACATTGGCAAAGATACATTGCACATCGTTGGGTTCAATGACGATGGTAGCTACGCTTTTCGGAAAAAGATCAGGCGTTTGTCCCTCGTGGCGACGTTCGAGAAGTTGCCGCGCTGTATTGTGGGCATGGAAGCGTGCATGAGTGCGCATTTTGTTAGCCGAACATTGCGCAAACTGGGGTTCGATCCCCGTATCATCGCCGCCAAATACACCAAGCCTTTCGTCAAAGGCCAGAAGAACGATTACAACGATGCTGAAGCTGTGGCCGAGGCCGTGCTGCGGCCCAATTTGAATTACGTGCAGGAAAAGAGCCAGGATCAGCTCGATCTGCAAGCCCTGCATCGAGTTCGATCCCGATTGGTCTCGCGTCGTACCGCCACCATCAACCAGATCCGGGCCTTCCTGTTAGAGCAAGGAATTGCGGTGCGCACAGGTAGTAGCAGTTTGAGAAACTCTCTGTTCGCCATTCTCGACAATCGCGCCAATGAGATTTC
>NZ_LMCH01000022.1:0-14278 GCF_001623095.1 Pseudovibrio sp. Ad5 | reverse complement strand
GATCCAAATCCAGCAATTGCCTCCACCTTGCGCCGTCGCCACAGCAAGCTGCGAAAGAAGCTGCGCAAGTAGCCGCGCTTTGCTGAGGCTTTGCCAGAGACAAACTGCATATTCCAACTCCGCAGATCACGGCCCAAATCAAAGACTGCCTATCGTTTAACTCACCCATAGGCAGTGTCCGGGCCAAAGCTGGCCCGGATTTGACTTCCATCCTTATTGAGAATGGAGACTTAAGCTGCAGGCGCGCGCCAGTCATCAGCACCGGACGTGCCGGAGACTGTGTGTTCCCACATGATCTTGCGGTAAGACAGTTCAATGGTGATCAGCTGCGTGAAGTCAGCATTCTTCGGATCCTGACAATGTGGCAGGCCACACTCGATGTTGGTGATCAGCGCATCTTCAAAGGAGGTGGTGAAGAAATGCTCCTGCTTGCCGGAAGAATTGGTGCGGTACCATTTGACTTCACACTTCGGCAGCATCTCACCGGAGACCAGCGCATTGTAAAGCAGCGGGATGGACTTGTTCATGGAGCAGGTGAACTTGAACGGAGTGTGCACGCGCTGACCAGCTGGCTGGCCGGACTGGATATCACGAGGAATGATGACAGTGTGATCAATGGCCTGCACCATGATCTCGTCTTCATGGCCTTCCTGCCACACGTTACCGACGGAATCTTCAGTAAACGCGCCTTGAGTGATTGGACCCTGAGTTGACCCTTCAATGGTGATATAAGCGGGTGTTGGCATAGTATGCTCCTGGTGAGCGCCCTCCGTGTGCGGACAGACGCAGCAAAACAAATAAATGAACCCCATTTGACAACAATGGGCCACAGCCCCAGACCCCAGTCTGCGACAGCGTACCAACACAATTGCAACTTGCATGCCAACTTGACAAAACCAGCATCCAAGAATGCACGAAACATATTTAACTCTTGAGATATCAATAGAAATTAATTTCAAATCATGTGTAAAATCACTCACGGCGCGGTGCTGTAAATTAAATACCGCAGCGTAAAGTTGGGCCAGAAATGGCCCAGAAAGTTACCGAGGTCTAAGCAAATCAGCTATATTATTGATAAACCAGAGAAATCGGTGGGCCGTTTTAGGCCCAGCTTGGGCCGTTTTTGGCCCGTCATTGAAATGTAAGGGATATTTGGAACAATCCTTCAATGGGGGATGTTCATGATACGTGTAATTTTTTCCAAGCGTGCCTTAGGCTCGCTCTAACGTTCAAAGAAACGTAGAATTTCGGGTCCATCGGCATAAAGGTACGAGAAGTCCCACGAGATTAGAGGCTGTAGGCGCGCATGGCCGTTTGGCGATACAGGCCAGGTTGAATAGGCTTGAGAGTGAGTAGAAACGGCGTTCTGAGGCTCTGCAGCCAACTTGTCCGCCAAAGGAACGTCTAACGGACGACAACCTCCTGAAATATGGCTTCCAATCACCCAAAAGACTTGTTTTTTCATAAGAAAAGATCGCCGATGCTTATGCTTGAGATTATCCTGATTTTCGGCTCAAATTATGTGAGACAAAGCAGCAGCTTATTGCATCTGGGCGCAATCTACGTGGCTGATGGGGCGGATCAGAGTTAAAGACTATGATTGCGAAGAGACAACCGTTTACCGCACCAAGTCAGCGAGGGCATAGCACTTCCTCCAGTCGCCCTAGCATGTTCTATGCGTTTCATATCCTGTTCGATTACAATTGAACATGCATGAGTGACCCACTCTAGGGGCGCTTGCATAACGAGGTCATGATTGGCGAGTTGAGATTGTAGGTGCGCAAATTCGCTATTTTTCATAGGGTATGCGTATTTGTCATTGTCGTTGTTAGGCTGGGACGAGAAATCATAAATTGCTGCAAACAACAATCCTACCGCTGATGCGCTTATCAAATATTTAAACATTAGGTTCCTTCTATTCATCAACACCTTGCCTCATCCTACAACAATTGAAGTCGAAGGCAACATCTGGCCTTGTTACACATTGTCGAGCCTCAATTGAGGTTGATTGCGGCTGAGTGTTAAATGACACGGCCTTCAGGACCATTGATAAGAAGAGTTCGAAGACAGATGCCAGTCGTCTTCGAACCATGCGTACTTTGAAACCTAGGTAGCCGGACAGGGCCTCTGTTATGCCTCCTCATCAATGACATCGGCCTTTTCAATTGAGAACGCTTCCAGAGCGTGTTCCATCGCCGTCTCAACCAGCCCCATTTCAGGTTCATAGGATCTGTAGGATGCATAAGCTAGAATGAGCGTGACAGCTGCATGCACTGCTTTGTCGGGATCCGGCGTACCTCTCAGTGCCGTGTAGATCTTTTCTTCAGCCTCGTTTGAGGCTTCTGGGATTAAGGCCTGATGTGTTTGGGTTCCCATAAAACTTGCTCCTTGTTGGAGATGAGTTAAGTGTCCACTCCCCTCCCCCTCTGGAAGGTTCGTTTCACTTTTCTCGTCATGGAAAGCCGTTCAGTGTGGTCAAGGTCATTCTTTGAATGCCTGCTTGCAGGTTGCCTTGACCATGCTGAAGGGAGACTTAGAGAACAGCAGGTAATGGAAGCCGCTGAGCGGCTTTCCGCCTTTCCTTGCACGAGGGACAGTCCCCGCATGGCCGAGACAGACAGTGGAGCGCTTTAGGTTGAGTTTTGCCGTTGCTGGCTCGTTAGAGACGGCAGGGGGAAATTATGAGACATTAAGTGTGGAGGTGTGTGGCTTGGTAAGCGCCAAAGGCGCGTGGACAGGCCCGGTCTGCACAGCAGACGTGCCCCTGCGCTATTGTTTCTTATGCTCTAAAATCCGGCGCAAGATTTCATCAGATATTATTTCAGCAAAGGTCAGGTTCAGAAGCTCTTACTCATCGTGATCACCCATCTTACGATCCAGCAACTCATACCAGCCTTCCAAAAACACGACTTACAGACTTGAAAAACAACGCTAATCAAGCTTCATCCGCTGATCTAACACCACAAACATAACTGACTGCAGATCTTCAAGAATACGCTATAACAAATTGATATAGCTAGTCTATTTCGAATGCAGAGGAAGCCACATCAGCTCACCTGAACCCTTGCTAGACAACTGGTAAGTTTCGATATCTCGTTTCAGATCGAACTTCAGATACGATTGGCCCATCTTTTCATTTTCAAAACAATGAAACTATGAAGCCTCTTAGATTTCACTATTATTATCAGTTAGATACATCAGATAGTCATCTTGCTACCAGCACTCAAAACCTTGTTCGTTATTTTTCTACAGCTCAGATTGCAACCAACTTGAGAACTCCCGATCCAACTCCAGATCTTAGAACCTCTTAAGTTCGCTACCCGCTTAAAAAGCTGTTTTTAAATTCTTCCCTTCCGCTTGATCTTTCACTTGCCTTACTCATTTCATCGCCTGAAGATCACCTTCGCTTTCACTGTTTGAGCTCTCATTTCAGATCTGAAGTAAAAACCCCTGTCATAAATATTTTGAAGCTTAGCCTTGATCCTCCAAAACTATCTCCTATCCCTGCTCAATTTACTTCCCTCCCTGCTCACCCTCACAAGACCGCCTCAATGATCTTTGCTTTCACGTGCAACGACCCCGAACGCTGTTCTATTTGAGGGCCGCGAGCTTTCCCCCCTGCCCTCAAATGTCCTCACGTCCAGATCAGAATTGATATGAAGCTGCACCAGCTTTTCAAACTCTGCTGGATACATCGGTTTCTTTTCTCAAAGCGGGTGCTGAGCACCCAATTGCAAGCCTAATAAAACAGGCCGCAGGCGTGTTTTAAGTAGCGCGCAGCGGCAAAGCGTGGGGCGAAGGGAGAGCAACAAGGCGTAGCGCAGCGTTGCCGCCGTGCCGATCCCGTAGTCACACCCCGTATAGACCCACCGCCTTAACCTCTTGTTCAAGAATTGATTGTGATGGCAGGTAAGAAAAGACCTGAAACCGTCCGCTCCATCTGGCGGGCTCGTGTGTCAGTCTCTCAGTCAGTGCCAAAAGCTTGAGCCTGCGACCGTCCTGGTCGAATTGTGCTTGCAGCCCCGGACTGTTCAAGTAGAATCTGGATGATTGAAATTTGGACCGGAGTTGCCTCCTCCGCTCTGAAGACTTTCAAGAAATCACCTTTTCGAGCACGCGCAAAATGAACCATTTTAGTTGCATGGGGCACCATGAAATCAATCGTCATTACAGAAAAACCCTCGCAAGCCCGCAATGTCATGAAGGCTGTTGGATCTCGATATGGAGAGGTACTGGCGGCACAAGGACACTTGCTGCGGCTTCAATCTCCTGAAGAAGCCAATCCGGATTGGAAAGCATGGTCTTCAGATCTGCTGCGCCCACAAGGTGGCCGGTATGGGTTGGTTACTGACAGAACCAGCGGTAAGGGTGAGCGCCTTGATAAAATCAAGCGGGCCTTAAGCAGTGCCGATCAAGTCATCATTGCGACTGACTGCGACCGCGAGGGTCAGGCAATTGGTGAGAACCTTTTGCATTTTTACGGCTATAAGGGCCGTGTTCTGCGAGCTATGTTTACTGCAGAAGATGAAAAGACGCTTCGCGATGCGTTTGCCAGCACCAAACCCAACGCCAGTTATCGTTCACTTTATGATGCAGCGGTCGCCCGTGCTCAGGCCGATCAGGTGTTCAATCTCAGTCTGACCAGAACCGCAACGACCAGACTGGTGCCTTCTGGCGTGCGTGCTGTTATTGGCATTGGCCGTGTTCGCACCCCAACGCTTGGAATTGTCTGCAGGCGTGAGCAAGAGCTTTCCGACTTCAAGCCACGAGATTACTTTGAACTGACTGCAGATGTTCAAGGTGAACATGGCGTGTTCCAACTTCACCATCGACCTGCAGATAGCGAGCGCTATTTTGAAAAGGCTACAGCTGAAGCAATCGCTGCAGCCACAACCGGCTGGCACGGTCCAGCCAGCGTCACACAGGAAAACCGGCGTCAGGCTCCAGGCAAGCCCGTTGATCTTCCAAGCTTGCAAAAGCAAGCAGCAAAATGGGGTTGGACGGCGAAGAAAACATTAGACGTGGCACAGGCTCTTTATGAGATCCACAAACTGACAACCTATCCACGCGCTGCTGTGCGCTATCTTCCTGAGAACATGGTTGAAGGAGCAAGCGCAGTGTTTGCTGCTCTTATTGGCGGCGGCTATGTGAAGGATCTGGACTGGCAGGCCCCAACAATTCGGACAGGCAAACGCGGTGTGTTCTCGGATGCCGGACTAGCTGGTGAATCTCATCATGCCATCATCCCCAATCCAGCTGTGATCGAGCAGTTTTCAAAGATCATTGCAGGACTGAACGCTGACGAGCGAAAGCTATTTGATTTCATAGCCAAGACATTCCTTGCAGCGCTTGGCCCTGATTACGAATATCACCAAACACAGATTGCTATCAGTGTGCCGGTGAACGGTCAGGCTGTTGTCTTCAAGACAGTTGGCCGTTCTACAATCCATCTAGGCTGGCGTGCTGTTTACAGTGAGTTCATCGAGGACAAACCGCCCTCAGATAGCGAGGCAGAATTGCCTCAGGTTCGAGACGGTGAAGGCGTGCGGGTCTCAGCTGTCAGCATTGATGCTAAGAAGACAAAAGCGCCTGCCCGTTACACGGAAGGGTCTTTGATTGAAGCCATGCAAAACGCATGGAGGTTTGTTGAAGATGAGGGCCAGCGTGCACGGCTGAAGGAAGCCAAAGGCATTGGTACTCCGGCAACCAGAGACACCATAATTGAAGGGTTAAAGAAGCAAAGCTTCCTGACTGTCTCGAAGGGCAAACTCTTTGCAAGCGATACGGCTATGCAGCTCTACCACCTTCTGCAGGGCCGGTGTCCTTCTCTGCTTGATCCAGCAACGACCGCAACAATGGAAGCGCGCCTTGATGACATTGTGAGTGGTCGTGCCGGTGCAGATGAAATTATCCATGAGATCTGCAGTTCTGCAAAGACGGCAATTGATATTCTGGACGGGCAGGGGGCAAAGCTCGATATTCAGCGTAAACCGAGCCCGGCCATGATCAAAGCAGCCAAAGGCAAAGCTGAGCGCGAGGGCAAGCGTCTGACCCGCGCTGATCTGGCAAGCTATGACACGTTGCGGGCTTATCTGGGACCAATGAAGGAGCGGGCAGGGGAGCCATCCGCTCCAAGCCCGGCGCAGCTCAAGTTGGCAATGATGATAGCTGAACGGTTGGGACAGCCTCTTCCTGATGAAGCCAAAAGCTCAGCAAGGGCTCTGAGCAGCTGGATTGACGCGAATAACTTTGCCAGTGAGAGCCAAATGAAGTGGATCTCTAAGTTCGTTGAAGAGGGGAAAATCAAGGAACCTAAAGGCTATCCGAACAAGGTATCTCCCAAGATCGCCAAGGTGCTGCTTGATAAGATGTTCAAAAAGAAATAGCGAAATATTCTTTCTCAAAAGGTACACGATCAATTATCTGCGTCTTTTGAGAAAGCTGTATAATACGTTCGCAGTTGCGAACATCCTTCAAATAGATCAATAAATACATAGAGTTAAAATATTTCGCTTTTGTCATCGAATACAGCCTTCAATGTTTACAGCTCAATCCCCAGACAGTCTTGTCAAGATGGAGTTCACCCAACTGCGCTTTTGCAACCATACCGTTGAAGTATCCAGCAGGTCTGGTCAGTTTGTCAGGTTCTCGCAGTACTTTTTCAACAACCACAGCTAGGCAAGCCGCCGCAAGGTTCAATCCGAGTTCATGAATTGCCTTTTTCCAAGCATGTTCACTCAAGCCTATTGCGAGGCGCAGTATATCTGCCTCTCCCCTTAATTCTTTCCAACTTCGAACCGAAGGTATAAAATTCTCAATTGTCATTGGGATGGCGCGTACTAATACTTCGATTGAAATATTGCTTTCCCTAGACCTCACATTTTCAATGCTACTAAGAGCCGGAACTGGATCAACAGGTTTATCTGGAATATCTGGTTCTACTTCGTATTGCGAAAATCCCGTTGCAGTAGCGCTTAGCACCTCTTCATATAGGTCCTCTAAAAAACGAGTCTTGTCAGAGAGGCTCTGTGAAGTTTCCATAATCGCAATAATTCGCTGACAATATTCATCTGCCTTTATCGAATTACCTTGATCTGAAAGCTCAGCACATGCGTCATTTATAGAGCGAACCAAGCCTCTACTTCTGCGTTTTAATGCACGTTCAGCTTCAAGGCGTACTTTATAAGCCTCAGCTTGCTTCCGCAGCTCTGGTAGCCTCTTGCAAGCTGGTGTTAGGTCCAATCCATATGCTTCGCCTCGGCTGTTCACGAACCTACGCCCATTACCACTATCGCGGTATGCAAGCAGACCAGCTTCAACCAGTTTCTTAATCGCACGAATTACCGAGCGCTCACTTCGACACACATAGTTTGCTAACTTTATATTTGAAATAGCTACAACAGGTGATCTGCCCTCACCTAGATCATCTTCCTTAACTAGACCGAGCAGAATATCAAGCACATGGTAGGCTGTTCCAGTTACGCCGAGTGCGGGACAAACCCTCTTAACTACGTTTGAAAGGGTGGATTTATTGACTTGAGAGGGAAGAGGAGAACTAGCAAGTTGCTGACTTGCCAGCGCCGCAGCGTTCAGTCTACGAAAACGAGTAATTGCTTCTGTATGCAACATTCGACCAATCCTAAAAATGCCCAAAATGAGCAATTGGAACCGTTCAAAACGCCGCAAAAAACAGCTCAACCCAGAGGAAATGAGTTGATTCGTTTACCGTTCAGCACTAAACTCTATGTTGCTAAGAAAGAGTTCGAAGCGCCTAGGCGTTTTGGATTATCAAGAAGGGCCTGTTACCAGCAGGTCCTTTCTTTTTTAGCCTTAATGCTTCATGGGTGCCTTTCGCTCTCAAATTCTTTAATAAGACTATGCATCCGAGCTTTCAAAAAAGCACTCAACTCGTCACCTTCTTTACCCACGAAACCAAACTTAAAACCATTCTTCCTGGTCGAGACTTCCACTAGCAACTTGCCATCAATAGATAAAAAAGCCTCTTTAGCCCCTTCAGGTTCAGCAGCCTTGCTCTGTTTAGTCGCTAACTCAAAAACCTTTTTAAAGCGCTGATTACTATCGGCTTTGAGCCAATCCTCAGAAACGGCAAAAGCGTTCATCATCTTCATGAAACCAGCACCGCTTTGGAGGCCTTTTTCAAAGGTATTCGCAAGTGCTTCCCACTTAGGTCGCCCTATCTTGGGAGCAGGCCCAATTAGATCAATCAGGCCTGGTGGAATGTTCCTCGTAACTTTCGAGTAAGTTGCAAGTACAGATCTGGCATTTACACCAATGGCTGCCATTACAACCTTACTAGGATAATTCTTAGATACCTTCTCTACAAACACGGCTGTTTCTATGTAGGAAAGGTTCTTGCGCTCATGATTTTCCTTACCTTGAGCAATCACCAATTGCTCGTTGTTTAGGTTGCGGTCAATAATCGCTAAAACTGCTATACCAAGTTCTAGACAAGCCTTCCATCTTCGTCGCCCATAAGCGATCTCATAGTGGCCAGGCTTGTCTAGGTGAGGGCGCACCAAAATAGGAACTTTTTGCCCATCATCTCTGATAGACTGAATAAGATCCTCTAGCTCTGCATCAACTGCAACATCCATCCTATCCTTGATAGAAGAAGGTTCGCAAAGAGAGGCTTTAATGGCTTGAACATCCTTGGCGGGAGCATCGCTTATCTGAGTATCATCCAAAGAAACCGATACTGCTTTATTAAGCGTGTCTTGCGGACCATTAGGACGAATTGGGGGGCGTGGAGTTTCTGGTAGAGCAGCCTTTTTGCGCAGCTCTTCCGCTTTTGCACGAATTCCAGCATTGAACTTACCTACGGTCTTAGACACTACATCCGCCCCCAGCCATTTAATATGATGTTTTCGATCTCAGAGTTAACCGCATTCATAGCTTCAATACCGCGCTTATAAGTCTCTCTATTGAAGTCTTTTCCTTGGCCTTCATAAAGCGTGCAGTTCAAAAGCCCTGCTTGAGATACAGCTGTTGATTTTGGCATTGGATTCTCAAGTACATTGCCCAATTCTTCACGCATCATTTGCGCAATCGAAGCCATTGCCGCATCATTTTGCTCAAAACGTGTAATGAGGTAATGCATAGTTTTTTGCTTATACCTTGCATCCTTACCAACTAATGCACTGCTGCGATCAAGCGTTTCCAAATGAGCTTCCAGTGCAGTCAAATACTGATGCATTGACTTAATATCTAACCATTCAGGTTGAATAGTCAGAAGCATATGATTGGAAGCACCAATTGTTGCTTGGCTAGCAAAGTGCAGGGCAGGTTGGGTGTCACATACCACGATATCGTATTGATCTTTAACATCTTCTAGCGCCTCTTTAAGGCGCATGAAGAAATGTAGAGCACTATCACCTACCTCAACAATGTGTTCCCAGGCAGCAAGTTCCTGTTCAATCTCATCAATGCGACTCTCTGTCAGGCCTGGTGTCTGCTTCTCCGCTCTCAATGCTGGAATTGCTTTTTTCGCAGTATCACCATAGTGGTGCGCATCGGCCATAACACGAGGTGTATCCTGCTCCCATTCAGCCATCCACTGACCACCCAGGCCAATATTAATACCTTCAAAAAAAGTCGGTTGGACTATTTCACGCAGACTAATCGGATCTTCATATCGCAGGGCTGCATTGATAGACATATCAGCCTCAATCAACACAGGCTGGTACCCAAACATAGTGCTAGCAGATCCTTGAGGATCAAGATCAAGGAACAAAACTCTATAACCTTGAAGTGCTGCATATTGGGCAAAATGAACGCTCGTTGTGGTCTTAGCGGAACCACCCTTGAAGTTTACAAAACCCATCACAGCAAGATCTTCCCCTTCACGACGTTGGGGGTCATATTGCAGGGCCTTTTCTGGTCGGTCTACATTTCTCCGAGCCAGTTCTTTCCGTACTTCATTGATATTATTCAATGAATAAGCACGATATTTATTTCTTTCGTCTCGCTCAACATCTAGTCCAAGTTCATTCGCTACTTGGTTGAAGTATTTTGGCGTAACGCCCACTCTTTCTGCTGCTTCGCGTGGTAGAAATGTCCGCATTACCTTATGAGTATGAGGATCAGTAGCATTAAGCGCCGTTGCTTCGATCAAAAACGCAATTTTATTTTTGTCGTCGGAAACACGGCTTAAGAGCATCTCACTATCACGTTCCATAAATTCAGTGTCACCAATATGCATTGTACTACTCTGCCCTACAATCGAAGCAAAAGGGGGGTTTCAGCATATAAAGACCCTAAACATGAAACTCAGTCAACTTTTTAATGGTTAAGAGTGAGTTAAGATGCCAACATTGATTGAAATTTAAATCACAAATTACAATGTAATTTCAATATATTACGCCTATATATCGTCATTATTTATGTAGGTATTTGATATGGGCGGTTAACTGTTAGTAGTCACAATTTTATATGGCTCCCAACAATCCTATATCTAAATATTTTATTTTCTAGATTCGTCTTGTTGGAAATCAATCTATGCAAGGTTCTCTTTTCAAGAGCCATTTCAGTGGCTTTAGCCACTGATTTAGAAAATTAAAGTATGGCTCTTATGAGCCATACCGCATGTTTTAATTACAAGAGAATCTAAGTGTGAATGTGTTGTAATAGATATGTGAGCGCCATTTTTGTCACCCAAGCATGTCATTTTTTGTTTATTAATTAGCAGTGCTCGCTTTCGAGAGATCTCAGGATGGCGTTGAACTCGTCAGGTGTTAGAAACTGCATATCCTGCCTTTCCGGCCACACCTTGAGAACCATGGACTTCGCTGACTCTGGTACACCAGGCTCCATGGGAGCCCCAATAATCCATGTTGGCAAGTTCAGTTGCTTGATCTTGTCAAACATCATGCGTGCAATATTTTCCAGCTCTCCTCGTGTCGCGGGATTTTCAGCAAACACTAAATGAGCATAAAAACCATTGCAGCGACCGCATTGCGTGAGCTTGCTTGGAACCACGTGTGATGCACCAGGAGGGGGTGTCTGATGCGAATGTGGAGCTTCCTCGATGCTACCCATAAGCCGCTCTAGCTCCTTGTTCAGCGCAAGTGCTATCGGTGCAAATACTTCCCTTCGCTTATCGGCCATTGGATCGTCATCGTTGCCTGTTATCTCGGTCAAAATCCTAGAGTGACCGTCTGCCGTTCCTTGCACGGTAAAGCGCCCCAGCTCACCGAGATCCTCATGGCACAAATACCAGGCAGGGCTTCCGTCAGGTAGGGGCCAGAACAAGATTTGCTAAAAATCGTACGCTAAGAAAGAACAGAGCTAGAACATCAGGCTGCGTCTGATATTGGTCTCGGAAGTCGTAGAGGTCTGTAGGTATCATTAAATGCAAGCTCGCTATCCCAGGAATAGATACCTGTCAGATTGATGTGCTCCCATGCGAGAGGGGAAATGTGCTTGAGCAGGGTGTTGGGAATATCTCGACCTTGATCGCGGAGGTGTTGGACGATGCGGCTGAGATAAACCGTGTTCCAGTAAACAATAGCACTGACGACAAGGTTGAGACCTGAGGCACGAAATGCCTGGCCGTCAAATGAGCGATCGCGGATCTCACCGCGTTCATGGAAGAATACCGCTCGTTTGAGCTTGTGAGCCGCTTCACCTTTGTTGAGGCCTGCTCTGCAGCGTTGCCGTAAGGCAGGATCAGAATACCATTCGATCATAAACAGCGAACGCTCTAAACGGCCCAGTTCCCGCAAAGCTTTGTCAAGAAGGCTGGGCTTTGACGAAGAGGCCAGCTTCTTCAATATGGTTGACGGAGACACTGCTCTTGTTGTCACAGAAGCTGCCAGATGCAGCAGATCCTCCCAATGATCCAGAATGAGAGTAGTGTTGATTGGAGTACCAATATGGCTGGCGAGAGCCGGATAGGTCTCAGCCTTTTCAAAGGCATGGATCTTTCGGGTTTTCAGGTTCCGCAGTCGCGGTGAGAACCGATGTCCAGTCAGCATAAGTAATGCAAATACGTGATCACTCGCACCTCCCGTGTCAGTAAAGATCTCTTCAATTTCTAAGCGGGTTTCATGGTCATACAGTCCATCAAGCACATATAAGGCCTCACTTTCTGTCGGACTGATGGGCAAGATACCGAAATACCCATATTGATCGGATAAGTGGCTATAAAATTTCGAACCAGGCTCATTGCTATAATGAAGGTTCACATCTCCAAGCTTTTCAGCGCGGTCGCTGGCTCGAAAAAATTGACCATCAGCTGAAGCGGTAGACCCGCTGCCCCAAAGCTGGCTGTGGGGATGCAGGACGTGGGCATTTGCGATGCAAGCCTGTGCTGCCCGGTAGGTCTCGGACCTGGCATGGAACATCCTCATCCAACCAATTTGATGAGCGCTGATCCCTTTTGAGGCTCCAGCCATCCTTTTGGGACCCAGGTTTGTGGCGTCCGCCAGCGTGCCTGCCAGCATGGTGGTAATGTTGTGTGGTGCATCCCCAGTGCGCACATGGGTGAACTGATCTGCAAAACCGGTCCATTCATGCACATCCCGCAAAAGATCGGGCACTTCCACGTGTGGATACATCTGCGTGAGTTCCTCGTTCAGCTCCTCAACGCCTGAAGGAACATCGCTGGCATGAGGAGTGACGATGAGTGTACCATTCTCCAGTCGGACGTCCTTCAGCTTGCCATTGCGTGCTCGGTAGGCCAGCTGCTTGATGTTGAAGTCAAGCTGTTCCTGCATCTTCGATAGCCACGCTGCACCATCTAACGGCCTAGTGGGCACATAGCTGATGGAGTGGATGCTCCCTCTACCGGGCATCAAAGCATGCCGTAGTGATGTTGATGACGTCAGCAAGGAAGGGGGATCTCATGGGTGAGGTTCATTTTATCGGGATTGATCTGGCTAAAGCAGTTTTTCATTTGCACGGTGCAGGGAGGGACGGAAGCATCATTTTCCGGAAAAAGCTTAGCCGTAGCAGAGTTCTCGAATTTCTTTCAAAATGGGATAAATGTACTGTGGCAATGGAAGCGTGCGCGACTGCTCACTTCTGGGGCCGGGAGATAGCCAAGCTCGGACATGAAGTGAAATTAATTCCACCTGTCTACGTTAAGCCATTTGTGAAACGGCAGAAGAACGATACCAATGATGCTGAAGCCATTGCCGAAGCGGCAGTACGTCCCACCATGCGGTTTGTTGCTGTGAAATCTGCAGACCAGCAGGGATTGGGAACGGTATTCAGGAGCCGTGATTTACTGGTTCGACAGCGCACCCAATTAATGAATTCCTTAAGGGCACATCTGGCTGAATTCGGTATTGTTTCAGCAAAAGGAACCGAGGCATTTAAAGCGCTTATCGCAGCAGCCCATTCTGCAAAAACATCTTTACCCGATGATGTTTGGGAGATCATGGGTCTTTATGTTTCGGGCATAGCGGAGTGTACAACCAAAATCACAGTGCTTGAGAAGAAGATAAAACTCAGAACTCGGCAAGACCGGTTGACGAAACGCTTACAAACGATGCCAGGTGTTGGTCCCATGACCGCTGCTGCCATTCAGGCATTTGCACCGTCGTTGGACAGCTTTGAGTCCGGGCGTGATTTTGCGAGCTGGTTGGGCTTGGTTCCCAAACAACATTCAACCGGGGGCAAGGCGCGCTTAGGAAGAATTTCGAAGATGGGACAACAAGATATCCGAAGGCTTCTGATCAATGGTGCCATGTCCCTGATCAACGCCACGCTCGACCTGGAAAGCTTCGAAACAAGTGACTTGAGGCTCTTTTGGATCGAAAACCCCGACTTGTGGCGGCTGTAGCCATCGCCAATAAAATGGCACGGGCCCTGTGGGCAATGATTGGGAAGGAACAAGATTACATAGAGCAACCGCAACGAATTGCCTGCTAGGAATCTAGACTAGTCAAGGGCAATGCAAGAAGGTCAAAAGCTGTAAGGAACAACGATCACCGATACCGAGTGAAGGTAAACCGCAAATATGCACCGAACCTCAGAGTTCGCATAGCTGATTAGGACCTTTTCTCGCGTATTCCATACCGGCCCGTAGGTGTTCATCGACATCCAGAGGCCTTACACATGACTGCACCTGATCAACCTGTTCCAGATAGTAAATTGACACTTGCAAAACCGGGAGCATCCACACATGCATGTGTGGACGCCCCTGGAAATGCAAGCGGTTTTTTCGTCTGATTGAGTGAATGCGGTCGAGTTCCTACGTGTGTCCGGCCTCTGTATGCAGCATCTCCTACCGCGGGCCCTTATGGATAGTACGAAG
>NZ_LMCH01000021.1:0-15149 GCF_001623095.1 Pseudovibrio sp. Ad5 | reverse complement strand
AACGCAGAACTATTCAAAACCGACGCTTGCGCTACCACGCACAAGCCGCTTAACATCAACACGCAATTGGGCCAGACACTCCACTAATCGAAAGCCAATTTTGTCCAACTATCTTTGACGACGGACAAAGCGTAGAAAGGTCCATGATTGGTGGCAGCGCTTCAATCAATGGATTGTCACGATAGCGTTCCAGGCCCGGATCAACATATACAGCCTCAACGAAGTTTTCCGGCAACGGCATCAGTCATCATCCTCAAACAATTCGTCAATGAAATCAGGATAATCTAGGTCCGCTTCAGGCTGGGCAAGGTGGACTATCTCACCTGACTTACGCTCACTTTCAGCCTCAGGACGATGTGCCTTCTTTGCGCGCTCCCCTGCTTTTTCGTGACGCTTGTTCTCATTGATGGCACGGATCCGCTGCACTTTTGGTTCCGCCGAAGTGTCGGGCGCAGACTTCTCAGCATGAGCAATCTTTTCAATCACGAACTCCTCATGCTGGCGTTTCTTGGTTTTTAACTGCACCTTGGCAGTCGCTGCTGTCTTCTTCTGCTCATCCCGGGCTTGCCACACATCCCAGAACGAACACCCGCGGAACTCGCGAGAACGCTCGGAAAGGTTACAGATCCAATACTTGTTACTGCCCTTTTCCGGGAACAGGTAAATCCGGTCTGCGACCAAAGGATCGTAAGCAGTTTCAATGCTCGCTGGACGCTTTACATGAGCGCCGCGATGCGTCCATCCAAGCCGAAGGAACTCTGTTGATGAATAATAGACCCCAAACAAACGGGCCCCAAGCTCTGAAAGAGTTGCTCTCTTTCTCGGCAGTAAGGCTATACGAAGCGCATCTGGGTCAGCCTGATGCAGGCGCCCGGTCCTGTGCTGTAGTCCCCAGTTCCACAGATGGATCGGTGTGGCAGGAAGATCCGTCGGCATGTCAGCCTCCCTGTCGTACTTCTCAAGGACGGCGTATTGATTGTGGCAAAGCACGGACGACAGGATAATCTGAGAAAAATCCCTTACCGACAGCTTAGCATCCAGCCGATAGTCCTTGCCACCGCGTTTCTTAATTGTGCTACCGGATACATGGCCTAGTACAAAGGGACCAAAAGAACTCTGAATTGTTTTGAAGTTTCGTTCAACAATGCCTTTCGCATCACCTCTGTAGGATGGCGTGTTCTCTATCCTGACAGCGAAATTGCTCTCAAGATTTTCGATCTGGTGCCCAAGCAGTTCGCCCGGTCGGCTAAGACAGCATCGGGAACGCCAACGCTTGGCCAGTCGTTGATGTCAACGTCAAACTCCATTTCCTTGCAGTAGCTTGTCTTTTCGGTTACCGCCATAAAGAGAGCCTGCATCGCCGCAGCATAAGAGGGTGTCTCGAAGCCGATGTAAAAGCCGGCAACCATGCGGCTGAATACATCAACCACCATGTACACCACAGGCCGGCCAACGATATTGCCGCGCTCACTGTCGGATACCAGGTAAATGTCGGCTATGGTCGCTTCGATTTCATAGCGGAAACCCGGTCCGAGCACCTGCGTATTGGCGGTGCTGCGTAAAGGTCTGACATCCTTGTTGTACTCAATTGCAGACACCCGTTTCTTCAGTGTATCAGCCTGCTGGTACTCGCGCTTGTAGAAATGCATCATCTGCCAGTTGGACGGCAGTTCTTCTGAGGGGGTATCTGGGAAGTAGTTCAGATACATTTTCTCAAAGCGGCGATGGGCATAAGGAAGTGAGTGTCCCTGATCCTTGAGAAGATAACGATCAATGGCTATGCGGAACAAGCGTTCAGTAAACTCGTCCACCTTGGCGCCAACACCTGGAGTGTATTTGCGCGGACGCCCTAACTTCTTGTCCCTGGCTAGCCTGCGCTGCCCCTTTGCTCCCGAGTTCTTGTAGTCAGGCAACAGAGCGTTTGGAACTTGCCCCCGTTGCCAATATCGCCGAGCTAACCTGTAGATAGTTTGTTTGGTAGTTTCGTTACTGGTAAGAATGGTGTTTATGGCAGCGCCCCGGCTTTCCGGGTCATAAAAGTCTGGTAAGTCCAGCAAAGGCTTAATGAGAGCATAGTTGCGATCACGTTTGGTCTTCGCCGTACTTCCCTCTGCCGGATTTAGGAAAGTAAGCTCGCTAAAAGGATCTTGTACCCGATCAAGAACTTCGTCTTCGATGGCAGATCTGAGCTCATCAGTCGATGCAATCTCGGGAAAAGCCGACTTGTCATCTATATCGATCCACACCAAGTGCTCGCCCATCAGCTGCAAAATGCGGTAGCGGCGTTGATCAAAACTCAGCACTTCATTGATTTGAAACAAGATACACCTCCCGGATAAAACCCAGATCTCCTGCTTCCAGCTCTTTCGCCCTGAGCTTAGTGATTGGAACGAAGATGTCGAAGGTGAAGTATCGCTTGGCTAAAAGCTGTCGTATCTCTTGAAGAGACTGGCCAGGTGGCAACTCATAGGCCATGTCCAGGTCTTTACAGATGGAGGTTACTGTCTTGTTTGGGTTATTTTTAAAATGATGACCATAGAATTCCATCTGCTCTAGCGTTAGCTCAATACAGCCTTCTTCCGCCCGCATTGCCGGGTGGAGCCACTTTATGTTCTTGGTAACGACAGCTGGCACTTCGCGTTCCGTGATAAGGTACCACGGCACACCCTTTGCCTGCCAGTATCGCCGCTCTAACTCTAGTTTTTCAATTGTGCGAGCGTCTTGCAGCGCATCTTTATACTTCGCCTGTAAGGCAAATCTAGGTGTCTGCTCATCACTCGTGTCCACCAAGAAGTCAGAGGACATATACTGGTCAACGCCAGCTAGATTAGGATGCTTAATTCCGGCTTCGAGCGCGAGCTTGCACGTATCATCTCTTTCAAGGGGGAACTGCTCGCAGATTTGAGTGACTTCACTATGCCATTCAAGCAGCAGAAACACGGAAAGTTCGAGGTCAGACAGCAGGTGATGGGTTCTCTTCGACTTATGACCGAAGACGCGGTGTACTCTCCCAAGAGACGGCAGATCCCGAACCGTTAGCCAGGGCTTGTATTCAGAATACTTACCGCTGCCCCGTCTCTCTTTGATCATCTTTGCAAACTTGGCGTCAGAAAACGCTTTACTCTTACCTGCCATGAAAAAAACCGCCGGTCACTGCTCGCAAAGCAAGCATAATACCGGCGGCTTCAGTATGTAACTTTATTACTCAGTATGATACTTTATTACTCTCCCACAAAAAACCAATAGTTTTTCTGAGCAACTATTCAACCGTAACGGATTTCGCCAGGTTACGTGGCTGGTCCACGTCTGTGCCCATGAAGACAGCGGTGTGGTAGGACAGCATTTGCAGTGGCAGAGCGTAGATGAGTGGTGCAACGATTTCAGGAAGTTCTGGCAGAATGATCATCTGGTCAGCAGCAACACCTGCTGCCTCAGCACCTTTTTCATCTGTGAACAATGCAATCTCGCCGCCACGAGCTGCCACTTCCTGCATGTTGGAAACAGTCTTCCCGTAAACACCATCGAATGGCGCGACAACCAAAACCGGCATATTCTCGTCAATCAGCGCAATCGGGCCGTGCTTTAGCTCGCCTGCTGCATAGCCTTCTGCATGAATGTAGGAAAGCTCTTTCAGCTTCAAAGCCCCTTCCAGTGCCAACGGAAAGCTCGTACCGCGTCCAAGGAAGAGCGCATGATGCTTCTTGGACATCCACGGTGCCAGCTTTTCGATCTGAGGCTCCAGTTTTAACGCCTGCATCGCGTGTGCAGGCAGCTCGGAAAGAGCACCAACCAGCTCTTTTTCCTGATCTTCACTCAAGTTTCCACGCTGACGGCCAGCAAGAACGGCAAGGCTGGCAAGCACAGCAAGCTGACAGGTGAAGGCTTTCGTAGACGCAACGCCAATTTCCGGCCCAGCAAAGATCGGGAACACCAGATCGGATTCACGCGCAATCGTGCTCTCAGGCACGTTAACCACTGCGCCGATGGTCATACCCTGCTCTTTACAGTAGCGCAGCGATGCAAGGGTATCTGCCGTTTCACCAGACTGAGAAATGAACAGAGCCAGATCACCTTCGCCCAGAGGCATTTCGCGATAACGGAACTCCGAAGCAATATCGATGTCTACCGGAAGGCGAGCATACTTCTCAAACCAATACTTTGCTGTCAGACCAGCGTAATACGCAGTACCGCATGCGGAAATCACAAGCCGATTGATCTTGGAGAAATCAAAATCATTCCCCTCAGGCAGAGTGACCTTACCCTCATTGAATTTCAGGTACTGCGAAATTGCATGACCTAACACTTCTGGTTGCTCATGGATTTCTTTTGCCATGAAGTGCCGGTAGTTGCCCTTGTCCATCATGGTAGAACTCACACTGGATGTGTGAACAGCCCGCTCGGCAGCAACATTGTTTTCATCAAAGATCTGTGCACCAGCGCGTGTCACGACAACCCAGTCACCCTCTTCTAGGTAACTAATGCGATCAGTGAAAGGAGACAGCGCAATTGCGTCAGAGCCGAGGAACATTTCGCCCTCACCATACCCAACAGCAAGCGGCGAGCCACGGCGTGCGCCAATCATCAGATCATCCTGATCAGCAAACAAAATTGCGAGCGAAAAAGCACCTTTCAGGCGGCCAAGAACGGCAGCAACAGCATCCTGCGGAGACTTACCGCTTTTCACTTCCAGTGAAATGAGATGCGCAACAACTTCAGAATCCGTTTCAGTGGAAAGCTTCACTCCCGCCCTGCGCACCTCTTCGCGCAACTCGAGGAAGTTCTCGATAATACCGTTGTGAACCACCATCACACCATCAGAAGCGTGTGGATGCGCATTCTCAACAGTCGGAGCACCATGCGTCGCCCAACGGGTGTGGCCAATGCCACTCACGCCGCCAAGAGGGTTGCCTTCCAGCACAGCTTCCAGATTGCGCAGTTTCCCTTTCGCACGACGGCGAACCAACTCACCATTTTGGACAGTTGCAATACCAGCAGAGTCATATCCGCGATACTCAAGCCGTTTCAGCGCATCTACCAGCAATGGTGCAACAGGTGTCTGCCCCAAAATTCCGACAATACCGCACATATATGTTCTCCTTGGATTCCCACCTCGCAACTGGTGCGAGCATCAACTTTAGGCCAAGTCTTTAGCCCGATGCTTCTATGCGAGGGAAATCAATCCGTGTTTCGTTTCGTTACAGCTTGAGGATAATTGAGTAAGCACACCGCCAACCTCAGCAATGTGCATCAATATTACTCAGCCCTTTCTTGAAGCTTTAGCCGCGGCAAGCTTTTCACGCATTACAGCAGCACGACCTTCTTTGTTGACCTGCTGGCCTCGGCCAATCGCCAATGCGTCCGCTGGCACATCAGAGGTCACCACAGATCCGGCAGCAACAAAGGCGCCATCCCCCAGCTTAACCGGGGCAACAAGCACGCTGTCTGAGCCAACAAAACTGCCTGCTCCGATATCTGTGTGATGTTTCAAATAGCCATCATAATTACAGGTGATTGTACCCGCTCCAATGTTGGACTTCGCACCGATGCGCGCATCACCGATGTAGGAGAGATGATTGACCTTTGCGCCAGCCTCAACCTTTGCGTTCTTGATCTCGACAAAGTTGCCAATATGAGCCCCCTCGCCAATCTCAGCACCAGGACGCAGCCGGGCATAAGGACCAACAGTCGCATCAGCACTCACACGCGCATTCTCCAGATGAGAAAACGCACGGATACGAGCTCCGCCATCAACATGTACACCCGGGCCAAACACCACATTCGGCTCCACAATGACATCCGGCTCAATCTCGGTATCAAATGAGAAGTAGACGGTCTCTGGTGCGCGCAATGTCACTCCGTTTTCCATGAAAGTTTCGCGTTGGACCTGCTGGAACACAGCTTCACAGGAGGCAAGTTGAGCCCGGTTATTAATGCCCTGAACTTCTTTTTCATCACCAAGTTCAGAAACAACCTTCATCCCTTTGTTGCGCGCAACCTCAACGGCATCCGTCAGATAATATTCACCCTTGGCGTTGTCGTTTTTGATTTCAGCAATCAAATCAGGCAGAGCGTTGCCCTTGAACGCCATGATACCCGCATTGCAAAGAGTGACTCTGCGTTCCTCATCTGTTGCTTCTTTTTCCTCACGGATAGCAACAAGCCCACCATCGCTTTCAAGCAAGCGACCATAACCGAATGGGTTCTCAGCTTCAAAGCCTAGAACAACAACATCCGCCCCGCCAGACAAGCGCTCGCGCAAACGGTGCAGCGTGTCAGCCTTCACAAGCGGAGTATCTCCGAAAAGAACAAGAACATGATCAGAGGCGTCGTTATAAGCCTCCTCGGCAGCTTTCACAGCATGCGCAGTGCCCAGTCGGTCAACCTGAACATGGCAGGTCGCATGTGGAGCGCGCAGGGCGACATGCTCTTCCAGCTTCGCCATCTCAGGGCCAACCACAACAGCGACTTTATCAGCACCAGCATGCATAACGGAATTCAGGACGTGTCCGACAAGTGGCAATCCGCCAATTTCGTGCATCACCTTTGGCAAGGCCGAACGCATACGCGTTCCTAATCCAGCAGCCAGAACAATTGCCAAACAAGAACTATTGGACATGCAAACCCCTTGGGAACCTAGAATTACAAACTGACAGGCAAATTGCACGAGTGCTTTGGCATTTCAAAGAACATCGCAGTGCTTTCACCAAGAAAATCAGCGCACCCATTAGAAGTAGCAGATAGTGTTTAATACATCTTTTTCAGATTGCATTTGCACTTTGTTAACCATAAAAAACCAAGTTAATACATATAGTTAGGATTAGATTCGAATACGAGGCGACTGGAAGCTTTGAGACTTCCTCATAAAATCAACGAGTTACGACAGGAACCGAAAGTACTGCGAGAACGCATAACTGTTCTTGCATGGGGTATTGCTGCGCTCTCGTTTGTCGCCCTCGCCGCCTCCGCAGTGCAGATGCCTGCCAAATTCGCCTCCCAACAGGCAATTTATTCGCAGATCACACTCCCTCTCCCCGCTCCCGGCCCGGTTACGACAACCGCCTCTATTGGCAGTCAAACAGCTCAAAACGCGTTCCAAGTGTATGAAAATACCCGCGGAAACGAATCACAACAGAACCTGCAAAACTCAAAAGAATTGCATGCTGTGAGGGAAGAAATCATATCTTTACGCCGTTCTGTGCTGCGTCTCACAGAGCAAAACCGCAGACTATCAGGTCATGTTAAGGCGCTTGATGAAGCTGCAGCGCACAAAACATCAGAAGCTGAAATCCCTGCGGCATCAGCCATAACCGCGATTAAGCTGAAGCAGAAACCGGCGACCCCAATAGAAACCCTGCCAGCACCTGAATTCTTGCAAGCTTCAGCACCAATCACTACAGCAAGTTCTCTGCCAGAACTCAAGCTCTCCGAAGTCGGTACACGTGCCGCCATCGCTTTACCAAAAGCTTCTAATCCAGAGACAGTCGCCTCCATTCCTGAGAGGGCATCGGCTCTCGATCTACCTGAGTTTCAAAAAACACCGGCAGCAGGCAAACTTCGCCAGTCGGGAACTCGAAGAATTCTGCGCACGTCCTTTGCCATTGAACTGGGCAATTTCGAAGATGCAAACTCACTGGAAAGCAAGTGGCAAAGGCTGAAGGAAGACAATCCTCTCCTGCTCGGAAAACTGAAGAAACGCGTTTCCGCTGCAAAAGTAGATGGCGCTACAAAATACACGCTGACAGCCGGCCCGTTTTACAACGCTGCAGACACCGCTGTTGTGTGCGCAAGACTGGCGCGAGAAAAAGTCAATTGCTTGCCAACCATTTTCCAATAAGTTGCTCTCATCTTTTAGCACCTAAGCATTGAGGCGCTTGTCAGCAATGACGTGAGCGTTTCTTCGTGCCTTGCAGGTCTTTTCGGAATACCACGCGTGTCTCATTCATCTTCGAGCTCAAATTGGGCCTCAACATACGCCCTGTTGTTTCTCATGCCCATTTTCATGAGCTCCAACATAATAATTGCCAAACCAGCCATTGCCCATACAGAGCCATGGACCCTTGCTTTTTTTAGATGGGGCCTTGCCTCACTTATTCTTTTGCCGTTCACATATCGTGAGCTCAAAGCCAGCATGCCGCTGATCCGCAAAAACCTGAAGCTCCTCAGCTTCATGGCATTCCTCGCAATGTGGATTTGCGGAGCTATTGTCTATCTGGCACTAAAAGAAACATCGGCGACCAACGGAACATTGATTTACTCAGCTGCCCCTGCCCTTATCCTGGCGCTTGAATGGCTCTTCAGAGGGCGAGCAGTTGCCATAAGGGAGTTTGCCGGGATCTCACTCGCCATCATCGGTGTCTTTGTGATTGTGACCAAAGGCTCGCTCGGCAACCTGCTCAACTTACAACTAAACAGCGGCGACTTGTTGTTTGCCTTGTGTACGCTGAGCTGGGCAATTTACTCCGTACTCATCAAGAAAAGCCAGTTACAAGCAATCTCTACAGCTCCTTTGTTTGCAATCCTCGCCATTCTTGGAACCATAATTCTGGCACCATTTGCAGTCGCTGAAATGGCGATCACAGCCTCGATACCGGATACAGGTGAAGTCTGGATGTCTATCGCAGGCGTCGCACTAATCGCTTCAGTGGCCTCTTTCCTGACTTACCAGTTCAGCATCCGACTGGTTGGGCCATCGATCGCTGGCATGTTCATGTACCTGATGACACCATATGGTGTCGGCATGGCAGTCCTGTTTTTGGGAGAGCAACTCCAGGCGTTCCATTATCTGGGCTTCATCCCAATCATGGCAGGGCTTTTGCTGGCAACCTTGCCAGCAAGCTTATTCCGGCGAAAAGCCAGCGCTTAGAAACTAAAGCAATACACCAAGCACAAAAAAGCAGGCCCTAGAGCCTGCTTTTTTCATCTCAAAATCTGGAGCGTCCATTAGCCGATCTGCGAAAAGACCGGGAAGGTTTCGAGCAACCAGAAGGAAAATGCCTGAATGTAACCGGTCAGGAAACCAACACCGGTGAGCACGAGAAACGCACCCATCACCTTTTCAACCATCCCCATGTGCTTACGAAAGCGCGCCATGAAGCCCATAAACGGCCCTGCAAACATCGCAGCAATCATGAATGGCACACCAATACCCAGCGCATAGGCAGCGAGCAGAATAACACCCTGATTAACGGAGGCCTGCGTACCCGCAATCAAGAGAATACTTGCCAGAACTGGGCCGATACACGGTGTCCAGCCAAAACCAAAAGCAAGCCCCATCAGATAAGCACCGCCAAAACCACCCGGCTGACGATCAATCTGCACACGCGCTTCGCGGTAAAGGAACCCAATTTTAAAGGCGCCAAGAAAATGCAGGCCCATAATAATGATCATGCCGCCAGCCAAATAGGCAAGATACTGCGAATACTGCAGAACAAACTGACCAAGGAATGAAGCACTTGCACCAAGCAACACAAACACGGTTGAGAAACCGGCAACGAAACACATTGCGGCAACCATAACCCGATTACTTTGTGCAGCGCTCTTATCTTCGCTCGTCACCTCTTCGATGGACAAACCAGCAATATACCCAAGATAAGGCGGCACCAGCGGCAATACGCAGGGAGAAACAAAAGACAAAATGCCTGCGAAAAAAGCGCCCCAAAGGGTGATGTCTTGCAACATATAGCTATCCTAATTCCACTTGGAATGCATCCACATGACCTGACGTTTGCACGCACGGAAGCGTGACGACATCATAGTCCATCAATAGATCACCAAGGCTTATATATACAATTTTGCTGAAAGTTGGATGTGTTTCGTCAAACAGGCAAGAAAATCTGCGACACATTTTGGTGAACGGTAGGTAAGAACAGCTACCTACCGTCAACCACAAATATCAACTGTGACCTTTAGTTGTCACGTACAACCAGAACAGACTGGTTGGCATGGCGCACGACACGCGCCGCATTCGGTCCAAGCAGGAAGTCTTTCAGCTCAGGACGATGCGAGGACAAAACAATCAGATCAGTGCCCAGCTTATCTGCTGCGCTTGTGATCTCTTCATAGATCGTTCCGTGAGCAATATGCCCTTTCACATCCAGCTCCTCATCAGGAAGCTGCGTATCAAGAAACTCTTCAAGAGCCTCACGCGTACGCTCCAAGGCCTCAGTTTCAAACTCGCGAGCGAAATAACCACCAACGATAGATTTGCCAAAGTCCGGCAGAACCGTCACCACATGAAGCTGAGCTTTGTAATGACGAGCCAGATCAACAGCCACGGGAAGCGCAGTTTTCCAGCTGCTTTCTTCGTTCAAATCCAAAGGCAGCAAGATATTGGAGTACATTTCCCAACTCCTCAAAAATTATAGTTTTATGGCACAGCCCGCTTAAAAAGCGGGCTGTGTTTGGCGTCGACGTTGAAGTGCAACAACCAGCAAGAGCAGAAGCAAAGCTGGAATGTAGAACAGCTGTTTTGGCAGTCGTTCTGCATCCACCTGAGAGCTTACGATCACAACCGGAACATCTCCGTAAAAGTCAAAGCCCTGCAGTTTTTCAGCAAATGTCGTGCCTGGGAATGGTTCATCAAGCACCACAGCTCCATCATCCTGCATGGTAACCAGACCAGATGCATCAAGTCGTGCGTCAGCCCCCTGCTCCTCACCAATTGATAGAGGCAATGTCAGTGTCAGGATTTTATCCATATCATCAAAATCCGGACCTGCGAGGTTAAGACGCACCATATCACCCGGCTGAGCTTCACCAACCATCTCCATGATTTGCGGACCTGTAGCAGTTACGTATGGATCCTGCACCTGATCGAGCCAGAAGCCCGGACGGAACAGCGTAAACGCAATGAGAAGCAGCGCTACAGATTCCCACAGACGGGAGCGCGCAAAGAAGTACCCTTGCGTTGCCGCAGCAAACAACATCATCGCCACCACAGAGACGATAAAGACGAAGACAGCCTGAAGTGGCTCAACATCAATCAGCAGAAGATCCGTGTTGAAGATAAACAGGAACGGGAGGGCTGCAGTACGCAAAGAATAAATGAAGCCCTGAACACCGGTCTTGATCGGATCACCACGACTGATCGCAGCTGCCGCAAAGGCGGCTAGCCCCACCGGAGGCGTCACATCCGCCATAATACCGAAATAGAAGACGAAGAAGTGAACTGCGATCAGCGGAACAATAAATCCGGTCTGCTCACCAAGGTCCACAACAACCAACGCCATCAGAGAGGACACAACAAGGTAGTTCGCCGTGGTTGGTAGCCCCATACCAAGGATCAAACTCATCACCGCAACTAGCACCAGCATCAGCAACAGGTTACCGCCAGACAGGAACTCAACCAATGCAGCAATCATCTGGTGCATGCCGGTCAAGGACACAGTCCCCACGATGATACCTGCAGCAGCGGTCGCAACCGCAATGCCGATCATGTTGCGAGCACCGCCGATCATGCCTTCAACGAAGTCCACAATACCCTGCCATGTGCGGCCGGCCTGAGATTCTTTACGGAAGAGAGCTTTCAACTGATGCTGGGTCACAACGATGAAGGTCATCGCCATAGTCGCGTAGAACGCAGACAGGGAGGGTGAGAACCGCTCGACGAGAATACACCAGATCAGAACAACGATCGGCAGGATGAAGTAGTAACCGGTACGGCCAACATCACCAGCAGCAGGCAACTCACTCACCGGCGCATTAGGATCGTCCACCTCAAGGTCTGAAACCTGCGCGGCGATATACACCAACCACAAATAGCCAGCAGCAAACAACGCTAGCACAACAGGGAACGTAAGTGCCGGGAATGCAGTCTTCGTCCAGCCCAGACCGTAATACACGGCAGCACCCACAAGTGTGATACCGATAAAGCCTGTCAAAACACCAATCAGGCGCTGCAAAATGGTTACATGAACCGGAGGCTTAGGCAGACCTTTCAGGTTCATCTTCAACGCTTCAAGATGCACGATGTACACCAGTGCGATATAAGAAATCACGGCTGGAATGAAGGCGTGAATAACAACCTGATGATAACTGGTGCCAGTGAATTCGGCGATCAGGAAGGCTGCAGCCCCCATCACAGGCGGCATCAGCTGACCATTCACAGAGGAAGCCACTTCAACAGCACCCGCCTTTTCAGCAGGAAAGCCGGTCCGCTTCATCAAAGGAATGGTGAACGTACCAGTGGTCACAACATTCGCAATGGAAGAACCAGAATAAAGACCACTCATCGCAGAGGCAAGAACCGCCGCTTTTGCAGGGCCACCACGCAAATGTCCAAGAAGCGCAAACGCGGCCTTGATAAAGTAGTTACCCGCGCCAGCTTTCTCCAGCAGCGAACCAAACAGCACAAACAGGAAGATCATGGACGCCGAAACGCCAACAGCAACGCCAAAGACGCCCTCCTCCTGAATCCAGTAATGCCACATGGCTTTACCATAGGAGGCACCACGCCATTGAATGACGTCTGGCAGCCAAGGAGAGTTGCCAAACATCGCGTAGCCAACAAAAACCGCAGCAACAATAACGAGAGGCAGACCAAGGCTCCGGTACACCGCAATCGCAAGCACAGTCAGGCCAGTGGTGGCCACAATCAGATCCATCTGAGTTGGAAGACCGGCGCGATTAGCGATCTCAGAGCGCATAATCACAAGGTAGAGACAAGCCGCAGCGCCTAAAAATGCGAGCACCCAATCATACCACGGTATGGTATGTCGTGGGCTGCGGGAAAACAGAGGGTATGCAAAAGCAGCAAGCACCAGGCCAAATGCCAGGTGAATGTTTCTAACTGCGGAATTGTTGAAAATGAGATTGATGCCAAAGGTATCATTCAACCAAAATGGAACGTTCGAGGCCACATAAAGCTGAAAGACGGACCAGATAAAGGCAATGGCAGCAATCATCACGCCTAGCCCACCGGCCAGGCTTCGTGCACCGGTATCTGCCTGAGCGACCAATTCTTGCGCATCAACCTGCGCTTTGTGTCGTTCTGGACTCATTTGCACCCCCAAATACAGTTCCCCCTTTGCCTTAGCTGTAAAGGCAGAGCAAGAAACCTACTAAATCTCATAGAAAGCCAAAAAATGCGGGGCCAGAACAGCCCCGCATCGTAGAAAACTTGGGTAGATTACATCCAACCACGTTCTTTGTAGTACTTCACTGCACCGTCATGCAGAGGAGCTGTCAAGGAAGCCTTGATCATCTCTTCTTCTTTCAGGTTTTTGAATGCAGGGTGCAGTTTTTTGAAGTCGTCGAAGTTTTCGAAGACAGATTTAACAATGACGTAAACAACATCATTAGGCACTGCTGCGGAAGAAACGAAGGTTGCACCAACACCAAAGGTGTTGATGTCTTCTGCGTTGTTGTACATGCCTGCTGGGATAGTTGCTTTACGGTAGAAGGAGTATTTGTCGACCAGATCGTCGATCGCTTTACCTTCAACGTTTACAAGCTGCGCATCACAGGTGCTTACAGTTTCCTGAGTAGATGCGGATGGGTGACCAACCAGCCAGTAGTAAGCATCGATTTTGCCGTCACAAAGCGCAGAACCAGCTTCCGCAGACTTCAGCTCAGTCGCCAGAGCAAGATCAGCCTTGTTCACGATACCTTCTTTTTCAAGAAGCTGCCAGGTCGCATACTGACCGGAACCTGGGTTACCGATGTTGACTTTCTTACCCTTAAGGTCGGTGTAGTTGTTTACGCCGGAACCTTTAGAAGCAAGCATTGTTACTGGCTCAGGATGTACGGAAAATACAGAGCGCAGCTCACCGAAAGGCTTGCCATCCCACTGGGAGCGACCTTCGTATGCATTCGCCTGCACGTCAGACTGA
Organism: Pseudovibrio sp. Ad5; assembly: GCF_001623095.1. Taxonomy (NCBI): domain Bacteria; kingdom Pseudomonadati; phylum Pseudomonadota; class Alphaproteobacteria; order Hyphomicrobiales; family Stappiaceae; genus Pseudovibrio; species Pseudovibrio sp. Ad5. Next base: position 1,320 of record NZ_LMCH01000021.1, on the reverse strand, counting down.
GCAACACCGAACTCCAGCTCACCATTTTGAATGGTGTTGATGTTGTAAACAGAACCACCTGTAGATTCTACAGAACAACGGATACCGTGCTCTTTACGGGTCTTGTTTACAAGACGACAGATCGCACCACCAGTTGGGTAGTAAACACCAGTAACACCGCCGGTGCCGATGGATACGAAACGATTTTCTGCCGAAGCTCCAGTTGCAACGCTAACCGCAATTAGCGCAGCTCCAACTGCAACATTGCTAAGTTTCATACGAACCTCCACTTAAGTTGTAATTGCGCGATCCCGTTACTCACGGTATCGCGAATAGGAAATCTTGGCATTTTAACCATCAGACACGCCTATTTCCCACTGGCACAGAATGAAAGATGCCAAAAGCGGTGAAATACGTACACATCTATTGCTTGGATTACCAGTAAACTCTCAAGGTTGTTGGTAACAACCAAGCTGCATATCTATTCACCTAACAAACTGATTCAAAAATATATTTTTAGATATATGAGCATTTCGCACACGCGAAAGCCCCACAGATATTTCACGAAAAACTGCCAAAAATCAGGTGATACACCAGCAAACTGCCGATTGCTTCCACAAAATAGTATACTAAGGTATTACAGATTTTGTGAAGTATCACGCTTCATTTCGAGCAACATCTCTACGTTATTTCACCTAGAGAACTAATAATACCCCCAAAACCAAGGGATGAACGAGATGATTGCAGCGCTCTCCCACCTTAGAGCAGATTATAGCGGAAAGCGCATTTTGTGCACCGCACCCTACACTCTGCCAGATGAGGAACATCGCCATAAGAAAAACAAGGAACCAAAACCTAACATCATTTTACTACTCACATTTACATTGAGCTGTTTTCAGCAATCTCATCGTTTAAACAACATAAGAACGGTAAATAAGCGCAAAAAACGCTCCGTGTGGAAAATCGAAAAAACCGCTTGCACTAAGCCCCTGCAATCCTTAGAAGACCCCTCACAGGCAGCGACCTAACGGTCACGCCGAGAGCCCGTAGCTCAGCTGGTAGAGCAACTGACTTTTAATCAGTAGGTCCACGGTTCGAACCCGTGCGGGCTCACCATTTAACCTCATGGTACATAAAGAGGTTCAGCAAAGCTCTCTTCCGGGAGCTTTTTGCGTTTAGGCCTTGTGTCAGCACTATGTCAACAAATGAGAACGTGTCCGTCGTCAAAGATAGTTGGACAAAATTGGCTTTCGATTAGTGGAGTGTCTGGCCCAATTGCGTGTTGATGTTAAGCGGCTTGTGCGTGGTAGCGCAAGCGTCGGTTTTGAATAGTTCTGCGTT
>NZ_LMCH01000020.1:0-62669 GCF_001623095.1 Pseudovibrio sp. Ad5 | reverse complement strand
CGCAGAACTATTCAAAACCGACGCTTGCGCTACCACGCACAAGCCGCTTAACATCAACACGCAATTGGGCCAGACACTCCACTAATCGAAAGCCAATTTTGTCCAACTATCTTTGACGACGGACAGTCTGAAGGCTCTTCAGTGATGGGGAAATGCTTGGGTACACTCTGACCATTGCATTCCTTTTGTAACTCTTCCTTCAAGAGCCAACGGTTGTCTCTCACTCATGTTTTGAGAGCAAGATCTTATACTGAGATGAACTTGGATGTTTGCTTGAGTATCTGCAGTGCAGCTCCCGGCACACGAGTCTCAAAGCCGAAGTTTAAGCTTTTGCAGTGTGTTGCGGCTGCTAATGAGCGAACTTGGATAATTTGAGCGATGAACTCTAATTACCAAGATCAGTCATCCTCTTTCCTTCACAAACATCAAAATCGCCCGCTCCAGTTCTTGTGCTGCCGGAGATGGTGGGGTGTCGGATTTTCGGATGAGTTGGATCTCGCGTTGGATGTTGGTTTCGGGAAGGGGGATGAAGCTGATTTCTTCTGAGTTGGGCATTTGTACGGTGGTTTCGGGGAGGATCGTGATGCCGACTTTATTGCGGATCATAGCCATCAAAGATGTGATGTTGTGTACTTTTAGGCCCGCGTTTGCGTGGAGTTGTTGGCAGTCGGGGATATGGATAGATTGAGAGAGATTGTTGGCAATCAGACGTTCGTGTTGAAGGTCAGCCCAACGCAGCTTGTCTCCTAACTTTAAGAGCTTACTCGACTTGTGGCAAAGAATACCAAAGCGATCTGAGAAGAGAGTTTGAGTGTGGAATGAAGTGGCGTGCCCCTGTGTAGAGGCAATGCCCAAATCAATCCGGTCTTTTGCCAGCTCGCGCAGGATGGACGCAGAATCCATGTCTCGGAGCTCGATGTGAACGTCTGGGCGCGCAGAGAGATATTGGGCGATGACTTCAGGCATGATTGTGTTTGCAACGGATGGCACAGCAGCCAATCGCACTTTTCCGCTTTTTGCTTTTGCGAAGTTCACAATATCCTGCACCATGCCGTCAAATTGATAAAGCTCCCGCTCTGCCTGCTCCAGAACGAAAGATCCAAGCGCTGAGAGCCGGTTCTTACGATCGGTCTCAAACAAAGATTGTCCTAGATTTTCTTCCAGTTGTTTCAGCATCATGGAGAGCGCTGAAGGTGTGCGCCCAAGAACCTCGGCTGCATCACTAAGGTTGCCGGTTCGCGCAACTGCAACGAAGCAACGAAGCATCTCAATCTTGATCTGCATTTCAATTTTCCTGAAACAAATTACAGAAGTTTGATTTTGACTGAAATTGCATCATGTGTCCATAGTCTGCTCAGTAATTCTACGGGCGAATAGGCAGCAGATCACATGGTCGACACACAACTGAATCTCATTGCAGGAAACTGGACCGCTGGCACAAGCGAAGTTGAGAACCGGAATCCATCGGATCTGAGTGATCTTGTTGGTCTGTTTGCGCAGGCATCCGCTGGTCAGCTGGAAGCGACCTTGGACCAGGCACGCATTGCTCAGGCGGAATGGGCTGCTTATGGCATTGAACGCAAATACAACGTGCTGAATGCGATTGGGACTGAGATGATGGCGCGTGCGGAGGAACTCGGTACGCTGCTTTCTCGTGAAGAGGGCAAACCTTTCGCGGAGGGTAAAGGAGAGGTTTACCGAGCGGGTCAGTTCTTCACCTACTATGCAGCTGAAACATTACGTCAGATTGGCGAAAACGCAGATTCTGTGCGGGACCGAATTGAGGTTGATGTTCGCCGAGAAGCGGTCGGTGTTGTTGCAGTTATCTCTCCGTGGAACTTCCCAACAGCAACAGCGTCCTGGAAGATTGCACCAGCGCTCGCATTTGGAAACGCAGTTGTCTGGAAACCAGCAAACCTGACACCAGCCTCTGCGGTTGCACTGACAGAGATTATTGAGCGACAAGACATACCCAAAGGCCTCTTCTCATTGGTTATGGGATCTGGCCGTGACATCGGCCAACGTTTGGTTGAGAGCCCGAAAGTTGATGCAATTTCCTTCACAGGGTCTGTTCCGGTAGGCCGGGGCATTGCATCTGCTGCTGTTCAGAACTTCACGCGAGTTCAGATGGAAATGGGCTCCAAAAACGCTCTTGCTGTTATGGATGATGCTGACCTTGATCTGGCTGCAACTTTAGCAATCGGTGGTGCGTTTGGCGGAACTGGTCAGAAGTGTACAGCGTCTTCCCGTCTGGTTGTCCACGAAGCCATTCATGACGCGTTTGTTGAGAAGTTCATTGCTGGCACAAAAGCCATGAAGGTTGGTCATGCATTGCAGGCGGGTACTCAGATTGGTCCGGTTGTCTCTGAGCAGCAGCTCAACGAAAATCTGGCCTATGTGGAGCTTGGTAAATCCGAAGGTGCAGAGCTCGCATGTGGTGGACAACGTCTGGAGATGCCAACACAGGGCTTCTATATGTCTCCCGGTGTCTTCCTGAACTCGACCAACTCCATGAAAATCAACCGTGAAGAGATGTTTGCTCCATTGGCGGCAGTCATTAAGGTTGGCAGTTATGATGAAGCTCTCGCGATAGTCAATGACACCAACTTCGGACTGACTTCGGGCATCGTGACGCAAAACCTCGCAAGGGCAACCCATTTCCGTAGAAACGCGCGTACTGGGTGTGTGATGGTTAATCTACCGACAGCTGGCACCGACTATCACGTTCCATTTGGTGGTCGTGGAGACAGCTCATACGGCCCACGAGAGCAGGGCTCCCACGCGAAGGACTTCTACACCATCGTCAAAACCTCCTACATCTCATCCGGAGTTCCTGTGTGATGTGGATCGACAATCTTCAATATGCCAACTGGTCTGAGAAAATCTTTCGGCAAATGCGGGCGGGGGGATTAGACGCTGTTCATGTAACGATCGCGTATCATGAGAATTTTCGCGAGACAGTGCTCAATTTTGAGCAGTGGAACCGCTGGTTTGAGCAATACTCTGACCTCATTATGCCCGCTTATGTGGCCGCTGATATTGATGTTGCACGCGAAACCAATCGCACAGCAATCCTCTTTGGGTTCCAGAACCCAAGCCCGATTGAAGACGATATCGGCCTCGTTGAGATTGTGCACCGCCTTGGTGCACGGTTCATGCAGCTGACATACAACAACCAGTCGTTGCTTGCCACAGGTTGCTATGAAGCTGAAGATACCGGCCTCACCCGGATGGGCAAACAGGTTGTCAGGGAGATGAACCGGGTCGGGCTTGTTGTGGATATGAGCCATTCTGCCGATCGGTCAACGATTGAGGCTGCGGATTACTCTGAAAGGCCAATCGCAATCACGCATGCCAATCCGTTTGATTGGGCGCCTGCGCTGCGCAACAAAAAAGATGATGTCATTCGGGCTGTCGTAGAAAATGGCGGAATGCTGGGCTTCTCGCTTTATCCGCATCACCTCAAAGACAAATCGGCGTGCACGCTTGAAAGCTTCTGCACGATGATTGCGCGGACCGCAGAAAAGTTTGGTGCGCAGCATTTGGGAGTAGGCTCTGACCTTTGCCAGGACCAGCCAGATAGCATCGTGGAATGGATGCGCATGGGGCGTTGGACAAAAGAGACGGACTATGGCGAGGGCTCGGCGAGTGCACCGGGTTTCCCGCCAATGCCTAAATGGTTCGAGAACAACAAAGATTTTGGCAACCTTGAAAGAGGTTTGCGAACTGTCGGTTTCAATGAGGAGGAAACTGCAGGGATCATGGGCCGAAATTGGTACTGCTTTTACGAAAGCAGTTTTCACGCAGCACCAGCCGAAAAGAGGCTGCTTAACTCACCCCCATTGGAGTTGAAGAAGAACTGTTCAGCTTAACTGAACATGCTGCATTGCCGTCACCAGGGAGGGAAACATGACGGACATTACCAAGCAATCTGTAGAGGATACGAACGATACCAATATGCCGCTGCTTGCGATTACAGGTGGCTTTATCGTGCTCTTCTGCTTAGTCGCACTCATCAATCTCGATGTATTATCGGCATTTGTTGATTGGGGCTTCAATATTTCAGCAACATACTTCGGCTTGTTTTGGCAGGTACTGCTTCTGTCAACGTTTCTTCTGGGCTTGATCCTTTGTGTATTGCCGGGCGGTAAGGCGATCATGGGCAACCTTGCAAAGCCCGAGTTTACTGTCTTCCAGTGGGGCGCAATGATCATGTGCACCCTGTTGGCAGGTGGTGGCGTCTTTTGGGCTGCGGGTGAGCCAATGGCACACTTCCTGTCATCGCCTCCACTGTTTGGCGCAGAAGCCGGCACGGATGCTGCCGTGGATGCAGCCATGGCACAAAGCTTTATGCATTGGGGCTTTTTGGCCTGGGCGATCCTTGGCTCATTGAGCACCGTCATGCTGATGCATTATCACTATGAAAAGGGATTACCACTCGCCCCGCGGACATTGCTTTACCCGGTATTCGGTGACAAAGCGATCAACGGTCCAATTGGCCTCATAGCAGATGCGTCAAGTATCATTGCTGTGGTTGCTGGAACCGTGGGTCCGATTGGCTTCCTAGGGTTGCAAGTCAGTTACGGTCTGAGTGATCTGTTTGGCATTCCAGATGGGTTTACAACACAAGCTGTTGTGATTGCTGGCCTGGTCGCGCTCTATACGATTTCAGCCATCTCCGGTCTTTCCAGAGGTATCCAGCTTCTGAGCCGCCTGAATGTCATTCTGGCTGCCGGTCTGCTGCTTTTCGTCTTGCTCGCTGGCCCAACAGCCTTCATCTTCAACAGCTTTTTCTCAGGCTTTGCAACATATCTTGGCAACTTCTTCGGCATGGCGCTTTACCGCGGTGAAGCTGGTGTCTTTGGTGAGCCGGGTTGGCTTGGCTGGTGGACTGTGTTCTTCTGGGGCTGGTTCATGGGATATGGCCCGTTGATGGCAATGTTCATCGCGCGTGTATCTCGTGGTAGATCCATTCGCTCTATCGTGATCATGCTGTCCATTGTCGCGCCAATTGTCACAAACTTCTGGTTCACCATTGTTGGTGGTTCTGGGATTGCATTTGAACTTCAGCAGGCTGGCTCTATTGCGACTGCTTTTGAAGGTTTCAACCTTCCAGCTGCACTCTTGGCGATTACACAGCAGCTGCCGCTCGGCTTCTTTGTCTCTCTCCTCTTCTTGGTTTTGACAACGATTTTCGTAGCGACAACAGGTGACTCTATGACCTACGTCATCTCTGTCACCATGTCCAAGAGCGGAACACCATCTATGGCAGTTCGTGTGTTCTGGGGCATTGCAATGGGCATGATGGCAATAATCCTGATTTCAGTAGGGTCTGGCGGCGTCTCAAAGTTGCAAAGCTTTATCGTCATCACCGCAGTACCAGTATCCTTGCTACTCATTCCGTCACTTTGGGATGCATTGCGCATCACAATAGCGAAAGGAAGAGACAGCTAAGCATATTGCCCGAGCACATATATCCAATATGGCTCGGGCAGTTTAAGCTTCGGATTGTCCAGAGGATGAGATGATTATGAGTGTTTGCGAAACCGATGCAATCCAACTGCGTTCACCTGATAAGGTGATGAAGTTGAGCCGGCTCGGTTCAATCCATCAATCGCGCCTATCCTTCATGCGTATTCTTCTAAGACGCATGCAGAATGAAAATTGGCGATTTGACCGACCTGTCTTTGAAATGGATGAATGCGGTGTTGGGCACGCTGTCTATTGCGCTCATGGTCCGGACCGAACCTACTCTCTTGTTGCCTTCTCGCATGATCTTCCAGCTGAGAAACGGTCAGATCGTGTGATTGCCGATGCCTGGGACGCTACGTTCACTCTTTTTGACGGTATTCCAACCTCTGAGGATATTGAACGTCTTTCTCGCAACGTACCTTTGCAAGAGGCTGGGCGCATTTGTGAGACAGAACTATCACTGTCACGCGCCAACCGTTCGGCGCGATTGTGGGAGCACATTGTAACGGCTCTGGCAAAGGGAGAGCAGCCGGATCTCCAAAAGATCGAAGCCGTCGGCTATCTCATGCGCACCACCGCTGTTTATGGGTCAGGCAAGTTTGGGGCGGCGGATCGCGAAATGATCGCGGACCGTCCTGAGTTTCAAAGTCCGTTCCAGGTGGAGATGCTTTCCGTCTTTCTGACACGCGCTTTTGTGCGCGACCTTGTCGAGTATATGGCGCGAATGAAGGGGGGAGAAAAAGCTGTAAAGTTGGATCCTGCTATCGCCCGTTCTATGGGCATTGGGAATTCAACTGGCCTCGGAATGGCGCCATTTCTGCTCAATCACCCTGTACTGTTTAACAACTGGATTGCTGCGCGGGAACAAGCGGCTGCACGCGTACGTGCACTCCCTCGGGCAAGTGAACAAGAGATTGAACTCTTTCGTGAGTTGTTGGCGCGCAGCATTTTATTGACTGCGTCCTGGACAACGGACCATCAGATCCAATCTGAAAAGACTGAAGGGCTCAAGCGTGACCTTGTATCGTTGCAGCAGCAGGCCGAAAACATCTCTGATGCAAGTGATCACCCTTGGAAACAGCTAAATACCTGGGCAGAAAAGGAACTATCTCTGGAAGGGCAGGAGTGCCTGACTTCCTTGATGCTGGAGCCTTATGGGGCACTTGTTGATGATCTTGCAAACACCATGGCCGCTGACAACACGCCAACATTCCGCATTGCTGGAGCGATGACACTGCAGGATCTGCGAGAAGTTCTTGAACGGGTCTATGGTTGGGCATTGGAAATTGATTGGAGTGATCAGCAGAACAAAGCAAAGGCCTGGTATGTCTCAGAGGAGAAGCTGGAGCCACGTCTGGGTGAACGCTTTGAAGAGCCGATTGAAGAATACGAGCAACCTTTAGCGCCCGGACGAGATGCAGCTGCGCTTTATCATGCTCTGGGCCACTGGCCAGAAGACAAAAACATCGCTCAGTTTCTGCTGAGGCATCCTGAATACCGTCACATCGTTCGCCGCGCTCAGATTGTCAATCAGGCACCCTATGCTGAAATCCGCGACAATACGATTGCAAGCGATGTTCTGCCGATCGATATGCTGAGATGTAAACTCGCCTTTTTCGGCGCAGTGCAATTCGATCCGCGCTCTGATCGTTGGGTACGCATCAACATGTATGCAAACGCGCCTTATCCGGAGGAGTTGGCGTCACAATCTGATGATTTCTGGGTCTATCCAGCACTGAGCAGAGGCAACTAGATGAGTTATTCTCTCAATGAAATCGAAGCGATGTGCAAGCGTGCTTCTCGCGGTGCAGGGTTGCCATGGGGCTTATGTGAGGAGGCCGCCAAAGGAACGCGCTGGCTCGCGTCCTTTGGATTTCCTGGACCGGATTTGCTGGTCTCACTCTTAGAGTTGAATGACAGGCTGCCAGCGGTTGATCTGTCTCCAGTGGCACTTCAAGGCATCTGGCGTGCTCCAGCGGGCAGGCTAAGCCCACTCATTGCAGGCGCAGCGATGAGTGACTGTGCGATCAAAATGGAGCTGGGCAATATCATAACAATGCTGGAAGTTGACTACCCGTTGCTGGTTGTTCCTTTCGCGTCCGGTGCAGCCCTTCGTCTTGGTCAGCCAGTTGCTGTGGAGTGGGAAGGTACGCGCATGGTTACCAACGGCAAGGAACTCTGCGTTCAGGGCAATTCTGAGGCAATTTTATCTTCTCACGCCAAACGAGTTGAATGCTCAGCGCCAGCACAAATGCTCTCGCAAAGCAAACCTATCCATAGAGCGGTTGTTGGGGATGCATGTTGGATGCGGCTTGGAGTATTTGCACAGCGGACCTTTGCTCCGGCGACAGAAGCATCCCGCCTACGTGGAGCTGGAGCTGGTTTGACAGACAACGACTAACCAGCCGTTGCTCCTAAATCTCAAAATCTCAAAATCACGAAATCCGATGCAAGAGATCAGGTGTTTGATGAACACGCTGACTGATAAAAACTGGAGTAAAAATGAGCTCAGAACTCAAAAAACTAGGCGGTTCCAAGCGCTTTTCTGCAATCGCAATTCACAATGATGTTGTTCATTTGGCAGGGCAGGTGTCTCAGCTCGTTGAGGGCGATATCACCGAACAGTCAAAAGACGTTTTCGCAAAAGTCGACAGCTTGCTCGCTGAGGCAGGGACAACCCGTGAAAAAGTGTTTTCCGTCCAGATCTGGCTGGCAGACATGCGTGAATATGATGAAATGAACAAAGTCTGGGATGAGTGGGTCGCTAATCTCAACGTAGCCCCAACACGAGTTTGCGTCGAGGCCCGCATGGCAAAACCTCACTACAAAATCGAGGTTCTGGTGCTCGCAGCGCTTTAAAGACAGACCCAAACAGAGCAATGGCCCTGTTTGGGTAATTTAAACGGTTAAAGAGGCAAGGCGCCTTCCCAGACGATTTTTCTGTAACGTTCAGGATTGGTGTCGCCCTCGGTGTTGAAGATCAACACAACACTCTCTTCGTTGAGACCAGCTTTTTGTGCCAGTTCGGCGTACTCTGCTTTTGACTTCATCGCGTATAGCAGGCCGATGTTCAAAGCACCGGACTCGCCGCCTGTGATCGCAGGGTCCCCTTTGAGCGGATTGCCAAGAATACGCATGCCAGTGGCGGCAATGTTATCTGTGGCTGAGATGAAATGATCGCCACAGTCCCGTAGGATTGGCCATGTGATCGGGTTTGGTTCACCGCAGGCCAGACCAGCCATAATAGAGGTCAGGTCACCCTCAACCGCAGTCATCTCACCATTCTCGCTGGAAACAGATTGATAAAGGCAATCTGCAGCGCGCGGCTCGCTGATCACAGACCTGAAGTTCTCAGGTCCGTACGCATCAGCAAGATAGCCCAGAACACCGCCTGCCATAGCTCCGACACCAGCCTGAAGCATAACGTGAGTTGGTTGAGCATCGTCCAGCTTGGCGAGTTGGTCAGCTGCTTCTCCAGCCATCGTCATGTAACCCTGGGAGATCCAGGTTGGTATCTCTTCGTAGCCATCCCAGGCAGTGTCCTGAACAAGCTCCCAGCCGTTCTCTTCCGCTGTTTTATTCGCTAGTCGAACGGTGTCATCGTAGTTCACATCGGTCACAATGCAGTCTGCACCCAAACCCCGGATGCGCTCGACAGCTGACTGAGGTGAACCTTTGGGCATGTAAACAACAGCCTTTTGTCCCATAGCGCGCGCAGCCCATGCGACACCGGTCCCATGGTTGCCAGCAGTTGCTGTTGTAAAGACCATAGGGCGCTCAAACTTTTGAGAAACAGTCTGTAGGTCGATTTCCGAAATATCGAGATCAAGCTTCTTCGCAAGCAAGCGACCAAGGGCATAGGAGCCACCAAGCACCTTAAAGGCATTTAGTCCGAAACGATGAGACTCATCCTTCACGTAAATCGCCTTGACGCCCAGCACCTTTGCTAAGGCGGGAAGGCTGGTGAGGGGAGTTGGTTCATAACCTTGGATCTGACTATGAAACTCACGCGTTTTCTCTGCAACTTCAGTCGTGAACAGTGGACTGGTTTCACCTGTGCGGAAACGATTGCTGCGTATCTTAAGCATCTTGGTCTCTTCAACAGCTTGGGCAAGGGGAGGAGAGCTGCGCTCGAAGAGAGTGGGGAACTCTATCTCAGAGCGCAGCAACAGGAGTGTCGTGCAGCTTACTTGACGTACGCGATTGCTTCGACTTCAACCAGCGCGTCTTTCGGCAGGCGGCCTGCCTGGATGCAAGAGCGCGCAGGTGCACCTTCAGTGCCAAAGACTTCCGTGTAAACTTCGTTGAACGCTGCAAAGTCTTCCATTTTAGCGAGGAAACATGTGGTTTTCACCACGCTGTCGATACCAGCACCAGCCTCTTCCAACACAGCCTTCAAGTTGGCCAGTGACATTCTGGCCTGCTCGGTGATGCCACCTTCAGGGAATGCCATTGTTTTTGGATCAAGCGGCAATTGGCCAGAGGTGAAAACGAGGTTCTCTAAAACAGTTCCCTGAGAATACGGTCCGATTGCAGCTGGAGCGTTTTCTGTAGCAACTAACTTTTTCATTTTACTTACTCTTTGCTAGTGATCTGAGTTTTTGATTCTCGGATGTACTTGTAGATGGCATGTCGCGTGATCCCGAGTTTTTCCGCCACAAGCACGGTTGCTTCTTTGAACTCGAAAATGTCGCGTTCAAGAAGCAGTTTGGTGACAGCCTTGTTGCTGGCTTTTTGTGTCACCGATGGGTCTGCCTCCACATCTCTGATCGCCTGTTCCAAGGCACCCAAAATGACCTCAGTTGAGTTGGTGCTGAAGCGCTCTGGTGTTGTTTTCTCTGCAACCTCAGCAGCATCTGGAGTGAACGTGCTGATGATCTCTGAGAAGGGCAGGGATAGATTGATGTTCAGGCAGAACAAACCAATCGGTTTGCCTGAAGCGCCAAGGATAATCGTCGTTGCTGATTTTAGCAGCTGTCCCTCAGCATTATGCGTGAAGTAGGCTTTCGGTGTCAGGTTGCCTGTCTCCTGATAAACCCGCAGCATCTTCAAACCGAGGTCTGTTATGGGAGACCCGATCGTCCGACCCGTCATGTGTCCGTTGACGATCTTGGCGACAGATGTTTCCAGGTTTTTGAGAGAATGCACCACAACCTCACAGTGTGGCCCGATCAAATCCGCGACTGTTTCTGCAATGCGAAAGTAGTTTGCAAGACGATCATCATCATCTTCAAAGAGACATTCGACATTTGTGAAGTCATTGAGGTTGATCATAGCTGTTTTCTCAAAGCTCGCCTGAGTACGTAATAGGTTCCTTGTGTTGGTAACCACGTTTCCCGGTGTTTGCAATGAAAAGTTCACTTCATTTAACTGTAAATGCTAATTTTGAGCCGAAATGCGTAGTGATACTGATATTTTATCCACTAAAGAAGACGGAAATCTAGAAATATATATGTATGAACGCCTATTGCAGTCTAATATTGTTGACTGAAATGATATTGTATTAAATATGTAACTCAAAGACTGGTTGAACCCATTTGCGTTCACAAATTTGCAATTTCGGGTCCGGCCACTCTGTCATAAAACGGGAGCACATCATGTCAGAGTTTTCTTTGAGGGGCTTTGAAGTTTCAGAATTTGAAAGCCGGACAGCACGCCTGCAAAAGGTGATGCATGAGCAAAAAGTGGACGCTGTCCTTTTCACGACAGAACCCAATGTCCGCTACTTCTCTGGTTTCTTCACTCAGTTTTGGCACAGTCCAACACGTCCATGGTTTCTGATTGTGCCTCTTGAAGGCAAGCCAATCGCGGTTATTCCAGAGATTGGCGCCACTGGAATGGCGGCAACATGGATAGATGATATCCGTACCTGGGCATCACCTTGCCCTGAAGATGATGGCATTTCTCTGGTTGCCAAGGCCATGAATGATCTGCCTAAAAAGTACGGTCGTGTGGGTGCAACGCTCGGCATTGAATCCTATCTACGCATGCCAACAAACAACTTCCTGGAACTGCGCAATAAGGTTGAGTCAGAATTTGTTGACGTTGCGCTTGCAATTCACAATCTTCGCCAGATCAAGTCTGCGGCAGAAATCAACAAAACCCGCCAAATCTGCCGTATCACCAATCAAGCCTTCGACCTCATTCCAAACTACGCAAAAACTGGAATGACCGAGCGTGAAATCTGCAAGCAGTTCAGAATTGACATGCTCACGGCAGGTGCGGATGAGTGCCCTTACATTATCGCAGGGTCCGGTCCTGATGGCTATGACAGCATCATCATGGGCCCAACGGACCGCGTGCTGAATGACGGTGATGTTCTCATCATCGACACAGGTGCAGTCAGAGATGGTTACTTCTCAGATTTTGACCGCAACTGGGCGTTTGGCTCTGCAAGTGAAGAGACGCTTGCTGCTTATCGCGCAACATGGGAAGCAACAACCAGAGGCTTCGAAGCCGCCAAGCCGAGCAACACGACCACAGATATCTACAATGCAATGTGGAGTGTCCTGGAAGCTGCCGGTGCTCTTGGCAATGACGTAGGCCGCATTGGCCACGGTCTTGGCATGGAGCTGACAGAGCGCCCATCTCACACAGCAACCGACAACACTTTGCTTGTGCCGGGTATGGTTCTGACTTTGGAACCGGGCATGAACTACGCGCCAGGAAAGCAGATGGTTCATGAGGAAAACATCGTCATCACAGAAGACGGTGCAGAGTGGCTCACTGAGCGTGCTGCACCGGAAATGATCATCATTAAATAACAAGCATGAGCCGTCCCCTCGGGGCAGGGAGACGGCTTCCCTCCTATGCAGTCAGGATAATTTGCTTCGGCATTGCTTATCCTTAGCGCTGTAGCGGTTAACTCAGGGGAGAGTTATGAGTAACCAAGCTGTACAACAACTAAAACAAGGTAAGATGCTCTTTGCCAGCACGATGACATTCATTGTTGTCGTGGTTCTGTCAGGGATCCTGTTCCCGGATCAACTGTTTAATGTGGGTGTAAGCACCATGAACTATCTGACCGATAAATTCGGTTGGATCTATATGGCAGGCTCCTTTGCCTATGTCATGGTGATGTTCTTCTTCGCCTTCAGTAAATACGGCAATATCCGCTTCGGAGCGGACGATTCCAGACCGGAATTCAGCACGTTCTCTTGGATTGCGATGCTGTTCTCCGCTGGTATGGGTACAGTAATGCTCTACTGGGGTGTTGCAGAACCAGTTTATCACTACATGAACCCGTTAGAGACAACCGGTATTGCTGCACAAACACCTGCAGCAGCTGAGTTTGCGATGAAGCAGAGCTTCATTCACCAGGGCATTCAGGCCTGGGCAGCATTCTCTGTGGTTGGTCTGATCCTCGGTTATCTGATGTACCGTAAAGGCGAAAGCGGCCTGATCAGTAACATTTTGCTCCCATGGGGCCGTGATAAAGCAAATGGTGGCTGGGGCAAACTGATCAATCTGGTCTGTGTGTTTGGCGCTATCGCAGGTATTTCTACCTCTCTTGGTCAAACTGGCCTTTCCCTGTCCATCAGCTCCTCTTATCTGATTGGTACACCAGACGGCCCTCTGACTAAGATTATTCTTGTGGGTGCCATCACAGTCATCACCATTTTGTGCACCACCACTGGTCTTGAAAAAGGCATCAAAATCCTTTCCGATTACAACGCCTACCTTCTTGTAGGTTTGATTGTACTCGTCGGCGCGCTTGGCCCAACCACCCAGATGATCAATGTTTACTTTGATACAATGGGTAACTACATGAACGACTTCTTCACTGATGCGTTGATGTTGCCAACCTTTGCCGCTGATAAAGAAACCTCGTGGATCGGTGGCTGGCCAATCTACTACTACGCATGGGCAATTGCCTGGGCGCCGTTTGTTGGTCCGTTCATTGCACGTGTCTCCAAAGGCCGGACAGTCCGTGAGTTCATCCTTGGATCCATGATCCTGCCATGCCTCGGTATCTTCCTCTGGGTTGCCTTCTTCGGCACAATCGGCCTTGAAGCCTCTCCAGAAGCGCTTGAAGCTGCAGCAGCGTCTTCTAAAGCTGCAACCTTCATCGTGCTGGAAGACTTCCCACTCGGTACCGTCATCTCCATTGGTGTTGTGATCGCTCTGTTCACCTGCTTCATCACATCCATGAACAGCTCAACCTTCACACTCAGCTCCATGAGTGAGGATGGCTCCCTGAACCCAAGCAATAAGCAGAAGGTTATGTGGACCATTGCACAGGGCGCTATGGCTTTGACACTGATGCTGGCAACAAAATCTGGTATCGATTTGTTGCAGTCCATCAGCTTGATTTTCGCTCTGCCATTGATGTTTGTGCTCTTCATAGCAATGATCAGTACATTCAAGATGTTCCGTGAAGAATTTGCAGATGAAAAGCAAGCCAGTGAGAAAGCACCAGCTATCAAAGAAGCTGCAGAATAAAAACAAATAAAGCGAAGAGGCAGCTGTTCCAGGGCTGCCTCTTCGTAAGTTTCTTAAAGGAGGTAAGGGAACTTCAATGAGCAAAATCGAAGAACAGGTCATTGCGTGGCGCCAGCACTTGCATCAGATGCCGGAATTTGGCTTTGAAGAAGTGAAAACATCCGAGTTCATCGCCCAGAAACTGGAAGAATTCGGCATTGAAGTTCACCGCAATATCGGTCGCACCGGTCTGGTTGGCGTGCTCAAATGTGGTGATAGCGACCGCACGATTGGCCTGCGTGCAGACATGGACGCCCTCAAAATCACTGAGGAAAATGACTTCGCCTATAAATCCCAAACCGATGGGATGATGCATGCGTGTGGTCATGACGGACACACCACCATGCTATTGGGCGCAGCTCATGAGCTTGCCAGGCATAAGAATTTCGATGGAACGGTCTATTTCATCTTTCAGCCGGGTGAAGAGCACGGCGTCGGCGCAAAAGCAATGATCGAAGATGGCCTGTTTGACCGCTTCAAGATGGATGCCATCTACGCCATGCATAACTTGCCGGGCGTTCCGGAAGGCCATTTTGTAACCAATCCGGGCTCGATCATGGCATCGGAAAGTGGCTTTGAAATCGAGATCCTCGCGACAGGCGGTCACGCTGCAATGCCTCACATGGGCACTGACCCAATCGTGGTTGGCGCGCAGGTCATATTGGCCCTGCAAACGGTCACCAGCCGTAATTTGAGTTCAATTCATGAACCTGCCGTGATCTCGGTGACGGAGTTCACCACCAACGGCACAACCAACGTTATTCCATCGTCCGCAACTATCACAGGCGACACCCGCTGCTTTACTGATGAAGCACTGGCAAAGATTGAAGCTGCCATCGAAAGAGTGGCTGCTGGTCAGTGTGTTTCAGCCGGCGTTGAATACAAATATAAGTTCACCAACACATTCCTCTCCACGATCAACACGCCAAAGGAAACAGCTGTTGCCGTTCGCGTTGCCAAAGCAATCGCCGGAGAAGAAAACGTAGACGGCGAAGCTCCTCCCTTCACCATCTCAGAGGATTTTTCGTATATGCAACGCAAAGTCCCAAGTTGCTACATTCTCGTCGGCAACGGAAAAGTAGGCGAAAAAGGCGGCACAGCCCTCCACAAACCCTTCTACGACTTCAACGACAACATCCTCATGACCGGCGCCCGCTTCTGGACCGAACTCGTAAAAGACCAACTCCCAGCTAACGCCTAACTATCAGCCACAACCAGTTCCCACCCAACCTCCCTGTTTCCTTCCTCCAGAATGAGAAGCAGGGAGGCGATCGACTGATGAAATGAATGTATTCCGGCGTGCAATGGACATACTCGCAATATTATCCAGGTGCATCTGTGTTAATTAATGCGTTAGTTTTGCCATGTGAGGTCAGGGTTGTCCGGATTCAATCCATCGAACTAAAACGGTTCTCGCTGTGGCTACCGCTGGCTTTCCTTGAAGACACTCAGACCATGCGATCTTGGATGTAGTGTTCGGAGAATTTTGGTAGGGGCTGGCAATCCTAGGGATAATGTCCGCCCTAGTGAAGCGCTTCAAATCAACTCATCAAGTGTGTCCTGACGATGAGGGATATCTTGCATTTCATACTACTGACAGCTGTTCTGGGGGCGGATTGTGGCTCTTGAGGTTCGAGTTCCTTCCTGCGACTTTATTGCGTGCTTTCTCAAATAAAAGGTTGTTTCGTCTCATCTATTCCGATTGATGAATTACTGAAAGAGTTATGTCTAATCATCTCTCCTACCGCCTGATTATCAAAGAAGATTAGAAAAGATCGGCAATGTAAAAAAGCAGCACTCGCCGGGCGGGGAGTGCTGCTTTTGGTGGTGGGTGCCCCTGAAGGTTCGGGAGGAGGGTAAACCTTCAAAGGCACCTTATGTCTCTGTCAGTTAAATCTGAGCAGAGAGATCCTTGGCGAGTTTGGTGTACTTGTCGCCAACGATGAGGTGGAGCGCTTTGTCTCCCGCTTTCATGACCTGAATACCAGCCTGTGACAGCTCTGGCATGGACACGCCGGCGATATCGCGCAGTTCCACGCGTACGCGGGTATTTGCAACAGCTTCAACAGCTACCACGTTATCCTTGCCGCCAAGCTGACCAAAGATTGCTGCAGCATCGAGACTTTGCTCGGCAGCAGGTTGTGCAGAGGCACCGCCGCCTTGCAGGTAGATCTCCATATCGGTCTTGAGGTTCTCAGAAGCCGTTCCGAAGATGGCCTGAGCACCATTACCAACGCGGATCACACCGCGAGCACCGAGTGCTTTCAACGCAGCATCATCAACCTTGGAAACATCAGCAGTGCTGACACGCAGACGGGTGATACATGCATCCAGATTGGTGATGTTGTCTGCGCCGCCGAAGGCTTTCACAAGCGCTGCGGACATTGCATCTTCATCGCCGCTGGCAACAGCTGCAGAGGCTTCAGTTGCAGCTTCGCGGCCTGGAGTTTTCAGGTTCAAGGCTACAATGAGAACACGGAATACAGCGTAGTACAGAGCTGCGTAACCCAGACCGAACACGACCAACATCCAGCCGTTGGAAGACAGTGGGTAAAGCAGAACGTAATCGATGAAACCGTGTGAGAAGGTCATGCCGTGCTTGATGCCGAGCATGATCATCAGGGAGTAGCCAACACCTGCCAGAATGGCGTGTGCGATATAAAGAACTGGCGCAACGAACAGGAACGCAAATTCGATTGGCTCGGTGATACCGGTCAGGAAGGAGGTCAGCGCAGCGGAGATCATGATACCGCCAACCATGGTGCGGTTTTCAGGCTTCGCGCAGTGCCAGATTGCCAGTGCAGCAGCAGGCAGACCCCACATTTTGAAGAGGTAGCCACCAGCCATGTTACCAGCAGTTGGATCGCCAGCAAGGTAACGCTGGATTTCGCCAGTCACGGCCTGACCTGTTGCCGGATCAATGTAGGAGCCAGCTTCAAAGAAGAATGGAACGTTCCAGATGTGGTGCAGGCCGAATGGGATCAGCGCGCGCTCAATCACACCGTAGATGAAGAACGCAACTTCTGGGTTTTCTTCTGCTGCCCAACGGGAAAACGCGTTGATGGCACCACCGATTGGAGGCCACACGAACGACAGGATAACACCGAGGAAAATACAGGCAAATGCGGTGATGATCGGCACAAATCGTTTACCCGCGAAGAAACCGAGATAATCTGGTAACTTGATGCGGTAGAACTTGTTGAACATGAACGCAGCCAGCGCGCCCACAAGGATGCCGCCGAACACGCCGGTATCAATGGAGGTGATCCCGAGGATCGGCTTGGTTTCGATCGCAAGTGTCTCAGCAACAACGCCCATTGTTGCAAGAAGAACACCGTAACCAACCACAGCTGCAAGGCCGGCAACACCATCGTTTTTGGCGAAGCCGAGTGCAACGGCGACTGCGAAGATGATTGGCAGGTTACCGAAGATAGAGCCACCAGCCTGAGCCATCAGGTGGTTGATGAATTCCGGAATGAACGGCAGGTCAGCTGCGCCGACGCCGAGAAGGATACCAGCAGCTGGAAGAACCGATACTGGCAGCATCAGGGACTTACCAACCTTCTGTAAGGCTCCAAATGCGTTTGAGAATGTACTCATTGTTTTTCCCCCAGAGTTGCATGGTGTGCGAGCACGCCATGCCCCCTGATTTTGTTAGGTATTCCCGACTGGAACACCAACTCCCACATTTACTCCTGCATCACTGCTGTGATTTGAGGAGATCTTTCACGTCACTGGTATCCGCGCAGTCCAAAGCTGCTTGCGCGAGCTTGCGGGACTCCTCCATGGATACAGTGCGAACTGTATGTTTCACTTCCGGCAGAGCAGGTACGCTGACGGAGAGTTCTTTGATGCCGAGGCCAATAAGGATCGGCACGGCTTCAATCTGACTGGCAAGACCACCGCAAACGCCAACCCATTTGCCTGCATCTTCTACAGCGCGAACGGTGAGTTCGATCATGCGCAGAACGGCTGGGTGCAGCGCATCCGCACGGGATGCGAGGCCCGGATGGCCGCGATCGATCGCCATGACGTACTGGGTGAGGTCATTGGTGCCGATGGAGAAGAAATCCACTTCGGGTGCAAGCTTGTCGGCCATAAGAGCAGCGGACGGCACCTCGATCATGATGCCGACTTCAACGTGCTCAACACCAAGGTTCTTCTGCTCTTCACGCACCAGCGCGTTGACAGCACGCAGCTCGTCTAATGCACTGATCATTGGGTACATGATGCGTGCATGGCCTTTGTGCGCCTGAGAGAGAATGGCGCGGACCTGACGGCGCAGGATGCTTGGACGCTCGATGCCGATGCGCACACCGCGAACGCCGAGGAATGGGTTTTCTTCATGCGGCATAGGCATGTAAGGCAAAGGCTTGTCGCCGCCGACATCCAGTGTGCGGATGATGACAGGGCGTTCCTTGCCCATAACCTCAAGAATTGCGCCAACTTTTTCGGCTTGCTCTTCTTCGGTTGGCTCACTGAGGCGCTCCATGTAGAGGAACTCGGACCGCAGCAGACCAACAGCTTCAGCACCAGCTGCAACAGCCTTTTCAGCATCTTCTACGCTGCCGATGTTGGCTGCAATTTCCACCCGAAAACCGTCTTTGGTGATGGCTGGTTTATGAGCATCGCGCTGGTATTCTTCGGCTTGTTTGGCTGCGTTTTCGATCTTCTTGGTGAAGGCAGCTTGCTCGGCGTCAGTCGGAGAAACTTTGATTTTGCCGCGCTTTGCATCCAGAAGAAGGACAGTGCCGTCTTCCAGATCCTTCATGGCGTCTTCAACATTGACGAGGTAAGGCAAGTCGTTAGAGCGAGCGATGATGGCCGCGTGAGAAGAAGATCCGCCATGGGTGGTACACAGACCGACGATCCTGGTGAGGTCCAGAGCAACGATCTCGGAAGGTGTGACGTCTTCCTGAAGAAGGATGGTGCCTTCCTCTAAAATCTCACCGCCGTCATCAACGCCAAGCAGCTTTTTCAGTACGCGCAGGCCGATGTCGCGGACGTCAACGGCGCGGCCAGCGAGCAGCGGGTCGTCCATTTTGGCGAGGGTTTCAGCCTGTGCTTCGTAAGCCAGCTTCCAGCTCCAGGCTGCGCCTTGGCCCTTGGCGATATCTGCCAGTGGCTTTTCGGAGAGTTCCGGATCGGAGAGCAGCTCGATGTGGGCGTTGAAGACCTCGGCCAGTTCTTCCTGACTGTTGTTGTTCAGGCGGTCGATGATGCTTTGCAGGTCTGCGATGGAGGATTTGACGGAGGCTTTGAACGCGGCACGCTCTTCAGCAGGGCCGATGCTTTCGCGAGTGACCTCTGGTAGAGCCTTGTTGTGCTTGACCAATTTACCGATAGCGCGGCCCGGAGAGGCGGTGAAGCCGATAAGAACACCATCTTCGCCGGATTTGACCTGAAGCAGAGGCGCTTCCTCGATCACGTCTTCCTGCGGAGCCTCGGAGAAGCTGGTGATTTCTTCGCCAAGACCAGCTTTCACAGCAGCGATAACATCTGCCACAACTTGCTGTGCGTCTGGACCAACAGCTTCAATCTCCAGCTCGTCACCCAGCTTTGTTTTCAAAGACATAATGCCGGTTACGGAAGAGCCGCTGCAGGTTTTGCCGTTGACGGTAAAGGTGACTTTCGCATCCGCTTTGCGCACTTCAACAGCCAAACGGGCGGCTGGACGGGCGTGGAGGCCGGTGGCGTTGGGGATCTTGATGGAGCCGGTGATGGCTGGGCCGGTTGGCTCAGTGGCGGTTTCCTGCGCCGGAGCGGTGGTACCTTGAGGATCATTGCTGCTTGGGACAGTGAAGACGACCTGATTGAGGTCTGTCTGAACGGTGCCGAGAGGAGCGAGGGTCGTGATTTCCTGACCGCTGGTGATGACGATTGCGGATTGAACGGAAACACATTCGCGGGCGATGAGGTCGACGTCGAAGGTGATAAGGGGTTGACCTTGCTCGACCTGATCTCCCTCAGCGACGTGCAATTCGAAGCCGCGGCCTTTCAGGGCGACGGTGTCGAGGCCGATATGCATCAACAGTTCAACGTCGCCTTGTTGTAGCGTAACTGCATGATGTGAATTATGAATTTGAGTTATCTTGCCAGCGAATGGGGCGTAAAGAACATTGTCTGTCGGGTCGATGGAAACACCATCACCCATCATCTTTTCGGCAAACACCGGATCGGGCAGGTCGGTGACAGCCTGAACAATGCCCTTCAAAGGCAAATTGATGGAAAATTTGTTTTTTGGATCCTTCACCGTTTTATCTCCCGATTATATTAGGTGAATGCGCGCCTTCTTAAGCTTCGGCTAAGTCTTGAAGAGACAAGAGGCGATTTTTACGCGAGGATCATTTGCGTAAGGCCGCACAACAATACGTAAAAAGACTAGTGTTACGGGGTGTTACGAATTGTTACAAAGGGAAATGTTTCTCATTACATAGAGAATGACTTACTGATGGAAATCAGTGCTAATCGACTTGATGTATAGATAAGGTTAACTCGAATTATATACTAATATACATCATGCAATTACATGCAGTCGGCGGCACCCTCCCATACATTTGCAACAATGCTGTAACAACAGCTTGATACATTACAGAACCGCCAATCCGGGCTGTTTCACCTGTAATGACGATCTGCACACGCTCTCGCCCCCCGAAATCCCAAAAGCACCCATGCCTGAAGAGAGCGGGGGACCGGATTTCAGCCTTGCGTTTTTATTTGCGTCGTTTTGTGAATTTTGCGTTCAAAGCGTGTTTTGGTGCGCGCTTATGTGCTGAGCTGCGGATAGAGGAACCTGCGCCAGCAAAGAGCCGCCGCAGGTCTAATTTTGATCTTCAGAGCAAGACAGTTCTGGTTTCTTTTTCGCTCAGATAAGCAGCCTCAATAATCCGGATGGTCTGCATCGCGTCACGTGGGGAGACTGGGACTGCGGTGTCATTGCGAATGGCGTCCCGCATACCAGCGTAGAACCGTTCGTATCCACCTTTCTGGCTTGGTACCGGCGTACCTTCACCCGTCTCGTCATAAAGCGTGCCCCAGTCGTCTTCAGCTTCAATACCCCAGGTTGGGCTTGCAGGTCCGTCGCCAGCCTTCAGCATGTCCTCTTGCGGGTCCATGCCATAGGTGATGTAGGTGGCTTTATCTCCGCTCACCTGAAAGCGTGGACCTTGCTCTGTGCTGAGGCAGTTGCCGTGCAGGATGACATCACAGTCGTCATAGCCGAGTACGAGGTGGAAGTGATCCACCGCTGCCGCTTCTTTACGCTGAACGCGAAGTTTTGCCTGAACGGATTTTGGCGTACCAAACAAACTCAGCGCCTGATCGATGCCGTGGGCACCCAGATCATACAGGATGCCCGCACCGGGGATATCCTGTTCCCGCCAGCGGCCTTTGATGTCCGGGCGATAGCGATTGTAGTTGCACAGGTACGAGTGCACTTTGCCGAGACGACCTGTTTCCATCAGGTCCTGAACCGTCAGGAAATCACAGTCGAACCGTCGGTTGTGATAGACGGAAAGTTTCAGGTCTTTCTGCTCTGCAATGTCGATCAGCTCTTCCGCTTCCGCACTGGTGATGGTGAAGGGCTTTTCAACCACCACATGCTTGCCAGCTTGCAGAGCCTTTTTAGCGTGATCGTAATGCAGCGTGTTGGGCAGGCTGAGAACGACCAGCTCGATGTCCGTCTGTGCCAACACATCTTCAAAGGAAGTGTATGGCGTGCAGTCGGGCAACTTGCTTTTGACAAGGTCCGGCTTGCTGGAAACCACCGCGGCAAGGTCAATGCCTTCAACAAAGGTCAGCAGAGGTGCGTGGAAGCTTTGGCCAGAAACACCAAAGCCCACAAGAGCCGTTTTAACAGGCTGAACAGAATTCATATTACGCATCACTCGCTGGAAAATTCTTCTGCACGTTGTCGAGGTCAAGAACGGTCGGCAGGGAGGCCTCGTTGCCGAGGAATTGAATGGCGTGGGCAGAAGCCGCGCGCGCTGTTTTGAAGTGATCTTCCCAAGAACCTTTTGGGTCTGCCAGATATGCATAGACATAGGCACCGTGGAAAGTATCACCTGCACCGTTGGTGTCGATGACCCGTTCTTTTGGCACCTTCAAAGCGGCTTGGCGCTTGATCGGGCACTTGTCTTCGTACCACAGCAGGCCTTTTTCACCCTGAGTGACACCACCGACCTTCACGCCTTTAGCACGCAAATATTCCAGTGTGTCTTCCGGTGATTTGCCAAGCTGCTCACAAAACAACTCAGAAACGATCGCCACATCAATGTAGTCGAGCAGTTCCTCGGTGTTCTCACGAACGGCACCACCATCCAGAGATGTCAGGATACCGTGTTTGCGGCAAAGTTTGGCGTAGTGCAAAGCGGCATGAGGAATGTGACCGTCTACGTGCAGCGCCTGACAACCTGCCAGGTTGAGTTCAGGAACCGGATGCAGGAAGTCATTGTCGCGGCAGCGCACGATGGCGCGTTTGCCGTCTTTTGGCATGATGAAGGAGAGAGAACTTTCCTTCACTTTGCAGCTGTGGATCGGAATGGAGTATTTCGCGGCCATATCGCGGAACATGCGAGACAGCCAGTCATCTGCCATGGAGCACAGCAGGTCGGGTGAGACGCCCAGCTTTGCGCAGACGAAAGCTGCGGTGACGGCGTTGCCGCCAAAGCTGACAGCATAATCCTGCGCAATTGCCTTCTCGTCACCTTCCGGCATGGTCTCTGACAAAAAGGTCACGTCGATGTAGGACTGGCCAATAAATAGCGCTTTCATCCTGTACTCCATTAAAGTCCGGGTCACACTGCGCAAATGCAGTGATGGTACCTTCCGCTTTTAACGACGGATTTCTAAATGATGTCCTAGGGAAATCATGAAAGTGCCTTGCTCGCAAACCTGATGTATCAACTTGTTACATTACAGGTTGTTTTTGCGGGTCTTTCCCCAAAATGGCGGGTTCTATGAGGGAAACTACGCAGAAGGCGAGTGCACCTACAATTCGCGCGGCAGTTTCACAAAAATACAGAACTTGCCTTCTGGCGTTTCGCCAAGGCTGATTTCGCCGCCATGGGCGTTGATGATCTGCTTGACGATAGAAAGGCCAAGGCCAACACTAGAGGAACGGGTGCGTTCTACGCTGTCATTGCGGAAGAAGGGCTCAAACACCTTCTCGTGCAGATGGTCGGGAATGCCGGGGCCGGGATCACTGATGGAAACAAGCAGCTGATCATTCTCAAGATTTTGCATCTCAACAATGGCTGCACCGCCATATTTGAGTGCATTATCAATGAGATTGCTGAAGGCACGGCGCAAAGCAGTGGGTTGGCCGTTCATGACTGCGCGGCCCTCAACCTCCAACTCAACTTCGCCGCCGCCACCAAAAATATTGCGGCTTTGGTCCGTCAGCTTATGGCGCTGGGGGACGAAGACAACATCGTTGCCCGTGTCCATATAGTCATCACAAAGCGATTGCAGTAGCGCGGCGAGGGAGAGGTGCTGAGGCTCTTCCAGCAAGGCATTGAACCGTAGAAAATCAAGCGAGGCTGCGATGAGACGGGTCATCTCTTCCACATCATGCAGCATGCGATTGCGCAGAGATGTGGACTCGATCTGTTCCAGCCGCAGACGCAAACGGGTTGCAGGAGTGCGCAAGTCATGGCTGATGGAGGCCAGCATGCGTTTTTGCTCTTCCAGCAACTGTGCTCGGGCTTCCTGCTCTCGCACCAGCGTATCCTGAAGGGCAACGGCTTCCTCGGTGTCCCACGGTTTCAGCTCGGCACGCTCATATTTTGCCAGGGACCGGAACGGGGCGGCGGTGTAGTGAATGAGGCTGCGGGCCAGCACAAACACCAGTGTGATGCAAAGGGCCGCGATGATGAAGAGCACTGGCTCCGTCATCCGGTCCTGCCAGAGCTTTGGGAATGTGATCAGGCGGTTGCCTTGCTGGTTTGGAAGCGTCAGATAGAGCTGAACAGCCTTGTCCTGCCGTGTGACTGCCTGAGCAAAGGCGCCCATCTTATCAAGTTGATAGGCTGGATTGGGTTGGTCGTCCGAGATCAAATCTGCTCGAGGCAAAGCACCGGTAAACACCAGTTTGGCTGCGAGCTTGAGACCATCGTTATTGAAGGTCAAAGGAAGAGAGGAGACATCACCTGAAAGCACTGGTTTGCCAGCTTCAACAACCTGCAGATATTTGCCCGCAAAAGGAGCGGGTGCAGTGCCGCGCATGTATTGGCTCAGTTCTGCACCGGCTTCAAAGGAGTTCGCCAGTGCTAACTCGCGCGTGTTGTAGGCGTTGAGCGTGAGCCCCAAAACCACGAAAACCGAGAGCACGGCGGTGATGAGAACCACAACCATACGGCGTTCAAGGGATCTGGGCAGAAGGCTCAGGATCAATCCTGACATGGCCACGCTCTTTTCAGTGCCATGGACCTACACCCGCGTTACGCTTTGAGAAAACAGATAGCCCTGATGGCGCACAGTGGTGATGAAATCCGTACTCGGGTCCGTCTGTGCCAGCTTCTTGCGCAGGCGGCTGATCAGAATATCAATGCTGCGATCGTGGGAATCCACCTTGGCACCGCGCAGCACGCGGCCCAGTGTATCGCGAGAGATCGGCTTTTGCGGTGCCTTCACAAAGGTCAGTAAAGCGTCGAACTCGGAAGAGCTCAAATGCACCAGCACACCATCTGGTGCGGTCAGGTGGCGGGTTGCCTCATCCAGCTTCCAACCGGCGAACTCAAAGCGCTGTGCTTTGGGCGCTGCCGCTGTTTCAACGTCTTCTGTACGGCGGAAAATAGCGAAGATACGAGCTTGTAACTCACGAGGATTGAACGGCTTTTCCAGATAATCATCAGCGCCAAGCTCCAGCCCGACAATACGCTCCGTATCACCTGTAATCGCGGAGATGATGATGATTGGCATCCTGGAGGTCTGGCGCACGCGCTGGCACAGGGTCAGCCCGTTTTCTCCCGGCAACATGATGTCCAGAACCATCAGATCAATGTGGTTGGTGTCCAGAAGCTCAATGGCTTCCTCTGCAGAGTTTGCAGTGAACACGGTGTACCCACGATCTTTCAGGAAGTCTGCCGTCAGGCTGGCGATTTCCTCATCATCGTCAACAATCAGCAGTGTTTTGTTCGAGAGCATCATACCTCGGTGTACCCATTTCAGTCCCAACCAGCTCACTCTGGCCCAGTGCTGTATAACAAAACATTTGGCCGCTGCGAGAGGAATGTGTATGCGTCAGGTTGTCTTGCACGTGCAAGTTCATTGGATTGTGTGTTTATACGCGATAAATTGAAGAAAGAGTTTGCTAGAAGCGTCCTTGAGAATACCCATCGGGAGAATGTAATGGGCAGCCCGCGTCTCAGCTTGGTCGCACTTGCTGTTTTATTCGGTAGCATAACGGCGCAAGCCGCACCAACCGCTGAAGTTCTGCATTTCTGGACATCAGGCGGAGAAGCACGCGCAGCCCTTTCGCTCAAACAGGCGTTTGAGGCCCGTGGCGGTGTGTGGGATGACGCACCTGTTGCTGGTGGAGGCGGAGACGCCATGGCAGCCGTCTTGCGTGCCCGTGCGCTGGCCAGAGTGCCGCCATCTGTTGCTCAGATCAAAGGTCAGAACATTCAGGAATGGGCCGAAGTGGGCGCGCTTGAAGGGCTCGATGCTATTGCACAGCAGCAGAACTGGGATGAGCTGCTGCCAGACCTTTTGAAAGAAACAGTTCAATATCAGGGTAAATATGTTGCCGTGCCTTTGAACATCCACCGCGTGGATTGGATCTGGGCCAACCCGAAAGTGCTGGATCAGGTCGGCGTCACACCTCCGCAAACATGGGAAGAGTTCAACGAGGTGGCGGATAAGATCAAGGCCGCTGGCATTATCCCGCTCGCCCATGGTGGACAGCCCTGGCAGGACGTTACCCTGTTTGAAGTGGTGTTGCTGGGGATCGGCGGCGCGGATTTTTACAAGAAGGTCTATCTGGATCTGGATCAGGAGGCCTTGCACTCCGACACCATGATCAAGGTGTTCGACCAGATGCGCAAGCTCAGCACCTATGTGGACCCCGGCGCTCCGGGCCGCGAATGGAACCTTGCCACCGCCATGGTGATGCGCGGTGAGGCGGCCATGCAGATTATGGGCGATTGGGCCAAGGCCGAATTTCTGACGGCAGGTCTTAAGTACGGTGAAGACTTCATCTGCGTCTCGTCCCCCTCCAAGGGTGGTTATATCATCAACTCCGACAGCTTCGCTATGTTCAAAGTCTCCCACCCAGATCAGAAAGCCGGACAGCAGCTGATGGCCTCTACGCTGCTGGATGAGCAGGTACAGAAGGACTTCAACCTGCTGAAAGGCTCCATTCCCGCCCGACTAGGCGTGAGCCTTGATGGGTTTGATGAATGCGCCATGAAATCCAGCGAAGACCTTCTTCTCAATGAGGCCCGGGGCACCGTGGTTGGCTCCATCGCTCACGAGCTTGTACAGTCCGGCGCCGTGCGTGGGGCTTTTCTGGATGTGGTCACAGAGCATTTCAATACGGATATGTCTTCGCAAGAGGCTGTCAATCAACTTGCCGAGACCGTAATCCTAGCAGATTGATTTCCCTAGGGCAGTCAGAGTAAAGCGTAGATCCTGATAAGACCGCAGCACCCAGTGAGCAAAGAGAACCTTATGTCCAACCCCCAGCAGCGCAAGCAGCAGATGTCTGTTTTAGACAGATTGCAGCGATATTTGCCGCAACTGGTGGTCGCTCCGCCGTTCCTCCTCCTCGTGTTTTTTGTGTACGGCTTCATCGCGTGGACGGGCATCATCTCGCTCACCAACTCTCGCATGCTGCCCACTTTTGATGTTCAGGGCATCCAGCAATATGTGCGCTTGCTGGCTATGGATCGCTGGAATGTGGCTTTCGATAACCTGCTGATTTTCGGCAGTCTTTACATCCTGTTCTCAATCACCATTGGCTGCGTGCTGGCCGTTCTGCTGGACCAGCGTATCCGCGCAGAAGGGGCGCTGCGCACGATCTATCTGTACCCCATGGCGATCAGCTTCATCGTGACGGGCACAGCGTGGAAATGGATCCTGAACCCGTCCCTCGGCATTGAAAGCTACATGCAAAAACTGGGGTGGGAGAGTTTCCAGTTCGACTGGATCGTCAACCGCGACATGGCAATTTATGTAGTGGTCCTCGCCGCGGTCTGGCAGGCATCAGGCTTTGTGATGGCCCTGTTCCTCTCCGCCCTACGCACTGTCGATGAGGATATCATCCGCGCCGCTCATCTGGACGGGGCCAGCACCACACGCATCTACTTCGGCATCATCCTGCCCTCGCTGAGACCTGTGTTCCTCTCCGCCTTCGTCATTCTCGCGCACCTATCCATCAAGAGCTTCGACCTTGTGGTGGCGCTGACAAACGGCGGCCCGGGCTATTCTTCCACTTTGCCTGCCAATTTCATGTATGAGATGGCCTTCCGCCGTAACCAGATCGGCCTTGGTGCCGCCTCCGCCATGATGATGCTGGCCACCGTTGCCGCAATCATCGTGCCCTATCTTTATTCAGAGTTAAGGGCAAAGCGACATGGCTGAGCCCAAAACACTCCCCGGAGCCAACGGCAAACGCCACCTGCTTGGCCGCATCTTCATCTGGACCTTGCTGCTCTCCGCCGCCGTGCTCTATCTGGGCCCAATCTACGTGGTGCTCTCTACATCGCTGAAGGATCTAGCCGAGATCCGCGCCGGAGCCCTGCTGGATTTGCCACACGAGCTCAACTTCACCGCCTGGCGCGAGGCATGGTCCAGCGCCTGCATCGGCGTACGCTGCGAGGGCCTGCGCCCGTACTTCCTAAACTCAGTGATCATGTCCGTGCCATCGGTGGTGATCTCAACCCTGATCGGCGCCTTAAGCGGCTACGCGCTGTCGCTCTTCCGCTTCCGCGGAGCCAACATCATCTTCGCCCTGATGCTGTTCGGCTGTTTCATCCCGTTCCAGATCGTCATTCTGCCCATGGCCCAAACCCTTGGCTATCTGGGCATCGCCAACTCCATCACTGGCTTGATCGTCGTGCACACCATCTACGGCATCAGCTTCACCACACTATTCTTCCGCAATTACTACGTCTCTGTTCCGCAAGAGCTGGTGCGGGCAGCCACAATGGACGGGGCAGGGTTCTTCCGCATCTTCTGGCACATCATGCTGCCGCTCTCTGTTCCCATCATCGTGGTCTCGGTCATCTGGCAGTTCACGCAGGTGTGGAACGAGTTCCTCTTTGGCGCCAGCTTCACCTCAGGCGGGTCTCAGCCGGTAACAGTAGCGCTCAACAATCTCATCAACTCCACCACCAGCGTAAAACAGTACAATGTGGACATGGCAGCCGCGCTCATAGCCGCCGCGCCAACCCTCGTTGTCTACATCATCGCAGGCAGGTTCTTCGTACGCGGGCTCACCGCCGGCGCAGTCAAAGGCTAAAGGCTCATTTATGGCGACCATATCCATCGAACATGCCTCAAAATCCTTTGGCTCAACCGAAGTTTTGAAGGACATTTCGCTTGATGTAAAAGATGGCGAATTCCTCGTCCTGCTCGGCGCCTCCGGCTGCGGAAAATCAACGCTGCTCAACATCATTGCGGGACTGGAACCCATCGCAGATGGCACCATCCGGCTGGATGGGGAAGTGGTCAACGATGTCCATCCCAAGAACCGCGATATCGCCATGGTATTCCAGAGCTACGCGCTCTACCCAAACATGACGGTGGAGCGCAACATCGCGTTTGGGTTGGAAATGCGAAGGATCAGCAAGGAAGAGCGCAAAGCCACCGTCCGCGAAGTCGCCAGCATGCTGCAAATTGAGCACCTGCTTGCCCGCAAACCAGCGCAACTCTCCGGCGGACAGCGCCAGCGCGTTGCCATGGGTCGTGCCCTCGTGCGTCGCCCCAAGATCTTTCTGTTCGACGAGCCGCTCTCCAATCTGGACGCCAAACTGCGCGGCGAAATGCGCACAGAGATCAAGAAGCTCCACCAGTCTCTCAAGGCCACCATGGTTTATGTGACCCATGACCAGATCGAGGCCATGACGCTGGCAGACCGCATCGCCATCATGAAAGACGGCGTGATCCAGCAAATCGGCACTCCGCAAGAGATCTACAGCAAACCGGCAAACATGTACGTCGCCGGCTTCGTCGGCGCACCACCAATGAACTTTGTGGAAGTGGATCTGGTGAAGCAAGAAGACCAGTTCGGCGTCATCCTGCCAGCCGTTCTGAAGGGCGAGCCAAAAAACTACTTCCTCCCGCTGCCAAACTCAAAACAACTCGAAACACGCGAGAACACAAAAATCATCCTCGGCCTGCGCCCCGAAATGATCACCCACAACGCTTTCGTAGGCTCCACAAACCCGGAAATCGAATGCGACGTCGACCTCCTGGAACCCACTGGCGCCGACACTCTCTGCCTCATCCGCCTAGCCAACCACCCCGCCAAAGCCCGGGTCTCCCCCTTATTTGCGTGTGACCCGGGAGAGAGCATGACCTTCTCTGTAGACATGGGAAGGGTGTGTTTATTTGACGGGGAGAGTGAGGAGTTGATTGGGTAATACGTTCATACATGGACCTGAATTTTTTGCTTACTCAGGTCCATGTCACTACTGCTTCCCTCAATACTGCACGAATAGTCTTGCGTTGGCACCGTGGTCTAGGGTTTGGTCGGCGAGGAGGCCGTAGTAGTTGATGTTGAGTTGGATGTGCTCGGCCAGTCGGGATTCAAGGCCGGTTTCGATCAGGGCCACGTTGCGGGCGATTGGGACGCTGGCGACGGTGAAGGGGTTGCCGCTGTCGATGAAGCTTTGGGTGTAGTCGAGCGTATCAGCGGAAGAGTATTGCCAGGCTGCCAAGCCAACAAAGCTTGTGTCCCCATAAAGGTAGTTGGAAAGGTCAAACTCGCCGCGTGTTCCCAGTGTCAGGAAGGTGAGGGAGTTGGATTGTCCATCTGCTTTGAGTGCTGCTGCACCGCCGGTTTCATTGAAGCCGGGACCGGAGAGATAAGCATAGGCAACTCCTGCGAAAGGCTCCAGATTACCGTAGGTGCTTTCCAGCGTATATCCAAGCTCACCAAAC
This sequence comes from Pseudovibrio sp. Ad5, assembly GCF_001623095.1. Taxonomy (NCBI): domain Bacteria; kingdom Pseudomonadati; phylum Pseudomonadota; class Alphaproteobacteria; order Hyphomicrobiales; family Stappiaceae; genus Pseudovibrio; species Pseudovibrio sp. Ad5. The sequence goes on along the minus strand of NZ_LMCH01000020.1, from coordinate 32,612 downwards.
ACTTGCACAGAACCGGCGAACTGGTCAGATGACAGCGTTTCTTCCGGGAAGAGGCTTACATCGCGATCAGTTGCAATGTTGTACCATGTACCGGCAACACCTCCGCGCAGCTTGACGTTGTCAATTGGATTGGCGCTGGCGTAGCCGCCGACACTGTAGCTGTCACTGTCAGATGAGGCGTCGATGGAGCTGATGTCGATGGATGTTCTGCCGAAGCCTGCAACCACACCCAGCTGCACCATGTCAAAGTAAGTCGCATCAACACCAACCAGAACGCCGCCAACGCTTCTGCCTGTGGTGCGGGCATTGCCATCGGAGAAGAATTGACCCCAGCTGCCGTAGACCTGTCCCCACATCGCAAAGTTGCTGACCGTGCGGGAAACGGTGTTGTCATCCACGTCTGCAGCAAAAGCGCTGTGGGCCTTGTAAAGGCGGTCATTCACCGCTTGTCTCAGGAAGCGGCTGTCGGCGAGAAGGATTGCACGGGTTGAAGCGTTGATTTCACCGGCGAGGGGATCGAGAAGAGCTTTAATTTGAGCGTTGTTCATGGGAGCAAGCTGTGTGAAGAGATCGCCGCTTTCATTGATAGTATCAAGCGCCAGAGTGACTGAATGTTCGTTGCGTGTATCTGCCAGGCCATTGAAATTGTTGGAGCTTCGGATGAACTGGATCGCGACATCGTTACCGTCTCCGGGAATACCGTAGAGCACGTTTACATCTAACATGAACATATCGTGGCTGACTGAACTGAACGTGCCTGTCGGTGGCTCTGACCCCGGTGCGGAGAGATTGTCGATAATGACGAACTCATCGCCGATTTTGACCGGTGTTGGACCCATAACGTTGACGAGATCAAGCGCAACGTCGTTCAGGTCCACGCTACCACCTGCGAGGATCTGGATCTGATCCGCGTTTGCCATTCCAGAAACCGGATCAGAGCCGATTTCCATTTCCAGCGTGCCACCAGTGCCCGTCGCATCCAGACTGCCGAGCGTAATTGTACCGAAGGACGCTCCGGGTGCGATGATGCCCCCGTTAAGTGTCACACTGCCGCTGGCTGTGCCGTACCCCTCGAGCCGACCATCGGCGTTCACGGTCAGATCACCTGAAAGAGTAGAACTATCCGTTAAGGACGTACCAATCCGCATGGTGCCGCCGTTAATGGTGGAGCTGACCAGAGATTTGGTGCCGTCTGATAGGATAAGCGTACCTGCACCGTTCTTTAGGAAGGTACCTCCACCGGGAGTGGCATCTCCGGTCCAGGTGAGGGTTGCACCTGCGTTTGCCATGTCGATGGTATTATCATTGCTGTTCACTTGCAGCTTGGTCGTATCAACAGTTTCGCTGCCTGTGCCCAGATAGAAAAGAGTTCCACCATTTACGATCACGTTGCCAGACCCAATGGCCGAGGTAGAAAAGCCTTCCAGACCAAGCGTGCCGGTGTCGATTTCAATATCTGCTGTGTAACCTGAGTTGTCGCCAAGCAGATTGACTTCACCCGGGCCGGTGAAGGTAACCTGATCCGAACCGGTCAGCCCGGACATGATGTTGATCTGGCCAACGATGTCGGTCGTTCCAACCACGTTCCCGGCGCCGGAAAACGCCAGTTCATTGATGGTGACCGTGCTGCCGCCGGTGTAGGTCAGAGTTGAGGAGTTCAGCGTGATGCCGACATTGCCGTTGCCGATGTTGGTGCCGTCACTGAAGATCAACTCGGTATCGGTTATGCCAAGATCACCAGTCCATGAGCTGTTGGTGCCGGTTAGGGTGGTTGTTTGGCCACCATCGATGGACAAGCTGCCAGAGCCGGAAAGGTTGGAGGAGATTTCCAGATTGACCGTATTGTCATCAATATCGATTGTGTTGCTTGTGCCACTGGCGATAGCAATCCTTGAGAGATTGACGTCTGTAGTACCCTGATAGAGCAGGTTACCATTGTTGAGGGTGGTTGTGCCAAGCCCAAGGCGGTCTGGGTCGGTAAACTCGACGGAACTGTTTTCCTGAACAATGAGGCCACCGGAAAAACTGTTGTCGCCCTGCAGGTTGACCGTACCGCCAGACCCAATGGTGAGAGACCCCGGTGTGCCGCCGCCATCTGTGATGTCACCAGTCAGTGTCAGGGTGCGTCCGGATTGCACATCAAGCGTACCGTCATCGTGCATCTTGAAATCGTTGGCGATGGTCGCATCTGCACCAGAAATATAACTCAGATCACCACCGTAAAAGAGAACGTCACCTGTGCCGATGTTGGCTGCTGCTCCAAACTCCACAGTACCGGCTGCCAGATCCAAACCGCCGCTGAAGCTGCTGCCCGCTCCACCCAGCACCAGCGTTCCTGCCCCGAGTTTTTTCAGCACCCCAGTACCACTGATGTCATTGCTTGCAGTGAGGGTATCACCAGAGCCCACTGTCACGGATGATGTTCCATCCAGATCAATCAGATTGGCAATCGTCGTGGTTGTTCCGGTGAAATTGAGGTTACCGCTGTCGAGTTCAATCGCGCCTGTGCCCAGATCATCGGAGTCTGCAAAGCCAACTGTGCTGTTTTCCTGAACGATCAGACCGCCTGAGAACGTGTTGGTTCCTCGCAGATTGGCTGTGCCGCCGGAGCCGATGGTGAAGGAGCCCGGTGTGCCATCACCGTCAACGATGTTGCCTGTGATTGTCAGAGTACGCCCGGATTGCAGGTCAAGACTACTATCATCATACAGTTCAATCGTATTTGCGATTGTTGCGGAGGTTCCGGTGAAGTTGAGGTTACCGTTGTCGAGTCCAACTGTGCCAGTGCCCAGATCATTGGAATCTGAGAAACCGACAGTGCTGTTTTCCTGAATGACAAGGCCTGCCGAGAATGTGTTGGTCCCTTGCAGATTGACTGTCCCACCGGAACCGATGGTCAGCGTGCCGGGTGAGCCGCCGCCGTCAACGATGTTGCCGGTGATTGAGAGGGTGCGGCCTGATTGCACGTCAAGGGTACCGTCATTGTGCATTTCAAACGTATTTGAGACGGTTGCATCCGAGCCGGACACGTAGCTCAGATCACCACCGTAATAGATGATGTTTCCGCTGCCGATGTTGGCAGTTGCTCCAAACTGCACAGTTCCATCTGCCAGATCCAGCCCACCACTGAAGTTGCTGCCCACTCCACCAAGAACCAGCGTTCCATCACCAAACTTTTTCAGCCGCCCAGACCCGCTGATATCATTGCTGACGGTGAGCGTGTCACCGGACCCGACTGTCATGGATGATGTGCCGTCCAGATCAATCAGGTTGGTAATTGTTGCAGTGGTTCCGTTAAAGGTGAGGTTGCCGTTGTCGAGCTCAACAGTGCCACTGCCAAGATCGTCAGAGTCAGAGAAGCCAACTGTGCTGTTTTCGTGAACGACCAGACCGGCTGAGAATGTGTTGGTGCCTTGCAGGTCTACTGTACCGCCGGAGCCGATGGTCAGTTTGCCGGGTGAACCGCCGCCATCAACGATGTCACCTGTAATCGTCAGAGTACGACCTGATTGCACGTCAAGGTTGCCATTATTATGCATCTCAAACGTGTTTGATATGGTTGCATCCGAGCCAGAAATATAGCTTAGATCACCACCGTAATAGATGATGTTTCCGCTGCCGATGTTGGCAGCTGCTCCAAACTCTACGGTGCCGTCTGCCAGATCCAGCCCACCACTGAAGTTGCTACCCGCTCCATCAAGAACGAGCGTTCCGTTGCCCAGTTTCTTTAAGCGACCAGACCCGCTGATATCATTGCTGACAGTGAGGGTGTCGTTCGTGCCAACCTCAATTGAGGAGGTTCCATCCAGATCGATGAGGTTGTTGATTGTTGCTGTAGAGCCGGTAAATGTGAGGTGGCCGCTGTTCAGTTCAATCGCGCTGTTGCCCAGATTGGACGCGTTTGAAAACTGAACTTCTGTGCCATCAATGTCCGTTCCGCCGGTCCAGGAATTGTTGCCCGACAGAATGGTTACGCCATTGCCTTCAAACCTGACTTTGCCGTTGCCGATAATGTCTCCGGCAAGTGTGAAGTTTCCGTTTGAGGTGATGAAGGTGGCGTCGTTGAGAGCTCCCACATTTGTAACTTCAATATCGCCGTTTACGGTTACATTTCCATTGGAAACGAGGCTGCCGCCTAAGAAATCCAGATCCCCGTTTCCGACAGCACTGGTACTGGTAACAACAACGGTTGCACCTTCTTCAAAGAACATCTTACCTGTGAAGAGACTATTGTTGCGGAACAAGCGCGTCGTTCCGTTTTCAAAGAGAACCTCGCCGGCACCTGGTGTGTTTGAAATCAAATCGGCCACTAGATGGTCGCCACCGCCGCTCGTTGTGTTAACAACAATCTTGGAGCCATTGACCATGATGAGGTCATCGACTTCAAGGTATCCCGCGCTAAGAGCACTAGAGCCTTCCTCGCCACCAATATTGATTATTCCTGCTGATCGGAGGACGAGATCAAAGTTGGGGGCGAATATTTCACCGCTGTTGTAAAGGTTTACGGTGCCGCGATCGAAACCATTGGAGATTTCAATAAGTGAGCTTCCTCCGGTTTGGAACATGGCCGCGCCATTGGAGATGTTCAGAGTTCCATCAGCATTGGCGACACCAACTCTCAAAAAACGCCCGATAGCAACTGATCGACCTGAAGAGAGATTCAGCGTGCCATCAGTGTTGAAGCCAATATACAAGCCATTCGAGCCATTGACTGTAACCGGTGGATCATTGATGGTGCCTGTTATGATTTCCTGAGCATCTGCTCGATCAACGAAAAGACCTAGCAAGCAGGCGAATGTGAGACTCGCAAGTGCAGTTGTTCCCAGAAGACGCTCACTATACCACATTTCAACCCTCACACATTTGCCAGTTACAGCAGTTCTGAGACAGTTGTTCAGTCGAGCACAGCCGTTACCGAAGGCTGCGCAGAGCAAAACGCAGCTTCAGTGTGAGTAATCACATTAGTAATCCGTTAGGATTTCTTCGCGCTACACAATTATGCTGTATTCGACTGAGGAGCTATGAAGTGATACGCAATACTCTTCTCATGAGCTATAGATTAACTGAATCGAATATAGTCATTAATAGAGTTTTTATTTGTTAAATTAGATTTAATTGTGAACTCAATATAGGATTGGTCAAAAATACATATGAGAAGATCAATAGAGTTTCAGAAGTATTCTTCCTGCTAGCTTTGTTGTGCAGTCAAAGCCGCTGGTACGGGCAAATCGATAACTGCACTTTCAATTGTCATTTCATCGAGCACGCTCAGGAAGGCGCTGGATGCTCTTTGCATCAACGGTTTGAGGCGACAAGAGGGGAGGAAGCAGCATTGGATTTCTCCACATTCGCTCTGTCGCAGGCACTCGACTACGGCAAAATCATTCTCTACCGCGCGGACAACATCTCCAACGCTGATGTCTTGTGCGAGACGGCCCAGTTTAAACCCTCCACCACGACCACGCATGGTCTCAAGAATACCGGCACGGGAGAGTTGATTGACGAGTTTCATCACATGGCCCCGTGAGAAACCTTGCTGCAAAACGACCTGATCGATGCGTTGAAGAATGTCTGGTTGCATGGCGCATTGCATAACGAGTCGCAAAGCAAAATCGCTTGCCTGATTTAAACGCATAGTGATGCTCCAAAGATATATCGTGCGTATATCATAAAATCAGAGAATGCTGAACACCGAAAGCGATGTGGTGCTGTGTATATTTTAAGTGTATGAAATAACACATTATTTATCGCTATCTCAGCTCTTTCTAAGAAAAGATGCAAATAATATATGTCTTTTGTTATGTGCGATGATAAAGATATATATAAAATAGATATTATGAGTCGGAAAGTTGTCACGATAGAGGGCAGGGGCTGTCTCACCAGTGTTTGGCATTGAATTAAGCTGTCAATTTCTTCCTCGTAAAGAACTCTGATTGCACTGATGTGCCACCGCCTGCTCTGAAACTTTTAAACTACGGAGACCTGTTATGTTGCCCGCCATTGTCTTGATCGCAGAAGGATTGGTTGCTCTCTGGTTCCTACTGTTTTTGACGATGATCACAAGCATCTACCTGGATGGCAGAGGATATGGCTCCGGCGTGAAACCCAAGGCAGAGCTAGCCTTCTTCAAACACATTCGTGTCTTCGTAACACTCGGCATATCAGTCGCCTGCGTTGTGACCCTGGCAGAAGCATTTGAATTGATCTGACGGAATTCGGAAGAGCCCCATGAAAATCTACGAGTACTTCCCCGCCATCTTCATCTGGGCCATAGTCCCAGCCCCCCTCTGGATCTGGCTTGGCCTGATCTGGTTTGTTTGAGAAGGGTGAGAGGAGCTCCCTCTTCACCTCAAAGTCCGATCTATGAATGTCCTTCTCACCCGACTTACAGGCGAAGAGGGGAGCCCTGGGTAAGCTGGGAGGGAGGCGCTGGTGATGTAGAGGGTGTCCAGCTTCTTGCTATCGAAGGTGGCACGGTTGAGCGTGGAGCTGGCAGGTCAATGACGCGGATTAACACGCCGTCCGGCAGATGGTGGTTGATGCGCCAGCCGCCTCAGATTGCAACCCAGACACCTCCGAGATGATAAAGCTCCTGAACAGCTGTAAGGAGACGATTGTAGGGAATATGGGCGGTTAAGGCATTGAGAACTATGGGTCGACCTCATCCGCACATTGCACAAGCAGTCGGTGTTGCCGCACATCCACCGCGAGCTGTACAGCGCAAGTCAGAGTGCATCTGTTCACCTACTTTCTGTGTGCTAATGACCATCTCATCAAATGGCAACACAGCGTCAAAACCAGAAAGGCTAGCAACCGCAGACGATTGCGCATGCGCGATCCCAGCGATATTGCGCGCATGACAGGGAATTTCCACTTCCCCACCAACTGGGTCGCAAACCAAACCAAGCGTATTCATCAGACAAAGTGATGCCGCATTAAAGGCTTGTTGTGCTGTTCCTCCAAACAGATGGACCAATCCAGCTGAAATCATTGCGGCTGAAGCACCAGTCTCCACTGAGCATCCTCCCGTTTCAGCGGCAAAACTTCCGTGCTCAGCAAAAACAGCTCCCACAAGTGCTGTGACTTGAAGGGCGTCGATAATCCTTTCACGATCAACACCTTGTTGTTTCAAGGAATATAGCGTGCCCGGTACGATGCCAGAACTTCCAGCTGTTGGAGCAGCAACAACCACTCCCCGATTTGCGTTTGCATCCATAACTGCAAGAGAAGCACTAAGCGCATCCTGCAAGAATGGTGAGCCGATAATCTCCACGGGATTTGCTGCACCAACCTGTTTTGCGCTCGGTTTCAGGAACTTCATAGTGGATGATTGATTGGTAAGCGCTAGGCCTGCCTGAACTGCGTCCATCATCACATCATACCGGTCTGCAAAGGCTTTTCGCGTTTGGGGCTCAGTCAAGCCTAACCGCTTGGCTTCCAGGGACAAAGCAAGATCTGCAAGACTGTGTCCTCTGCTGGTTTGTTGGACCAAAGCCTTTGGGCTGGCAAAAAGAGGGGCCTCATCGTGGACAGAGAATTGGACAGGTATGCAGGACCTGACCTTCCAGCTCTGTTCTATCATGTCTTTCAACTCTGGTTGTTGAGGTGATAGTGGCGAACTGGATTTGATCTCAATAAGTTGGTGGCTATTCTTCGAACCTGCACAGACACGAGCTTGTACCTTTGCATTTGAGGGAAGCTGCTGAAGAGGTGAATTGTCTCCACATTCCAGAAGAAGTATAAAATCGCTCCCAGTCACATCAATTGCGAAAGAGTTAAAGCTATCGAGCTTGAACATCCCGCCGCCTATTGAAAGGCCTTTGAAGTGATCTTCCCGAAGTGCGCCTTCGCTGTCTTCAACCGTGATTGCAATTTCCACTCGGTTTGGATGATCTTTGGTGTCTAAATTTCTAATGTTGATCTCTAGCGTAAATGGCTTGCCGTTCATCAAATCAGATAGAGCTTGTCGATACTTAGGTGAGGTGACCTCTTCTCCCATCAAGCCTGCAGCAAAGCCTTCGTCACTGCCTTGGTTGGTATAGACTTGGGCAAACGAGCCCTCTGGATCGAACGCAATTTCAACATTCACAATTTTATCGCCATCACAAAGGGAAAGTTGGCGAACAGTCTTTCCTATGAAGTATGGCGCTGCAGAGTGAGAGCTCGACGGTCCTCTCATCACCGGACCAATTATGGAATTGAGAAGACTAATAGTGCTCATGCAAATTTCTCCGCGAAAATCAATGTGATATTTTACACGGATTGTTGCTGCATTGAAGGGCAGAACTGATGCTTTCCTCACCTCGCGAAAAGCATCTCCGTGTGTGATGAGGAGAGCTCAGAGGAGCAATCTAAGCACCTTCGTTTACCTTCAAATTTATACGATAAGAAAAACTTATTGATATGCGTAGGAGATGCAATTTCACTTAATGCGTTTAGCGCCCTATATTCAGTCTAGAATTTGCTGGATGCATCGTTTCGTCTCACCGCTTAAGGTAAACGCTACGTCAAAACCAGCAAGAGCCAAATTAGATAGTGGAGACAGCAATGCACGGTAACGATGTCAAGACAGCCGGTGTTTGTCCGGTGGTACATGGCGCGAATACATCGATGGATAAGCCGGTTACCCGATGGTGGCCTGATGCTTTGAATCTCGACATCCTCCATCAACATGGTGCGCGTACCAACCCGATGGACCCAGGCTTCAACTATCATGATGCTGTTAAATCACTCGACTTCGAAGCGGTGAAGGCAGACGTTCATGCGCTCATGACCGACAGTCAGGACTGGTGGCCAGCGGATTGGGGTCATTATGGTGGCCTGATGATCCGCCTTTCGTGGCACACAGCTGGCTCTTATCGTCTGGCAGATGGTCGCGGTGGCGGCGGTTCCGGCAACATTCGCTTTGCTCCGCTTAACTCCTGGCCTGATAACGCAAGCCTCGATAAAGCCCGCCGTTTGCTTTGGCCTATCAAGAAAAAGTACGGCAACGCTCTCTCCTGGGCTGATCTGATTATTCTCGCAGGCACTATCGCCTATGACTCCATGGGTCTGAAAACCTTTGGTTTCGGGTTTGGCCGTGAGGATATCTGGGGTCCGGAGATCGACACCTATTGGGGATCTGAGAAAGAATGGCTTGCGCGCAGTGAAGAGCGCTATGACGATCTGGATGATCCTTCAACGCTCGAAAATCCGCTTGCAGCAACCCATATGGGCTTGATCTACGTGAACCCGGAAGGCGTGAATGGCGTTCCCGGTCCGCAAAAAACAGCTGATCAGATCCGCGAAACCTTTGCTCGTATGGCAATGAATGACGAGGAAACTGCTGCGCTGACGTGCGGTGGTCACACCGTTGGTAAAACCCATGGACGCGGTGCCGTCGATAACATCGGTGTCGCACCGGAAGCCGCTGGTCTTGAAGAGCAGGGCTTTGGCTGGTCTAACCCCGGACAGGATGGCAAGGCAACAAATGCCTTTACCTCTGGCATCGAGGGTGCGTGGACCACACACCCAACCACGTTCGATATGGGTTTCTTTGATATGCTGTTCGGCCATGAATGGGAGCAGGTAAAATCTCCTGCCGGCGCATGGCAATGGGAACCTGTGTCCATCAAGGAAGAAGACAAACCTGTTGATCCAACAGACCCGTCTGTTCGTCACAATCCAATCATGACGGATGCGGACATGGCGATGAAGGTTGACCCGATCTACAACGAGTACTGTCAGAAATTCATAGCAGATCCTGAGTACTTCAGAGATACGTTTGCGCGTGCATGGTTCAAGCTGACCCACCGCGATATGGGACCGAGAGCCAATTATCTTGGCCCGGATGTGCCGAAAGAAGACCTTATCTGGCAGGATCCGGTTCCGGCGGGCAACACCAACTATGATGTTGTTGCAGTGAAAGCAAAAATTGCGGCAAGTGGTTTGAGCAATGAAGATCTGATCAAAACCGCTTGGGACAGCGCACGTACCTATCGCGGCTCTGATATGCGCGGTGGTGCCAACGGTGCTCGTATCCGCCTTGCTCCTCAAAAGGATTGGGTTGGCAATGAGCCAGACCGGCTTGCCAAAGTTCTGGCTGTGCTTGAACCAATCGCAGCGCAGGCAGGAGCCTCAGTCGCAGATGTGATCGTGCTGGCAGGCAACGTTGGTGTAGAAAATGCCATCAAAGCAGCTGGTTTCAACGTGGAAGTTCCATTTGCTTCTGGTCGCGGTGATGCAACAGATGCGATGACTGATGCGACATCCTTCTCTGTATTGGAGCCTATTTCTGATGGCTTCCGTAACTGGCAGAAGCAAGAGTACGCTGTTAGCCCGGAAGAAATGATGCTGGATCGTGCTCAGCTCCTCCGCCTCACTGGCTGGGAAATGACTGCACTCGTTGGTGGTCTGCGCGTTCTTGGTGCCAATTATGGCGGATCAAAGCACGGTGTCTTCACGGACCGCGAAGGTCAGCTGACAACGGACTTCTTCGTCAACCTGACCGATATGGACAACAGCTGGCATCCACTCAAAGATGGCACCTATGAGATCCGCGACCGCAAATCTGGCAAGCCTAAGTGGACTGCAACCAGTGCAGATCTTGTGTTTGGCTCCAACTCAATCCTGCGCGCTTATGCTGAAGTGTATGCTCAGGATGACAACCACGAAAAGTTCGTCCGCGACTTCGTGGCAACATGGACCAAGGTCATGAACGCCGACCGCTTCGACCTGACAGCCTAATAAATGCGACCAGTCCGGGCAGGAAACTGCCCGGGCTTTTTATTGCAACTCCCTACAGGTGCTCTCCAGACGCTGGCTATATCCAGTTGCGCTTCTGTGTTTTTCCGGTTAAGAACCGCTTGACCTCGGGGTGCGCGTATTTGTCGTGCTGAGATGCTTTAGTGGCGAACCCGTTGAACCTGAACCGGCTAGAACCGGCGGAGGGAAGGGTACCGGTTTCATCCATCCTTGCCCTCTCGCCGCAATGGAGGATGACTTGAAACATCTGTTAATTGCTGCGGGATTACTCACTGCAACATCAGCGATGGCTGTTGAGAAGCCTCAACTGACAGTTTACACATACGACAGCTTCGTTTCTGACTGGGGCCCAGGCCCAAAAGTGGAAGAAGCGTTTGAGGCTGTATGCGAGTGTGACCTGAAACTTGTTGGCGTCGAAGATGGCGCAGCACTGCTTTCCCGCATTCGTCTTGAAGGTAAAAACTCGGATGCCGATGTGGTGCTGGGTCTGGACACCAATCTGGTAGAGACTGCCAAGAAAACTGGCCTGTTTGCACCACACACTGTTGAAGCCCAATACACTCTGCCAGTGGAGTGGGCTGACGAAACCTTTGTGCCGTACGACTGGGGCTACTTTGCCTTCGTACACAAGGCTGGCGAAACCGTACCAACCAACTTCCGCGAGCTTGCGAAGAGCGATGCCAAGATCCTTATTCAAGATCCACGCTCCTCTACACCCGGCCTCGGGCTGCTGCTTTGGGTGAAAGCGGCTTACGGAGACGAAGCTGCTGATGTGTGGGCGGATCTTTCCGATAACATCGTGACGGTTACAAAAGGTTGGTCTGAAGCCTACGGTCTTTTCCTTGATGGGGAAGCGGAGATGGTGCTCAGCTACACCACGTCTCCGGCTTACCACCTGATTGCCGAGGAAGATAACAGCAAGACCACTGCCGCGTTTGAAGAAGGCCATTACATGCAGGTTGAAGTAGCGGCAAAGCTTGCCGGGACTGATCAGCCAGAGTTGGCAGACAAGTTCCTAAGCTTCATGGTTTCAGATGCTTTCCAGACAATCATTCCAACAACCAACTGGATGTATCCTGCTGTGACACCTAAAGGTGGTTTACCTGCTGGCTTTGACACACTGCAGGTGCCGGAAAAAGCTTTGTTCTTTAAGCCTGAAGAAGCTGCTGCTGCAAGACGTGAGGCTCTGCCGGAATGGCTAGAAGCGCTCAGCCAGTAAGTTCGCTTCCCGGTGTTGCCGCGGCATTTCTTGTCGCGGCACTCATACTTGGCACGTTGGCCGCGGTTGCACTGCGAGCTGAAGCGGGTCACGGCTTCTCCTCTTCCGATTGGGCCGCTCTCAAGTTTACGCTCACGCAGGCCGTGCTTTCTGCTGTGATCAGTGTTGCGCTGGCTGTGCCGGTTGCGCGCGCGCTGGCGCGACGGCGGTTTCCGGGCCGCAGTTTGCTCATTGCACTGCTTGGTGCCCCCTTCATTCTACCAGTTATCGTTGCCATTCTTGGGTTGCTACAGGTGTTTGGCCGTGCGGGCTGGATATCTGATATGCTTGTTTATTTTGGTGCTTCACCCATTCGCATTTATGGCCTCCACGGTGTTGTGCTGGCTCATGTTTTCTTCAACCTTCCGCTGGCAACCCGATTGATTTTGCAGGGGTGGCAAGAGGTTCCCTCAGAGCGCTTTCGCCTTGCAGCGCAACTTGGGTGTGATGGAAAAGCCCTGTTTCGGCTGATTGAACTCCCCATGCTCGCGCGCATTTTACCCGGAGCACTGGCTGTGATCTTTGCGATCTGCCTGACAAGCTTTGCTGTTGCTCTGACGCTTGGTGGTGGGCCACGGGCGACAACTATTGAGCTGGCGATCTACCAGGCTTTTACATACGATTTTGATCTTGGCCGTGCCGCGCTGCTTTCTGCATTGCAACTCACGCTTACCGCTGCTGCTGCCTTTGCGGCGCTGAAGCTCTCACGCGGTGAAGGGTTTGGTGCAGGACTGGACCGAGCGATCCGGCGCTGGGATGGTGGTGCACCTGTTGCAGACGCCTTCTGGATTTTGCTTGCAACATTCTTTTTGCTTTTGCCGCTCAGTGCCGTTGTTCTTTCAGGCCTTAGCGGTCTGTTTCTGGTGCCCTTTATTGTGTTGAAGGCGGCGCTTGTTTCCGTTGCTGTCGCTGCGGCCAGCACGGTGATCTTGTTGCTGTTCGCATTGCCTATGGCAGCAGCCGTTGCCGTTCGCCGACATAGCGTGGTTGAGCTTGTCGGAATTTTGGGGTTGGCAGCGTCTCCACTGGTGATCGGAACGGGCTTGTTTATCATCATACGCCCGTGGGCAAACCCGTCTGACCTTGCTCTTCCTGTGACGGCACTGGTCAACGCGGCGATGGCATTGCCGTTTGCACTTCGCATTCTTGTCCCTGCTGCACGAGATACGGTTTCGCGACATGGACGGTTGGCCTTGTCTCTGAATATGGAAGGTTGGGTGTTCTTCTCACGTGTCCTCATTCCACGCATGCGGCCACAGATCGGATTTGCTGCGGGGCTTGCAGCAGCACTTTCCATGGGAGACCTTGGCGTGATTGCCCTGTTTGCAGATCCGGAAATTGCAACGCTGCCTTTACAGATTTACCGCTTGATGGGGGCATACAAAATGCAGGCAGCAGCCGGCGGAGCTCTTTTACTGCTTGTGCTTTCAATGGCACTGTTCTGGATTTTAGACCGGGGAGGTCGCTGGCATGCTGAAGCTTAGCTCTTGTCTCATTGCAAATGGCCGTTTCCAATTGCAGGCCAACTTGCATGTTGAAGCTGGCAGCAGCGTTGCCGTCATTGGCCCATCTGGCGCAGGAAAATCAACCCTGCTTGAGGCTATTGCCGGGTTCCGTGAATTATCGCAAGGACGCATTTTCTGGAAGGAACAAGAGCTTACCAAGCAGGCTCCGGGAAAACGCCCAATCGCCATGCTGTTTCAGGATGGCAATCTGTTTCCGCACTTAACCGCGACTCAAAACGCAGCCCTCGGTTTGCGGCCTAACGGAAAGCTCTCAAAACCTGAGCAAGAACAAGTAGAAGCAGCCCTTGCGCGGGTCGGTCTGGCGGGGATGGGAGCACGCAAACCAGCTGAACTATCTGGTGGCCAACAAAGCCGTGTCGCGCTTGCCCGTGTATTGGTTCAGCACCGTGATCTGCTGTTACTCGATGAACCCTTCGCGGCCCTTGGTCCAGCGCTTAAAGCCGAGATGCTGGACCTGGTCGCAGACCTTGTTGCAGAAACTGGCACGACGCTTCTCATGGTCAGTCATGACCCACAAGATGCCCGCCGCATCACGAACAAAGCAATCCTCGTCGCGGACGGATCAGCGCACCCACCTGTTGAAACCCAACAACTGCTCAACAACCCACCGCAAGCATTGCGAGAGTATTTGGGGTAGGGAAGCTTATTCCAACCCCTCAACGATCATAATGTCTGCCAAAGCAGCGGTTTTGCGGTGGGTTTTGGCTTCTTGGTATTCTGGGGAGTGGTAGCAGGCCAGGGCTTGTTCCATGGTGTCGAATTCGATGACGACGTTACGGGGGTGTGTGGTGCCTTCCAGGTGCTCGGTTTTTCCGCCGCGGGCGAGGAAGCGGGCGCCGTATTTTTGGAAGGCGGCTGGAGCGGCCTGGGTGTAGTTTGTGTAGGCGTCAGCGTCCGTGACTGTGACGTGGGCAATCCAGTAGGCTTTAGGCATTATTTTTCGCTTTTGCTCAGTTCTGCAGTCAGAAGGGTCTTGGCAATATTTGCGGCTTCCGTCAGATGTAACTGAATGGCAGCTGCAGCGGCCTGAGGGTCGTTCGTTTCGATTGCGGAGTAGATTTTCTCGATCCGTTTGTAACCTGCATCATGGCGGTCACGAGTACCCAAAGTCATTGCGCGCAAACGGCTGATGCGACCATTGAGTCGCTGTACCACTTCCCATGCAACGTTCTGGCCGCTGATATCAAAAATGCACTGATAGAATAATGTTGTTGCTTCAAACAGGTCGTTTGTTTCGCCGCTGCTGTAGGCCAATTTGAGCTGAGCGAGCGCTTTACCAAGTTTTTTCTTATCCCCATCTTTGGCCAGTTCAGCGCATTTTTGTGCGGCACTGGTCTCCAAAAGCATGCGGATTTCGTAGATCTGCTGCGCGTTTTCCCAATCCAGTTTGGCAACGATCGGGCCTTTGTTTGGCAGAATTTCAACAAGGCCTTCTGCTTCAAGGTATCGGATTGTTTCCCTTACAACTGAACGGCTTACGCCAAGCTGGTCGCAAAGTGGCCGCTCGACCAAACGGTCTCCTGACTGGAAATGCCCGGCAATGATAGCAGCTCTCATTTTCTCAAGAGCCATATCGCGAAGCGTCATGGTGGGACGCTCAATTTTCAAAGGATTATTTGCAGTAGAGATCATGGCATCAATCTAGCTTGCGTTGACTTCATTCGCAAGAAGGTATTGACATTCGGTATTATGGTATACCATCTTATCACCATTGAATTTGACAGTGGAATGAACGGAAGACCAATGCCAGCAGAGATACGCAAGACACTTCTTCACGTGGAAGACACGCTGATTGAAGGTGGCAAAAAAGCAGAGACCCCATTGCGGATGATTGCGGCCGTTGCTGTGATCAAGAACCCATGGGCTGGGCAGGGCTTTGTTGAAGATCTGCGTCCGGGCATCCATGATGTTGCACCAGATGTTGGTAGCTTGCTGACGGATATGATCATCAACTTTGCAGGTTCTGGTGAAGCTGTTGAGGGTTACGGTAAAGCAGCTGTTGTTGGTGTGAACGGTGAAGTCGAGCATGCCTCTGCGCTCATTCACACCCTGCAATTTGGTAATTTTTACCGTGAAGCTGTCGGCGCCAAAACCTATCTGGCGTTCTGCAACACCCGCGCTGGTGCAAACGCTCCGATCATGATTCCGCTGATGGACAAGAATGATGGTGGTCGCCGTTCACACTATCTCACCATTCAGCTTGCTATTCCCGATGCTCCGGGCCCAGATGAAATCGTCATCGCACTGGGAGCTTCACTCTCAGGACGCCCGCACCACCGGATTGGTGATCGCTATCAGGACCTTAAGGAGCTGGGACATGACGTTGACAACCCTGCAGCTGTCACATCCTAAGGGCACTGTTTGCTACCGTGAGGTTGGTGAAGGTGAGCCGCTTGTGCTGGTCCACGGGGTTGGCATGCAGGATGCTTCCTGGGAACCGCAAATCGAGCATTTTGCGAAAACGCATCGTGTTATTGCGGTAAACATGCCGGGGCATGGAGGAAGCACTGCGCTTCCCCAAGGCTCTCAGCTGGAAGACTATGTGGCGTGGCTGCATGCAGCGATCTCAGCGCTTGGATTTGAGCAGGTCAATCTTGCCGGTCACTCCATGGGCGCACTGATCAGCGGTGGTTACGCAGCAACGTACCCGGAACGCGTAAAACGCGTTGCTTTGTTGAACGGCGTTTACCGCAGATCTCCAGAAGCTCGCAGTGCTGTGGAGGCGCGGGCTAAGGAAATCGCAGAGGGTCACATCAACATCGACGGACCTTTAAGCCGTTGGTTTAGTGAGAGCATTGCGGATCAGCAGGCGAAAGAAAAAGTCGGCAACTGGCTCCGGGAGGTTGATCCGGTTGGCTATGCAGTCACTTACAACGCATTTGCACATGGGGACGCGACCTATGCTGACAAATGGGAGGAAATCAGATGCCCGGCGCTTTTGCTGACGGGTGATGGTGATCCGAACTCCACCAAGGAAATGGCGGTGGATATGGCCAAGGCAGCGCAGGACGGCATGGTCTGCATCATTGAAGGCCATCGTCATATGGTCAATCTGACAGCACCGGAACAAGTCAACGCCGCAATGGCAAGCTGGTTAAAACAGCCAATAAGAACAAACGGATAGAAAGGGAGATCTACCCGATGACAGCGATGGACCCACGTACATTGAGGAATGCATTTGGTACATTCCTTACCGGTGTTACGGTTGTGACAGCCCATGGGCAGGATGGTGAGCCGCTCGGCTTTACGGCAAATTCCTTTTCAAGCGTTTCCCTCGATCCGCCATTGTTGCTGGTATGTCTTGCGAAAAGCTCCAGCAATTATGATGCGTTGACTGAGGCATCCGGTTTCGCCGTCAATATTTTGGCAGAAACCCAAAAGGATGTGTCCAACACCTTTGCAAGCCGTGTCGAAGACCGTTTTGCGACGGTTGACTGGAAAGTCGGTCCGAATGGCGCTCCGGTCCTTTCTGATGTAGCTGCATGGTTTGATTGCTCAATGCACAATGTGGTGGACGCGGGTGACCATGCAATTCTGATCGGTGAAGTAAAGGCTTTTGAGACCGGCGTTGCCAACGGTCTGGGTTACGCGCGCGGTGCATATTTTACTGCCACACAAGAAGTCAGCTCCATTCAGGTAGATAGTGAAACCGTTGTTAGCGCTCTCCTGGAACGAGACAAAAAAGTGCTGTTTTTTGAAGATGATGCAGGCCAACTGCGATTGCCAACGCGCAATGTCAGCAAAGGCACACCAACCAAAGAACTTACAGCATTACTGGAAGAGGTCGGTGTCCCGTCTTCTGTCGGCTTCATTTACTCCGTCTACGAAGATGAAGAGGCGAATGCCCAGCATCTGGCTTTCCATTGCTCAGCCGGTGAAGGGGCCAGCCAGTCTGGAAACTTCCTCGCGCTGACAGATGATGTGCTGGCGCGCGTGCAGGATGCTGCAACACAGAAAATGCTGGGCCGGTTTGCGAAGGAGACGCAGAAGGGCAATTTCGGCATCTATTTTGGAAATAATGAAAACGGCGAAGTGCGCAAAATCGCACTGGGAGAGTAAGCCATGAAATTTTCACTTTTCATCCATCTTGAGCGCATTTCCGCTGATGAAAGCCAGCAAAAACTCTATGACGAGTTTTTGCAGCTCTGTGAGATTGCAGACAAAGGTGGCATGCATGCGATCTGGACTGGTGAACACCATGGCATGAACTTCACCATTGCGCCGAACCCTTTCATCAACCTTGTAGATCTGGCACGGCGGACCGAAAATGTACGTCTTGGAACAGGAACTGTCATCGCGCCTTTCTGGCATCCAATCAAGCTGGCTGGCGAAGCAGCTATGGCGGATATCATTATGGATGGCCGTCTTGAGCTGGGTATTGCTCGTGGTGCCTACAGTTTTGAATATGAGCGTATGATCCCGGGTCTTGACGCTTGGGAAGCTGGCCAGCGTATGCGAGAGCTGGTGCCTGCCGTCAAGAAGCTTTGGGATGGTGATTATGCTCACGAAGGTGAGTATTGGCAGTTCCCGAAAACGACGTCTGCACCACAACCAATGCAGGATCCGCACCCGCCTGTCTGGGTTGCTGCACGTGATCCAAACTCCCATGATTTTGCGGTGGCGAACGGCTGTAATGTTCAGGTAACGCCGCTCTGGAACGGGGATGATGAAGTTGAAAGCCTCATGGAACGCTTCAACGATGCTTGTGAGAAAAGCCCATCCGTTCCACGTCCAAAGATTATGTTGCTGCGTCACACCTATGTTGGTGGTGATGAGGCGGATGTTCAGCAGGGTGCTGAGGAGGTCAACCGTTTCTACAACTACTTTGGTGCATGGTTCAAAAACGAACGCCCAATCACTCAGGGTCTTATTGAGCCGCTCAACGACGAAGATATCGCGAACCATCCATTCTACAGCGCAGAGCAGATGCGCACCAACAATGTGATCGGTACGTCTGACAAAGTCATCGAGCGCCTGAAGCACTACGAAGACCTTGGCTACGATGAATACTCATTCTGGATTGATAGCGGCATGACGTTTGAGCGCAAGAAAGCGTCTCTTGAACGCTTCATCAACGAAGTGATGCCTGCTTTCCAAAAGGATGCATGATGAAACGCTTCCAGCACTATATCGATGGTCGATTTGAAGATGGCTCAGCACAGTTTCAAAGTCTGGACCCGGCAACGGGTCAGCCTTGGGCAGAAATGCCCGAGGCGCGGACTGAGGACGTAAACCGTGCTGTTGCTGCAGCTGAGCGGGCTTTCTTTGATCCTGCCTGGAGCAGCCTGACAGCCACACAGCGCGGCAAGTTGCTTTACAAACTGGCAGATCTGGTTGAGGCGAATGCGCCTAAGCTGGCACAGTTGGAAACGCAGGACACCGGGAAAATCATCCGCGAAACATCTGCCCAGGTGGCGTATGTGGCGGATTACTATCGGTATTATGCTGGCCTGGCAGATAAGATTGAAGGAGCGCACCTTCCAATCGACAAGCAAGACATGGAAGTTTGGTTGCGCCGCGAGCCAGTTGGCGTGGTGGCTGCCATTGTTCCATGGAACAATCAGCTGTTCCTGTCCGCTGTTAAGATCGGCCCAGCACTGGCAGCCGGCTGCACGTTGATTGTGAAGGCATCTGAAGAAGGGCCTTCGCCTCTTTTGGAGTTTGCCAAGCTGATTGAAGAAGCTGGCTTCCCGAAAGGTGTGGTCAACATCATCACTGGATTTGGTGCTGAATGTGGACAGGTGCTGACATCGCATCCATCAGTGGCTCACGTTGCCTTTACTGGTGGACCGGAAACAGCAAAGCACATCGTGCGCAATTCCGCGGAAAACCTTGCCAGTACCTCGCTTGAGCTGGGCGGAAAATCTCCATTTATCGTGTTTGAAGATGCAGATATCGACAGCGCCGTAAATGCGCAGATATCCGGCATTTTTGCAGCAACAGGCCAAAGCTGTGTTGCAGGTTCTCGCCTGATCATCGCAAAGAGCATCAAGGATGAGTTTCTTGCTCGTTTGAAGGCCAAAGCTGAAGCCGTCGTCATCGGGCATCCGCAGGATATGGCAACAGAGGTCGGCCCTTTGTGCAGCCAGCGCCAGCGCGACCACATCAATGCAGTCATCAAAGCTTCTGTTGAGGCTGGTGCCAAGGTCCTGACAGGCGGCGTGGATTGCGACCGTGATGGTTTCTACTTCCCGCCAACCATTCTGGATTGCTCCGATGTGCCGAATGCTCCTTGTGTGACAACCGAGCTGTTTGGCCCAGTCCTTTCTGTTCTTACCTTTGAGACAGAGGCTGAAGCCCTGCAGATGGCGAACGATACAAAATTTGGCCTGGCTTCCGGCATCTTCACACAAAGCCTGACGCGGGCACACCGCATGATAAAGGGCATTCGCTCCGGCATCGTGTGGGTGAACACCTACCGCGCAGTTTCCCCTGTTGCTCCGTTTGGCGGACAGGGACTTTCAGGCCATGGCCGTGAAGGCGGACTGCAGGCAGCCCTGGATTACACAACAGTGAAAACAGTTTGGTTGCGCACCTCTGACGATCCGATTCCAGATCCATTCGTTATGCGCTGAGAACAGGGAGAACCCCATCCGTAGCTCCTGTTCAGCAGGGGCTGGAGATAAGCCGGCGGTGAAACCCGGCACGGACACAATGTCCGATTAATTTAGCCTGGGAGGGAACTATGGCTATCGAAAAAGAGCACATTCAGAAAGATCTGAATGTTGCCGAAACGGGGCTCTTTAAGGGCCTGCACAACGGAATGTCTATCGCAGCCAAGGCTATGGTTGCGGCATTTGTTGTGTTCACGATTTTGAATGTTGATTATGCTGGTGAACTGTACGGGGCGGTACGCAGCTGGGTCGAAACAGCGCTGAGCTGGTACTACATCTCCTCAGTCATGATCATCTTCTTCATTTGCATTGGCTTGATGGTCAGCCGGTTTGGCTCCATCCGTCTGGGCGATGATGATGCACGTCCGGAATTCAGCAACTTTGCATGGTTTGCAATGCTGTTTTCCGCAAGTGTATCCATTGGCATCATGTTCTTTGGTGTTGCTGAGCCGTTGTTCTACTTCGACAATTCCGCGGGCTGGGGTTATCCAAACAACCCGTTTGCGGATATGGCTGGCCACAATGAGATGAACATGGACCGTGCAGTTGATGCGGTTCGCGTGACCAACTTCCACTGGGGTCTGCATGGCTGGGCGATTTACACCATCACCGGACTTTGCCTTGCGTATTTCTCATTCCGCAAAAAACTGCCACTGACGTTCCGTAGTGCTCTTTACCCGATCCTCGGCGAACGCATCTACGGTCCGGCTGGTCATGCGGTTGATCTGCTTGCCGTGTTTGGTACCGTGTTCGGCATCGCGACGTCCATGGGGCTTGGCGTAAACCAGATGGCACAGGGCCTGAACGTGCTGTTCGGAGTTGATCCGGGCACGCTTACTCAGATCGCTTTGGTTATCGGTATTTCCATTGTGGCGACACTGTCTGCGGTCTCTGGCATTGGCAAGGGTATTCGTATTCTTTCCGAATGGAACATCGCTCTAACACTGCTGCTGATCCTGTTCTTTGTTGTGGCAGGTCCATCTCAGTGGCTCGCAAGCTTCTTCCTCACATCCGTTGGCGATTACATGTCCAACTTCCTGTCCATGGGCTTCTGGACTGCAAGTGAACCGGGCGATGTGAAATGGCAGGGCGGCTGGACCATGTTCTACTGGGGCTGGTGGCTGTCCTGGGCACCATTCGTGGGCATGTTCATTGCACGCATCAGCCGTGGTCGTACCATTCGTGAGTTCATGTTCGGCGCAATGCTTGTGCCAACCGTGATGGCCTTCCTCTGGATCACCATTTTCGGCGGCAATGCACTGTTCATCGAAATGAATGCACCTGGTGGTGTTGGTACTGCAGGTCTGATTGATACCGTCAACAGCTGGAACCTTGGTGGCGCGCTCTATGGCACCATTGAGCAGATGACCTCTAATGGCACAATCAGCTGGCTGATTGCTGCACTCACCACCTTCTTGCTGGCGACATGGTTTATCACGTCGTCCGACTCCGGCACGTTGGTGATCACAACAATCCTGTCTATGGGGAATGCACACCCACCTAAACAGCACCGTGTGATTTGGGGTGTTGCTCAGGGTGTTGTTGCTGCGGCGCTCTTGCTGGCTGGTGGATTATCCGCTCTGCAAACTGCTGCCATTGCGGCTGCCTTGCCGATCAGTGCTCTTGTGGTTCTCATGTCATGGGGAATTGTGAAGTCGCTCATGCAGGATTCAAGTGCGGTGAGAGACCCTCATGAGGAAGTCGCTCCTGACGGAACGGCTCTGGATCGCGAACTGCGGGCGTAATCCGATTTAACGGAAAATGAACGGAATGGGGGCCACATCTGGTCCCCATTCTTTTCCGGCGTGATGACTATGCCGATGTGACAACAATGAAAGACAAAGGGTGTCGCCATGGACCTGAAGCTGAACAACCCAAGCCTGTTGCAATCCGGTGCATATATCGATGGTAGCTTTGTTTCGCGCCAGAAAACCTTTGCAGTCAATAACCCTTCTACAGGTGAACTGATTGCCAATGTTGCCGATTGCTCGCGCTCTGATGTGGTCGATGCCATCACCGCCGCGAAGACTGCTCAAAAAGCATGGGGCAAGCGCACAGGCAAGGACCGTGCACAGGTTCTGAGACGCTGGTTCGACTTGCTGGTTGAAAATGCAGATGATCTTGCAACCATACTGACCGCGGAAATGGGGAAGCCGGTTGCAGAAGCAAAAGGTGAGATCCTTTACGGTGCCAGCTTCATTGAATGGTTTTCGGAAGAAGCAAAGCGTGTGTACGGCGACACTATTCCGGGCCATCAGGAAGACAAACGCATCATGGTGATCAAGCAGCCAGTCGGAGTTGTTGGAGCGATTACACCATGGAATTTTCCAAATGCGATGATCACCCGCAAAGCTGCGCCTGCACTGGCTGCTGGCTGTGCGATGATTGTAAAACCTGCTGCTGAAACACCTCTCTCCGCGCTTGCTTTGGCATTGCTGGCAGAGCAGGCAGGCATTCCGAAAGGCGTGCTGAGCATCCTTCCATCAACGGATGCCGTTGCAGTCGGTGAAGAGCTGTGCACCAACGACATTGTCCAAAAGATCAGCTTCACAGGTTCCACCAATGTTGGCCG
Organism: Pseudovibrio sp. Ad5; assembly: GCF_001623095.1. Classification (NCBI taxonomy): domain Bacteria; kingdom Pseudomonadati; phylum Pseudomonadota; class Alphaproteobacteria; order Hyphomicrobiales; family Stappiaceae; genus Pseudovibrio; species Pseudovibrio sp. Ad5. Next base: position 9,899 of record NZ_LMCH01000020.1, on the reverse strand, counting down.
CATTCTCATGCGCCAAAGTGCTGACCAGATTAAGAAGCTCTCCCTGGAATTGGGTGGGAATGCACCATTTATTGTGTTCAATGATGCAGATCTGGACAAGGCCGTTGAAGGTGCACTGATTTCCAAGTTCCGCAATGCCGGCCAAACCTGCGTTTGCTCCAACCGTATCTATGTACAGGATGGTGTTTACGACGCCTTCGCCAAAAAACTTGCGGATGCTGTTCGTAACCTGAGTGTTGGTGATGGCTTCCAATCCGGCGTGACTATCGGACCGCTCATCACAGAAGCTGCCGTTCAAAAGGTGGAATTTCACATCAAGAATGCACTTGAGAACGGCGCTAGTATTGTGTGCGGTGGTGAGCGCAGCGACAAAGGCGGCACCTTTTTTGAGCCAACCGTTCTTGCCAATGTGACCGGTGAGATGGACGTGGCAAGAGAAGAAACGTTCGGTCCGCTTGCTCCACTGTTCCGCTTCAAGGAAGTTGACGAAGCCATTGCAGCAGCGAACGATACCGAGTTCGGCTTGGCCTCTTACTTCTACAGCAATGATCTCTCCACGGTCTACAAAGTGGCGGAAGAGTTGGAGTACGGCATGGTAGGCGTCAACACCGGTCTGATCTCCACTGAAGTTGCACCATTTGGAGGCGTCAAACAATCCGGACTTGGCCGTGAAGGCTCCAAGTACGGCATCGAAGATTATGTTGAGATGAAATACATCTGCATCAGCGTTTAAGAGAGAAAATGATAATGTCTGACCGGTTTGAAATAGGCCTGAAACAGCGTAAATCCACCCTTGGCGCTGAGTACGTCGAGGCCAACCTGGCAAAGGCGGATGACTTCAATCGTCCGTTTCAGGAAGCCATGACCGAATGGTGCTGGGGTTTCGGCTGGGGCGATGACGCTATCGATGCACCAACTCGCAGTCTGATGAACCTGGCCATGATCGGCGCACTCGGCAAAATGCACGAATGGGAACTGCACTGCAAAGGCGCACTGCGCAACGGCGTCACGAAAGAACAAATCCGCGCCGCCTGCCACATCGTCGCCATCTACGCCGGCGTCCCCGCCGGAGTAGAATGCTTCCGCAGCGCAAGAAAAGTGCTGGAAGAGGCGGGGGAGTTGTAGAGCCTCTGTTACTAAGAAGTCTTTTTTGGAGCCCTGCTGATGATATCGGCAGGGCTTTTTTTGATTACGGCAAGTACTGGGCTTCAGTATCACCCTTGACCTTCCAGTCACTGGAAGGATTAGAATGTTGGATACTAAGTTGGGCAGTGCCAGAAGGAATAAAGAAAAGTGGTGCTGTTTTGTGAGCTTGGAGGGATTTGGTTGGGATGGTGAGTATCCCGGCGGTAGCAAAGCACCTTCAGGTCTGAATAGTGTTTTGTAAATCAGGACAGGACCGATGCGTCGTGGATACGCGGTTGTGGCTGGGCTTGCGATTGTAGCAAGTGTTTCGGCTGGGCTAGGGATCTTTATTGGAAGTTCGATGGACTGGACTTCTGACAGGGCAGGCAGTGCTGAAAGTGAAGTTCTATACTGGGTTGCACCAATGGACCCGAGTTTCCGGCGCGATGCACCTGGAAAGTCTCCTATGGGGATGGATCTTGTTCCTGTTTATGCAGGACAGGATGCTGAGCAATCTGGGAGTTCTGTTGTGTTGTCTCCAAATGTGATTAACAGCATCGGTGTACGCACGGCCACCGCCAGCGTTGAGCCTATCTCAGAGAAAATCGAAAGTGTTGGTTTTGTTGGCTATGACGAGCATCGTTCCAGCCAGGTTCACTTACGTACGGAAGGGTGGATCAAGAAGCTCAACATCCGTGCAATTGGTGATCCCGTTGAGAAGGGAGATTTGCTTTTCACTGTCTATGCGCCAGAGGTGACAGTTGCGAGTGCTGATCTGATCCGGGCTGTGCGCCGGAATGATAAGCAAACCGAGCAGAACATCCGGATCCAACTTCAGAATTACGGTATTGATGACGCCCAGATTGATGAGATGGCTCGGGCGAATACTCCGGCCAGGGTCTTCAAGGTGTACGCTCCTCAATCCGGCGTGGTGACCACATTGGAAGCGGCGGATGGCATGTATCTACAGCCGGATTCCATAGCACTTACTTTGTCTGATATGTCCTCTGTGTGGTTGATGGTGGATGTGTTTGAACAGGACATTGCCCGTCTGAGCAAAAACAGCGATGTGCTTGCGAGCTTTGAGCACCTGCCCGGGCAAGTGCTTGAGGGCCGCATCGATTATATCTACCCGGAATTGGATGCGGTGACGCGCACCCTGCCGGTCCGGCTGCATTTTGACAACTCAGAGGGTGTTTTACGTCCGAACATGTTTGGCCGTGTAACCATCATCCCATCAGAAACGCGACGTGCATTGACAATTCCAGCCAGCGCGCTGATCCGCACAGGTTCATCTGATCGGGTTATCCTGCAAACTGAGGAGGGCACGTTTCAGCCACGCATGGTGACGCCGGGCCTGACGGGGCGTTTTGGAGGAGGAAGCAGGACCGAGATCTTACAGGGGCTTGAAGCAGGGGAAGAAGTTGTAACCTCCGCTCAGTTTCTGATTGATAGTGAGAGTTCTCTTTCGGCGGGCATGGCCCGCATGTCTTCTGCGCAAGACGGCCCCATCTGGGTTAATGGCACAGTGATCAACTTTGATGCAGAGACAAACTCCGTCACCATTCGACATGATGCCATTGAGGAGTTGCAGTGGCCAGCGATGGAAACGACGTTTGCGGTCCGTGCAAACCTGAAGAACCACGCATTCCAATATGATAGGTCTATTGAGTTTGCTATCTCAAAGGGGGCTGACCAGCGCTTCAGCCTTGTCGATCTGCGAGATGTAAAAGATCAAGCGTCAAAAACAGCACCTGCTGACACGGTGGGGGCCGATGAAAAATGATTGGCTCCATCATACGTGCATCCATCAGGAACCGCGTGATTGTGCTCATGGCCGCTGTGATGCTGACACTTGGTGGCATCTGGGCGCTGAAAGAAACACCGGTTGATGCAATTCCGGATCTGTCTGATGTGCAGGTCATTATCAAAACCCCTTATGACGGACAGGCCCCTCAGGTCATTGAGGATCAGGTAACCTATCCGATCGCCACAGCCATGCTGTCAGTGCCAGATGTGATCGACGTGCGCGGGTTCTCGTTTTATGGCGATTCCTACGTCTATGTGGTCTTTAAAGACCGTACAGACCTTTATTGGGCCAGAAGCCGGGTGTTGGAATACCTTGCTCAGGTTGGAGCCCAACTACCTGAAGGCGTGACGCCTGAACTGGGTCCAGATGCGACAGGAGTTGGCTGGATTTTTCAGTACGCCCTGATTGACCGGACCGGTCAACATGATCTGGCACAGCTGCGCTCTTTACAGGACTGGTGGTTGAAGTATGAGCTTCAAACTGTCAGCGGCGTGTCGGAAGTGGCAACCATCGGCGGTATGGTCAAGCAGTATCAGGTGGTCGTTGACCCCAACAAACTACGAGCCTATGGCGTGACATTGCCTGCTCTCATGAGCACGATCCAGAACGCGAACCGCGAGACCAGCGGCAGTGTGATTGAGATGGCAGAAGCGGAGTACATGGTCCGTGCAACCGGGTACATCCAATCTATTGAGGATCTTGAGCAAATCCCGATCAAGGTGAATGAGCGTGGTGCAGCTCTCACCCTGAGCGATGTGGCAGACATCCGCCTTGGTCCGCAAATGCGCCGTGGTGTGGCTGACCTGAACGGCGAAGGCGACTCCGTTGGGGCCGTTGTCATTATGCGCTGGGGTGAAAACCCGCTGAGAACACTTGAGGGTGTGCATGCCAAGCTGGAGGAGCTGAAACCGAACCTGCCTGAAGGCGTGGAGATTGTGACCACCTATGACCGGGCTGGGGTGATTGAGCGAGCAATTGATAACCTAACCACCAAACTCTCAGAGGAGTTTCTGGTCGTGGTTCTGGTGTGTGCAGTGTTTCTCCTGCATCTCAGATCTTCATTGGTCATTTTGATTTCGCTTCCTCTTGGCATTTTGACGGCACTGCTGGTGATGCGTCTGCAAGGGGTGAATGCGAACATCATGTCCCTTGGCGGGATCGCTATCGCTATTGGAGCGATGGTTGATGCGGCCATTGTGATGATTGAGGCCATGCATCGACGGCTTGAGAAGGAACCGAAACCCGATAAGAACCGCTGGAAGATTGTCGCCGAATGCTGTTCCGAGGTTGGACCAGCTCTGTTCTATTCACTGGCGATTATCACCATCAGCTTTCTGCCGGTGTTTGTGCTGGAAGCGCAGGAAGGTCGTCTGTTCAAGCCGCTTGCGTTCACTAAAACCTATGCCATGGCGGCTGCGTCCATTCTCAGCATCACGCTTGTACCGGTACTGATGGGATATTTTGTGCGAGGACGCATTCATCCTGAGGCGAAGAACCCGGTCAATCGGTTGTGCATCGCCTTGTACCGGCCCGCACTTGCAGGCGTGATTGCCTGGCCCAAAACAACGATCATCTTTGCGCTGGTTCTGGTTGCGTCCATTCTTGTGCCGCTGAACCGGATTGGGTCTGAGTTCATGCCGGAGTTGAAGGAAGGTGACTTTCTTTACATGCCGTCACTGTACACCGGTGTTTCTATTGGTAAGGCGCGTGAGGTACTTCAGCAGACGGACCGTATGATCATGCAGGTGCCTGAGGTAAAGACCGTTCACGGCAAACTTGGACGCGCTGAAACAGCAACAGATCCAGCTCCACTGACCATGTTTGAGACCACCATTCAGCTCAGACCGCAAGATCAGTGGCGTGAAGGGATGACGCTTGAAAAGATCCGTCAGGAGCTGGACAAGTCAGTTCAGGTTCCGGGCCTTACAAACGTCTGGATCCAACCGATCAAGAACCGCATTGATATGCTTGCAACTGGTATGAAAACACCTGTCGGCGTCAAAGTGTCGGGGCCGGACCTGCAGGTCATTCAAGACATTGCAGTGAAGATTGAAGGCCTCGTGAAAGGCGTTGAGGGGACGCTGTCCTCTTACGCAGAGCGACCAAGAGGTGCGCGCTTTATTGAAATCGACATCGATCGGAATGCAGCCGCTCGCTATATGCTGAATATCAAGGATGTTCAGGATGTGGTGCAAACCGCGATTGGCGGAATGGATATTGCTGAAAGCGTTGAGGGTTTGGAGCGATACCCCATCAATCTGCGCTATCCTCAGGATTGGAGAAGCAGCCCGGATCAACTTGAGAAACTCCCTGTTGTGACACCATCAGGTGCGCATATTCCGCTTGGAGCTGTCTCTGATATCAACATTGTTGACGGCCCCGGTATGATCCGCTCAGAGAATGCGCGACCAACAGGTTTTGTTTTCATTGATATCGAGGGACGAGACCTTGGCGGTTATGTCAGCGAAGCACAAGAACTGGTTGCTTCCGAAGTTAAAATCCCTGCTGGCTACTCGATCACATGGTCAGGACAGTATGAGTATATCGAGCGTGTTCAGGAACGCTTACAGTTGGTTGCGCCCGTGACATTGCTGATCATCACTCTGATGCTTTTCCTCGCATTCAACCGCGTGGGTGAAGTGGCAATCATTCTGACGTCTCTGCCAGTCGCGCTGACAGGCGGTGTTTGGTTTGTTTACGCTCTGGGGTTTGACTTGTCGGTTGCCGTACTGGTCGGCTTCATTGCCCTGGCAGGCGTGGCTGTCGAAACAGCCATCGTGATGTTGTTGTACCTGAACCTTTCCTGGGACAAGCGCGTGGCGTTTGCCAGGAAAGAACACAAGGTCCTCACCGCAAAAGATATCCTTGATGCCGTTGTCGAGGGTGCCCTGTTACGATTGCGGCCAAAAGTGATGACCGTGGCAACCATCTTTGCCGGGTTGATACCGATCATGCTGGGCAGTGCAACAGGCTCAGAGATCATGAAACGGATTGCAGCCCCAATGGTTGGCGGCATGATCACCGCAACACTGCTGACACTCTTCGTTATTCCGGCAATTTATGTGCTTTGGAAGAGAGCCCTACTATCTGCCTTGAATAAAATCACCGCAGAAGAAGCCAGTGAAAGTCTGGAGAAAACAAAGACTAAGTGATGTTTCGCTGTCATTTACCTGATGGCCAAAGTCTTTTCATTTTCCTGATGATTTTAGTCTTGACCTTCCAGTCGCTGGAACCCTTAGGGTGCCTTCAATAGACAATGAAATGGTGAAATTATGTCCCACAGTTCAACACTGAAAATGCAAGTCGAAGGCATGAATTGTGCGTCTTGCGTCGGTCGTGTCGAGAAAGCACTCAAGAGTATTTCGGGTGTGGCGAACGCCTCTGTCAATCTTGCAACAGAAAGCGTACAGGTCAATTACGATGAGACCCTCACGCCGCAAGATGTGGCCGATGCGCTTCAGAAAGCTGGCTATCCAGCGCTCACAGAAAGCATCACCTTTGGTGTTGAGAACCTGAGCTGCGCGTCTTGTGTGGGACGAGCTGAAAAGGCTTTGCGAGCCGGAAATGGTGTTCTGGAAGCCAATGTTAATCTGGCAACAGAAAGTGCGACAGTGCATTACGCAGTGGGGGCGATAACACCCTCCGCGATTGCTGAACTGGTCACCTCAGCAGGGTATCCTGCTACATTGGACAAGACCGAGCCTGCTGAAGCAGCTCACCGCAAAACAGATGAGATCCGTCAGCTTAAGAGCAAGGTGTTGCTCGCTGCCGTGCTGGCACTTCCAGTTTTTCTTATCGAAATGGGAAGTCACTTCATTCCCGGCGTCCATATGCTGGTTGAGAACTCACTTGGTTTGCAGAACAGTTATTATCTGCAGTTCATCCTGACGACTGTTGTGCTCTTTGGACCGGGCCGACATTTCTACACCAAGGGCTTCCCGTCGCTCTTAAAAGGCGCACCGGATATGAATTCTCTGGTCGCACTTGGGACCTCCGCCGCTTATGTATTCTCTCTCGTTTCAACTTTTGCGCCGCAATTGCTTCCGGCGGGAACCGTAAACGTCTATTACGAGGCCGCTGCTGTAATTGTCGTCCTCATCTTGCTAGGCCGCTTTCTGGAGGCACGCGCCAAAGGCAGAACTGGCGAGGCGATCCAGAAACTCGTTGGCATGCAGGCTAAAACCGCGCGTGTTGAGCGCGATGGCGTGGCGACAGAAGTCCCGATTGAAGAGATCATTGTGGGTGATGTCATTCAGGTGCGCCCAGGTGAAAAGATCGCTGTGGATGGTGCCGTTGTCTCAGGTTCTTCCTTCGTGGATGAGAGCATGATTACAGGTGAGCCAATTCCGGTTGAAAAGGCCTCTGGTGACGATGTTGTCGGCGCAACAATCAACGGCACAGGTGCCTTAAGCGTGCGTGCAAGCAAAGTTGGCAATGATACCGTTCTCTCCCAAATCATTCAGATGGTGGAACAGGCTCAGGGTGCCAAGCTGCCAATTCAGGGATTGGTCGACAAAATCACATCGTGGTTTGTGCCAGCTGTGATTACTATTGCGATCCTCACCGTTGCTGTGTGGTTCTTGTTTGGTCCTGACCCCGCGCTTAGTCTTGCTTTGGTCGCTGGTGTTGCTGTGCTTATCATCGCTTGCCCATGTGCCATGGGGCTTGCAACGCCAACATCTATTATGGTTGGTACAGGCCGTGCGGCTGAACTCGGTGTTTTATTCCGCAAAGGCGATGCGTTGCAGATGCTCCAGGAAACCAAGGTGGTTGCCTTGGATAAGACCGGCACGCTCACTGCCGGACATCCGGAACTAACAGACATTATCCTGCATGAAGGTTTTGAGGAGGAAGACGTTCTGCGATTGGTCGCAGCTGTTGAGCAAAGCTCCGAACACCCCATTGCAAAGGCGATCGTGCAGGCCGTCGAAGAACGTGGCATTGCGCTTCCAAAACCAGAGAGCTTTAACTCTCTGACTGGATTTGGTGTCAGCGCGGTTGTGCAGGGGCACGATGTTCTGGTTGGTGCAGATCGGTTGATGGACCGTGAAGGCATTGCACTGGAACAGCTTTCTGTTGATGCAACCGTACTTGCAACTAGAGGAAAAACCCCGCTTTACGTTGCTATTGATGGAAAAATTGCAGCGGTAATTGCAGTTGCTGACCCAATCAAGAAAACAACTCCAGATGCGATCAAGTCCCTTCATGAGCTTGGCTTGAAAGTTGTGATGATCACGGGTGATAACCAGAAGACAGCCAACGCCATTGCAGCCGAACTTGGCATCGACAGCGTGGTTGCCGAAGTTCTGCCTGACGGTAAAGTCCGTGCGCTGGAAGACTTGCGTAAGAACGCTTCCGGTAAACTGGCCTTCGTGGGCGATGGCATCAATGATGCGCCTGCTTTGGCAGCAGCAGACGTTGGAATTGCCATTGGAACTGGTACTGATGTGGCAATTGAAGCCGCGGATGTCGTTCTGATGGCAGGAGACCTGAACGGTGTGGTCAATGCGTTCCACATCAGCCAGCAAACCATGCGCAACATCCGCCAGAACCTGTTCTGGGCATTCAGTTACAATACACTGCTGATTCCGGTTGCTGCTGGCGTGTTATATCCATTCGGTGGCCCGCTTCTGTCTCCTGTACTGGCAGCAGGTGCTATGGCACTTTCAAGCGTGTTTGTCTTAACCAACGCTTTGCGGTTACGCTGGATCAAAGCAACAACTGCGCATTAAGAGGGATGGAACGACGATGAATATTGGCGAAGTAGCAGAACGCTCCGGCATCCCGACCAAGACCATCCGTTATTATGAGGATATTGGGTTCCTTCATCCCAAACGGAATGAAAACGGCTACCGAATCTTTGAAGAAACGGAGCTGCACAAGCTGACATTCATCGGCCGTGCCCGTTCCCTCGGGTTCAACATCGAAGAGTGCCGGGCCTTGCTGGCACTCTATGAAGACAAAGAACGCGGCAGTTCTGACGTAAAAAAGATCGCGCAACAACACGTCAAAGAGATCGAAGCCAAAATCGCCGACCTCATCGCCATGCGCGACACACTCACCCACCTCATAACCGCCTGCGCCGGCGACCACCGCCCCGACTGCCCAATCCTTGATAATTTGAGTAACGGGAAGGGGGAGCCGCGGTGATCAGGAAATCGTGACCACAGGCCTGGATATTTTCATCCAGTTCTTATGGACAGTTCAGGCTTTCTTATGACAACCTCTAGGCAGATCAATTAGTTAAAGGGTGACATTGTGCTTCTGAATACTCCTGTTTGTGACTTTGGTTGGAAGGCTCCGGATTTTACGCTTAAGGACCCTGATGGAAACAGTTTCACCATGTCGGAGTGTATTGGTGAAAAGGGGCTCCTGGTTGCGTTTATTTGCAACCATTGTCCTTATGTGCAGGCGATTGGAGATCGGTTGGCGGCAGATACCAGCTTGCTCATCTCCGAAGGCTTTGGAGTTTTAGCAGTGATGTCCAATGACTATCATTCGGTTCCTGCAGATGCTCCGCGCAAGATGAAAGACTTTTCGAAACTGTATGGCTTTGAATTTCCCTATCTGGTTGATGAAAACCAAACAGTAGGAAAGAGATATGGTGCAGTTTGTACGCCAGACTTCTTTGGTCTCAACAGTAAAGGTGAGCTACAATACCGTGGCCGCTTAGATGATGCAGGATTTAACGACCCAGCCGCACGCAAAACCGAGCTTTTGGACGCTATGCAGTTAATTACTGAAACAGGTCGAGGACCTGAAGAACAGATCCCAAGCATGGGATGTTCGATCAAGTGGTCAAATTAGTTCCATAAGGTTGGTTCTGCGAAATTGGGTTGTCAGCGCAATGCTAAACTGTCTATCCTCTGCAAACTAAAAATGTCACAGTGCTCTTACGTTGGGTTATGCTGGGGAGCGTGGCATGGGATGGGTGGTTATGAGTGAACGGGAGTTAAATCGGGTT
>NZ_LMCH01000019.1:0-19006 GCF_001623095.1 Pseudovibrio sp. Ad5 | reverse complement strand
CTCACCAAAAAAAAGTGTCAAACCTTGAGAAAGCTGAGCGAATACTCAGTTTATTATCTAGTAATTTCAACAAGATAAGTGGTGCCCGGAGGCGGATTCGAACCACCGACACGCGGATTTTCAATCCTGAACTCTTGTATAATTTTCAATGGCTTAGATCCGTAAAAAACGTCAAACCGCTATTTAAACGTCAAATAACTGGGCGAATTTTGTCAAAGGTTTCTCGCCTGCTGAAGTGGGGGAGGAAATGATGGGTGGCTCAACTGGTAAGATACAGCATTGTAACAGCCTAGCCATCCAATACAGCGACAAAGCTGTTTGGATTAGCAAGCTGTGCCGGGATCATAACTTCTCAGCATCGGAAAAGGTCGTGGGGATCGCGCTGTGCGACTATTTTAACACTAAGATTGGAGATGCCTGGCCAAGTATCTCTCGCCTTGAAGAGGATGCAGGCACCAGCAGAAGAACTGTGATCCGAGCTCTAAAAAAACTAGAACAAGCCGGATACCTCAAAGCCCAACGTGCACGTGGGCGCGGGCAAAGCAATCTCTATGCATTTTGTCATGCTGGGGAAGAAAAGAGTGACAGCAAAGCACCTGTGGTAGCACCAAACTCTCTGAGCAAACATCGTTGCAGTGACAAAAAAGACCAAAAAACGTGCCAAAATGAGCAGTTAAAGGGTGACGTCAGAGCACCACGAAATAAAGATAAATATACAAATAATAATACAGGCGAGCTTCAATCAGTATCATCTAGCGCAAAAGCAGCAGCAATGCAGATACTCAATCAAACATCCAAGTTTATCTCAGTATCAGACCCACTCTTTGAGGTTCTTTGTAAGACCTCAAAGAGAAAGGTCTTGTCTCAGAAACTCTTAAAATATGACGGAGAGACAGGCCATTGGTTCTTGAAAGAGGAAGTTGCAAAAAAAGGCAACGATTAGGGCGTAGCCAAGCAACACTCCATCATTGAATGCCCTTCTCAGTGCTTTGGTTACCTCAACAGCCACATGCTAAAAAGGCCTGAGAAGCTCACGCTTCCCAAGCCAGAATATTCCTTAAGAGGCAAGCCTCTCATCATTCCAACTTACTTGCTTTTAGAGATTTCCAGTGCACAGGGATCAAGCAGCTCTGAAATCTTCTCACCGCTTTCCTGCACATCATTGATGTGATTGCGCACAGTATCAAACAGCGTCAGTAACGCTTCATACTCCTGCGTGTGCTCCATTCGTTCACTCATCACCACGCTCATTGAATAGACTAGGTTTTTGAGGTGATTGCTTGATAAGCGAAGCTGATCCACTTCATTGCGAAGGGACGTATGGGCACTTTTCTCTTTTCCAGTGTCAGTCATCAGTAAGCCCTCTCTACTGGCTAGTTGAACAAACCGCTCAGCAGAAGACTTTCGACAACCCACTGGCGAGCGGGAGGTTCGAAACCTGGTAGAGTCAGGCGGGTTTATTCCCCCGCAAAGGGTATTGTATTCACCGCCCTCCCGCCCATAAGCGAGAGTTTGCGTTTGAAGACCTAACTTCAGACACAAAAAAACCGCCAAACAAAACGGCAGCGGTGACCGCTCTACGAGGTTTCGAAGCCCCGCAAGAACCATGCGATGGATTGTTTAAACTGTCAATGAGATGAAGGTGAAAAATCCTATAAACCCATAGAATTAGCGGGGTTAGAACATGAGAACAACAACATGAACATAAACACCAAGCCTCCGCAAACCCCACACAAGCGCAAGCCCTGCCCTGCTGAACTCCCCGTAAGACGACGAAGGGCTGAGAAGGACCCGAAGATGGTAAAACTGGTTTTGAAGGAAACGAAGCTACGCTCATGCAACTAAGACGAGCGTAGCCTTTACTCAACTAGACAAACTGGAAATCATCAGCGTGAAGTTCTGACTTTGACACATTATTCAAAGTAACTGAGTTGTAGTCATCGAGTTTGATCACAACACTACTTCCCTCATCGCTTGCCGCAGCAACTACGGCATCGAAGTCTGCAAAAACCTCGCTGTCGAACCAGATCGTATCGCTGGAACCAGCACCTACTACAAAGTCGGTGATAGTGTCATTACCAAAACGGGTGCCGCCAAACACGAAGACATCAGAGCCGATGCCGCCGGTCAATGTGTCATTGCCACCGTGGTAGGCAATGGGACCATTAACACCAGGCCCACCAGCAAGCTGAGCACCATCGATTGTGGCAGATCCAATCAAAGTATCATTCCCTGCACCACCGGTAAGAGTGTCATTACCACCAAAACCGGTGATTACATTATCCTGATTATCCCCGATAATGACATCATCTAGATAGGTACCACGAATGTTCTCTACGCTTGTTAGAGTGTCACCATCAGCTGATCCAGAATATGTTGTTTCTGCTAGATTAACTTGGATGCCGTCTGAGTGCCCCCGATAGTCTGCAGTATCAACTCCAGAACCGCCATTCAAGACATCATCTCCACTTCCACCGATCAGGATGTCGTTGCCAACTCCACCATACAACTCATCGTCATAAAGCCCACCATCTAGAATATCATCCCCTTCGCCACCATAGAGTTTATCCTTTGATTCTGTAATAGCTCGATGGTTCGCTGTGATCGACCTTCTATAAGGGTCGGTAATTGCAGCATAATCACCAATGATCTTGTCATTGCCAGCACGGCCATGTAGCTCGTCGTTTCCTAGAAGTCCTTCTGGATTTTCATGTAAATGATGGGATCCATAGATAACATCGGAAGCAGCAGAGCCATAAACTTGGCCAACACCATAAAGTTCTACTCGCCCATCATCACGAACAGCGATTTTGCTAAACACACTGCCATCGGCAAATTCAAAACGCTCGATATGCTCACCGAGATCAGCAACAAGCAGTGATCCATTTAGATCACCTTGGGACCATGCAAACTGAAGCATCTGACCGTAAGACTCATTATCTTGTATTTGAACGGATACATCGCTCAAAGAAAGATCTTTAAAGACAATACGATCATCCCCCCAGCCAGATTTTTCTGCTGATGAAGTCAGTGCAACAACCTGGTTTTCCTGCTTGTAGATATAGGTGTCATCGCCTTCTTGCCCTTTCAGGTGCTGCCACCAGCCTCCGTAGCTACCAGCTTCAAGCGTATCGTTACCCTTCCCAGCATAAATCAGACTGCTTGCAGAACCACCTTTGATTATGTCGTCCCCATCAGTCCCATAGAGCTCCAACCGTCCATCATCACGGGCAACGATTTTACCAACCACAGTCCCGTCAGCAAACTCAAAACGTTCGATATATTCACCCATTTGAGCAACGCGCAATTGGCCTTGTTCTCCATTCTTATTCCATTGGAACTTCAGAACTAAGCCATTACTATCGCTATATTGTTGCGTGCCGATAGTGAAATCAGACAGATTGAGGTCAGTGAACCTAACAATGTCAGTGCCGTCATTCGCTCCTTCGCTAGCACTAATCATCGTATTGCCGCCACCAAAACCATACAGGTAGGTATCATCACCGCTATACCCGAATAGATGCTGCCAATCATCAGCTCCTCGGCCTGCGCTCAAAACATCAGCGCCTGTGGTTCCATAAATGAAGTCATCTTCATCAGAGCCAATAACATAAGCTCCGCTAGCTGCATCTGCTCCAAATAACTTTAGGCGTCCATCATCACGGATCTCAATTTTATCAAGTACAGTCCCATCAGCAAACTCAAAGTGCTCGATGTGCTGGCCCATATCAGACAGGTGCAGGGAACCAATCTGCCCATCCTTGTTCCATGTTAGTTTTAAGATCTCGCCATAATTTTCGTGGGTATAGGAACTAAGCTGCAGGTCTTTGAGGGACAGATCCTTAAAGCGAACAGTATCCGTGCCACTACCTGACCATTCTCCACTTTGGGTAATTGCGACCACACCATCATCAGCCCCAATCAGATAGGTGTCGTCGCCTTCCTGACCGCGTAAGTGCTGCCAATGTTCAGTATGCCCACCAGCATCCAGAGTATCGTTGCCATCGCCAGCATAAATCAGATTGCTCGCAGAACCACCTTTGATTATGTCGTCCCCATCAGTCCCATGGAGCTCTACTCGACCGTCATCACGGGCAACAATCTTGCTAACCACAGTCCCATCAGCAAACTCAAAGCGCTCAATGTGCTGGCCCATGTTGGCGATACGCAGCTGCCCACTGTCACCTCCATCAGACCAACCAAACTTCAGAGCAGTGCCCTGAGCGCTTGTCGAGCTGTACTCATGTGTTCCTATCCGAAGGTCACTCAGTGAAAGATCTGTAAAACGAACCGTGTCGGTTCCATCCCCTTCACCTTCATGAGCATTGATCAGAACAGCCCCATGCCCTTTGCCATAAAGATAAGTATCATTGCCGCTAAATCCAGCAATGTGCTGCCACCCTCCGGCACCTAATCCAGCACTCAATGTATCGTTACCATCACTGCCATTGACGAAGTCATCGTAGGCGGAGCCAAGGATAACATTGTCTTGGTCAGCAAAACCGCGAAGCTTTAGCTGGCCGCTTTCAAGAAGCTCAATACTGCTCAATATGGTTCCATCAGCGAACTCAAAGCGCTCGATGTGCTGGCCCATGTTGGCGATACGCAGCTGGCCTTGTTCTCCATTCTTATTCCATTGGAACTTCAAAACTAAGCCATTGCTATCGCTATATTGTTGCGTGTCGATAGTGAAATCAGACAGGTTGAGGTCAGTGAACCTAACAATGTCAGTACCATCATTAGCACCTTCGCTAGCACTAATCATCGCATTGCCACCACCAAAACCATACAGGTAGGTGTCATCACCACTATACCCGTATAGATGCTGCCAATCATCAGCTCCTCGGCCTGCGCTTAAAACATCTGCACCAGTGGTCCCATAAATGAAGTCATCTTCATCAGAGCCAACAACATAAGCTCCAGTTTCCCCATATAGCTTCAACCGACCATCATCGCAGATCTCAATTTTGCTCACCACACTTCCATCAGCGAACTCAAAGCGCTTGATTGGTGAAGTAGTGTTTGTCCAATTCTTGATCGTGAGAACGTCAGCAATTTCATTGAGAGGTTGGTCCCGGTTTTCCGCATCCATCAGATAGATCTGAAGATCACCGTTCTCATTCCTCATCTTTAGATCAGCAAGCGTGATACCATCTGCAAACTGGATTTTGTCCATACTGCCGGAAGTATCAAGTATGGTATCGTGACCAAAGCCGCGCATGAAGACGTAAGTGTCATCGCTAGCACCACCTTCGATCACATCATTCCCATCTCTTGCGATCAATAAATCTTTGCCACTACCGCCTTTAATGGTCTGATTTTCAATTATTTTCTTGATTTCTCCAAGTTCTAACTCATATCCATCAGCAAATCTCAATGTATCGATGCGGTTAGCATACTCAGGTAAACCAAACGGACTCGCTTGAGCACTGGAAGATCCACCTCCTCCAAAAAGGTTGCCAACAGTATACGTTGTCTTCGTATTCCAGTTTTTGATACGAATGCTGTCGGAGAGATCGGCAAGAGCAGCATCTGGATTATCTGGGTCCAGCACATAGATGACCAGATCTTTGCCTTCAGTGCGTAGTGTGATCTCATCGAGCTTGAGGTCCGTCAGGATGAGGAGGTCGTTCGTACCACCGTAATCGTAGATGGTGTCTTTGCCATCTCCGTGGGAATAGATGTAAGTGTCATCTCCTGTGCCGCCTTGCAGGTTGTCATCTCCAACGCCTCCAACCAGAAGATCATTATGACCACCACCCCTGAGCGTGTCATTGCCTTCGCCACCAAAGAGGCTGTCATAACCATCTCCGCCCTCAAGCGTGTCATTGCCCTCGCGGCCAATCAGGAAGTCACTGCCATCCTTGCCTTTGAGGGTCTCATTTCCAGCTGCCCCTTCAATCCAATCATGCCCACTTGAGGCTGAGACAGTAGCGCCCTCAGCAGCTTTCCGGAAGCTACTCGAAAAACGAGATAGTGGTACTGAGACGCCTGAGGCAAATTGCAAGCTTTCAATCCGGTAGGAGGCTTTATCCCAATCCTTAATCCGAATAACATTTTCCACCTCACTGAGAGGTTGATCCTGATTATCGCTTGGCAAGATATAGATCAGCAGATCATCACCACTTCTTTTCAAGGTGATGTCTTCAAGCTCAATGTCATCGCTTAAGCGTATTACATCAGTAGCAATTTCTGCCTGAGAGGGGGTAAATAAAGTTCTCCCGGACGAAGATCCTCTGGAGGTAAAGCCAGAAAATACAGAAACTCCGAAAACGGTCCCTGAAGTGGACGGTTCACCGCTTGCATCCTTGATTGTGTCTTTGCCATCCCCTCTGCTGAAGAGATAGGCGTCTGCGCCTTTGCCGCCTTCAAGGAGGTCATCTCCCTTACCACCAGCCAGAGTGTCATTCCCATTTTCGGCTTTTAGGGTGTCATTTCCCTCACCGCCAAGCAGGATGTCATTTTTGTCACTGCCTGTGATGGTGTCATCACCCTTGCCGCCAAAGGTCGCCTCTTGAGTTGAGACATGAATGGTGTCATCGGTATCATCTCCAATGAGCACTCTCATGTCGTTGGTGGAGATGTTCAGCCCTTCCACGCCAAAGGATGCAGTCAGGTCTTTCTCTTGTCGAACCGGAAGCAGGAAGACATCTGGATTTTCAGTTGCACTATGGCCATTTCCAGTCACCTGATGTTCAACAGACAGAGCAAGATCGGCCAAAAGCTGCGCACGTGTGAGCGTTCCAAAAGTCATCTCATCCAGATACTCACTCAGCTCAGCCAGTTCCGGCGTACGGCCAAGGGTATTTTGGAAGGCTCTTGCGACAAACCCAGCATTGCTTAACGTGCCATAGCGGGTTTGATACTCATCAGAGGTCAAAAGAGCTTCTGCCAGAGCAATTGCATCCAGCTGGCCATCCTCAAGATAGCGAATAAGGACCTCAATTTCAGATGTGTTCATCTCCCGATCCAGCACACTGTCATAAACCTGAGCGGCCTCATAAAGCATCCTGGCCTTAGCTTGCTCATCCAGACGGTGAACCGTTGTTGTTGTCGATCCTGATATGGTCTCGCTGATCTGCCAGGTTTCCATGCCATGGCTATCAATAGTGTGACTCACTTTGATGTTTGTATCGCTGGCTGAGGCAGCAACGCCGTTATCCCAAGTGTAGCTGCCATCATTCAGTACTGAACGTGAGATGGTTTGAGTTACACCATCACGCACAATCGTCGAGGTCAGTCCATCAGAAGAAGTTGAGGTCACCGCTGTCTTAAAGACGCTGCCATTCTTGGCATATCCAGTCTCGGTTAGGGTTTGGCTGCCATCTGCCAGCGTCTTGGTGACTTCTGTCTTGTCTTTCCTGCCATCTCCATCAAAGTCATAGGTCTTTGAGATGGTTCTGCCATCAGAACTGGTGGTCTGCTTATAGCTTGAACGCAGCGTTCCATCTTCATAGCGATCCGCGCTGGTGAAGGTGGAGCTGCCATCAGAATGCAAGACTGTTTCATCAGTGACTGTTACATCAATCTCACCATCCCCGTCAGAGTCGATGCTGGTGGTCGACGTCAAGCCATTGGCCGATGTTATGGTTGTGCTGGAATGGCGCAGGTCTTCTGCATATTTTTCCTCAAACACTCGGATCTGATTGCCAGAGGCATCAAAAGAGATGGTGGTTGTTCGGGTGATCTCTGCTGTACCATCGCCATCCAAATCAAATGCATAGCTTTGCTCTGTGCCATTGGCCGACATAGTCCGGGTTACAGAAGAAGCTGTTGATCCGTCTTCAGCAAGTTCGGTGTAAGTGGTGGTCTCAGTCTTGCTCAGATCAATGTGAGTGACAATCTTCTGATCGATGTCACCATCTCCATCCAGATCAACACTGGTTGTTTTGGTACGCTCATCTGCACTGATCACCGTCTTTGTTGTGCGCAGCACATCTGCATTGTCAGCAAGAAGAGACACACTAGAGGTGCTGCCCCCAGAGGCACCGCGCACAAGGTGTGCTGTGCGATTGGTGCTGCCGTCGCCATCAAAGTCCGTACTCTGTGTAACCTCCAGTCCATCCCCACTGGTTGTTTCAGTAGAGCTGCTGGTCGTCGTACCACTGGCGTCCTTGGTGGTTGAAGCTGTCGCGACTGTGCCGTCATTGGAGAAGGTGGTTACCTGTGTGGTCTGTCTCTCATAGGCCCCATCCCCATTGCGATCTATAAGCGAGGTTTGCGTCAGTCCATCACCAGAAATCTGAGAGCTTTCCCGCGCCAGCAAACCACCTTGACTATTTTGGTGGGTCACGGTGCGGGTCTGTGTTCCATCAGCTGCATAGGCAGTGACATCATCCAGAGTGCGGTCCGTAGCCCCATCTCCATCCAGATCCAGATTAAAGGAGGTCTCCAGACCATTACCATTTTGCGTTTTGGCCATCTTGGAGAGCAAAGTGCCATTGTCAGAATAAGTGGAAGTTGTTGTGA
This sequence comes from Pseudovibrio sp. Ad5, assembly GCF_001623095.1. Taxonomy (NCBI): domain Bacteria; kingdom Pseudomonadati; phylum Pseudomonadota; class Alphaproteobacteria; order Hyphomicrobiales; family Stappiaceae; genus Pseudovibrio; species Pseudovibrio sp. Ad5. Next base: position 10,537 of record NZ_LMCH01000019.1, on the reverse strand, counting down.
CCGTACCACCATCATCTCTGAGCGTTGTTGTACTCACCTCATCGTGATGACCATTGCCATCAACATCGACCTGATGCATGCGGAGCCGGCCATCTCCACTGACACTGTCCAGCGTTCTGGACAGCAGTGAACCATCAAAGGACGTCACATTGGTAAGTGTGCTTTGGCCGCCATCTGCTGCAAGGATGGTTGTCGAGGTCTGTGAACGGTCGTTTTGACCATCTCCATCCCTGTCGTCCAGGCGCATAGAGGATAGCCCATCATCGCTTTGTGTGACAAAGCTGCGGCTCCAAAACGTACCATCCTGCCCTTTATGGGTCGTGATGCTGGTCTGGGAACCATCGGCATTCAGGCTGCGATCTGTTTGTGAGGCGCTCTCATAAACACCATCACCATCCCGGTCTGTTTGAGTAATACTCTTCAGGCCATTGGCACTGGTCTCAGTCCGGTTCTGACTTTGTACAGATCCATCTGCGGCTAACTGCTGGGTTACGCTCTTAGCAACACCATCCTCTGCAATCGTTTGTGTGGTGATCTGATCAGCCTGACCATCACCATTCACATCGACTTCGCTTGAACGGTAGCGTTCATTGTCTGAGACTGTTTCAACAGAACGAGTGCGCAGCGCACCAGAACCGTCGCGCAGCTCAACTGTGGTGACAAGGGACCCATCTGCCTGAAGCTCTGCTACTGTTGTTTTGATAAGGTCGTAGGTGCCATCACCATCCGCATCTGTTTTAACAACAGAGCTTAACTCATCATCGCTGAGGGTCGCCTGTGTGCGGCTCAGGAGCGATCCATTATCAGAGCGGGTTTCAGACGTGCGAACGGTGCTGCCATCTGCTTTAAGCACAGTGGTGTCCTGAACACTGCGCTCAAAAGTACCATCACCATCATCATCCGTTTGCGTGACGCTCTGAAGTCTGTCATCACTGACGCTTAGCGTGCTTTGGCTGCGCAAAGAGCCATCTGCATTGCGGGTTTCCTGTACGGTGGTTTTGCTGCCATCTGCATTCAGTGTTGTTACACTTGTAACCGTCACATCGGCAGATAAATCACCATCCAGATCTCTTGCAACGCTTGTGGTCAGACCATTGGCACTGCTGGTGGTCAGTGTTTGTCCAAGCGCCGTGCCATCATTGGCATAAGAGGTTTCCTGAAGGCTGACGGAACCGTCTGTCTGTTCCGTGCGAATGGAAACTGCATCATTATTGCCATCGCCATCCAGATCAGTTCTGGTGGTCTTCACGCGCCGGTCTGCGCTTTCGTCCACGACCTGTTTTGAGATCAGGCTGCCATCACCGGCATAGTCTGAACGGGTCTGACGTGTACCGCCATCGGATTCCTTTGCCAGAACCTCAACAGTGCGGGCATCGATCTGACCGTCCCCATCTACGTCAGTGGTTGTGGTAACACTCAAACCATCAGCACTGGTGCTGACCTTTGCCTGAGAACGCAGCGAGCCGTCAGAATTGCGCGTGGTGACGGTTCGCGTTGAGTTGCCGCCTCCATCGGTACTGGTGATGTCTTGAACAGAAACATCCGTATCACCATCCCCGTCACGGTCTGTGTGCGTGGTGGTCCGCAGACCGTCGGCACTGGTGGTGGCGACCGTCTTTGCGTTCACAGAACCATCCGCATTACGGGTCCAGCTTGTGGCAATTCGATCCTGAGTTGTAGAGCTGGACACGACTGAAGACACAACCTCGTTTGCCTCAAGGCTCCCATTCTGGTTGAGGTCCACAAAGGTCTGTTGGCTGACCTTGTCTGCGCCCAGTGTTTCCCGGGTCATAGAGCGCACAGACCCGTCCGCGTTGGTCTGCGTAACCACCTGCTCACGGCTGCCATCTGCGGCAATCGTGGTGGTATCGACGATGGTCAGATCAATGTCGCCATCGCCATCCTGATCCGCTGTTGTGGTCCTGGTCAGCGCATCAGCAGATTGAACGGTTGTCGTTGAACTGCGCAGGGAACCATCACCATTCTTAACGGTGAGTTCTGAGGTCGTCTGGCCATCTGCTGCAACCGTAATTGACAGCTCTTCACGGGTGTCCGTGTCACCATCTCCGTCCAGATCCCGCTCAACCACTTTTGTGCGGCCATCTGCGCTGACATCTTCTTTCACGTGTGAGCGCAGTGAGCCATCCTGATTGGTAATCGCAATCGTCTCGGACCGGCTGTCATCACCGTTTACGGTTACACTGTGGGTCTCGTTGGTATCAGCGGACCCGTCACCATCCTGATCGTGCCCATCAACACGCACGGTTCCATCGCTGGAGACCGTTTCGCTGCGAGAGGTGATTACAGATCCATCCTTAGCCAAAGCACTGATGGTAATGACCTGGCTGCCGTCACTTTGCGTCGCCCGCACTTCGCGTTGGTCAAACCAGCCACCGCCTGTCATATCGCGTTCAATGGTCAGGGTGTTCCCATCTGCGCTGGTTGTGGTCTGAATGCGACTGCGCAGGACAGCACTGGCTATATCGCTGCCAGCAAAATTGCTCTCTGTTTGAGTACGGCTGCCATCAGAACCAACCACCGTTACAATACTCTGGATCCGGTTCGTGACCCCATCCCCATTGTCATCATAGCGGTTGGTGAGGACAAGTCCGTCTGCATCGGTGACAGAGTGGATTTCATAGGCCTTGCTGCCGTCACTCTCATAGGCCGTCGCAATCAGCGTGCGTGCGCCAGCGCCATCAATACTCTCTACCTGTTCCACCCGATAACCCATGTCGGATGCAGCAAGCTTCATGTCGCCCACTGTGCCTGTGGTTCCATCAGACCAGGTAAAGGTGGTTTGCCCGGCGATCACAGAACCATCGCTAAGCTCAATATTCGTCGCATCCGCCGTCAGGTTGATCTGCGTAATCCCAAGCTCGGTCAATGTTTTGACGCTGGTGGACCCGTCCGCATTGGTCACCAGCAGCTTGAACTTGGCAAAGGCAGCATCCTCTGCACTCAGGACACCATCGCCATTGCTGTCAAACACAGAGGCCAGCGCTTCCATGTCGCTGGTGGCTGTTGGATCCCACTCGGTGAACACAAACTGGCGTTTTTCGGTGATGGCATCGCGGCCATCGGGATCATAAAACAGCACCCCATCGCCACTGGCCGCCCAGGCCGTGCGATGCTCCAGACCATCCCCGCCTGCATCCATGAAGATGGTCGACTGATCCAGCCGCGTCACCTGAATGCCATTGCCATCAAGATCAAGAATAACCGGATCAACAAACTTGTTGTGCACCCTGAAGCCTGCGGCCACATAAGTGTGCAGCTCGGCTACTGTGAAGTTGTAGACCGTATGACGGCCTTCAACTTCCGCAATCCGTTCAATGGTATGGAGCGAACCATCAGCTCGAACGATCTGATCTCCAACCCGAAGCTCGGCAACAGGTCGGAAACTGCCATCAGCCAGCAAGAACGGATGCTCGGAGGTGACCTGCACACCATCTACATCCAGAACCTGCTTCTTGCCATGGACAAACAGATCAGTAACTTCGCACGGCTCAAGCGCACCAAGACCATCAAAGGCCATCACCTGATCTTCAAGACCAACCTGCTCAATCGGCTTGGCAGAGCCATCTGCCATCAGGATCAGCGTACCGGCAACAAAACATGTGCCTCGGTCTACACTGCCAACATCATCAGGGCTGGAGTGAGAACCGGAAGTTGAACTACCACCACCCGCATCGGAATCACCATAACTACTGCTGTGGTCATCCGAACGACCGTGATCATCTCCGCCATCAGAGCCACCGTAGTTCGGTTCGGGTCTTCCTGATTTCTCGTTATTGCGTCCCGAAGAATTGTTGCCGGAGTTGTTGGAGTATCCGCCAGAGCCTACCCCGTTATAGCCCTCACCAGTATAGCCCCCACCAAAGTAATCTGAAGCTCCACTTGAGGAAGAGTTTTCCTGCGCAGTACTGGTGTTTTGGTCTGAACCTGAGGAGGCGGTGCCACCACCAGCATCGGAGTCACCATAAGAGCTGCCACCGTCGCCACCATACGAGGTATGATTATCAAAAGACGGGTTCTTTGGCAGATCATAGATTGAACCTAATGGATCATAGAGATTGGGAACTGAGGGGACTTGATTATTGGAGTGCTGAGCACTCGACTGGCTGCCGGGCTGATAACCGAGGCCAGTAGACACGACCCCCTTTATGGTTTCTGCAGATTTATCCAGATTATCGACAAACTCCCTAAGATTTTCGATAGCATCAGCATCAGAGAATGGTGAACTTGGAGCCGGCGCAGGAAAATAAGCATCTTCAAACACCTTAATAGCACGAGATAAAGCAATAGTTGTTGCTAACGTACCATAAATATAGTCGGTAAATGGGTTGTAAGTTTCAATATTTTTTGCAGTATATGACATATGTGCTGCATATACGTCTAATATTTCTTTGGCTGCCATGGTTGACGCAAGTAAAGCGTACGCATTGCTATCAATAGCATCAGGCGCTAAAGCTTCGACAGCAGTTTCCATACCAAAGCCTGCTACAACACCATATACGGTACCAACGATAGCACCGCCTACAGCTTGGCCCGCAGCACCACCAACTTTTCCTAAGTTTGCGCCAAGGGACACTCCACTCGGGATAGCTCTCGAAGCCGCCTCCCATCCCCATGCTGCTCCGGCAGCCTGTACAGCTCCTCCTTTTACCCCGTCTTGTGCGAACCCGGAAGCCACTTCCATAGCTTCAAAAGCGACAAAAGTACTCGCCCCTAACTTTCCAAATACATTGAAAGTTGTCGTGCCCGGCCAGTTTTGCTTAATAGCTTCGTCTTGAACTGTCCAAATAGCGCCACCAACAGTTCCGGCCCCATCGATGCCACCAACTTTGCTGTCTTTAAAACCACTCATTTCGGAACCTCTGAACTCTTTTATTTGGAACTCAAGATACTAAAAGCAGACATTGAAGCGATAGCCCAAGTAGTTGCATGCACCATGTAAATAACTACATAAGTAATTAACGTGGGATCATCTATTATGTATTCATTAAATGGATAATATCCATCATAGAATAGCGGGAAAGCAAAGCCTACGACAGAAGATATAGATGATATTACTATTGATTTATCATCGAGCCCATAAACATTGCGAAAATTGCACTTCTCGAGAATTATTGGAGAAACAACGATAAAAAAAACAAGCCACAACAGGAAGAAAGTAATAGTATACGACTCTACGAGCTGAATATGCTTAAGTGAATCAAATGTAATGTATACAGCAAAAAAATAAGCGCAAAATGGCATAAATATGGCACCTGCTATACTTGCATATTGCATTCTTATTTCACATTTATTCATTTCTATTTTACTTTCACGGGGCATCATTAAAGCTGCTCATAGCGGAGAGATAAGACTGTCATAGGATTTTGGGAACGCTAAAAGCGTCATCAATCTTTGATTTCGTTTGCTTGAGAAAAGTATCGTTCTGAGTTTCCCTCAGCACTGCGATCACCTTCGCCTATTCGTACCCATATTGTTCTTATTCCCATGGATATATTTATCGTTTCTCGCAGAAACATATATCAGGGGGGCTGGTAAGAAAATCAAAAGCTATTCATCTTCATAGAAGCTGTCTCACAAGGCAACGCAGCTCTAAAAGAAGATTTACTGGACCCTGTTTGGAAGTTGATGCTTGTTAGCGTGAAATTATTTCACTTCTCATACTCATCTTCAGCATTGCTGCTATCCTTCAACCGCATAATGGTCTGTCGGCTGACGCCATGTTTTCGGGCAGTAGCTGAGATATTCATACCGTTCTCCAGATCCAGAAGGGCTTCTTGTTTCTGCCGAGATGACAAGCGCTGTGGCCTGCCGAGAGATTTACCCTCAGCCTTAGCCCGCCGCAGACCTGATTGCGTACGCTCCACTAGAAGATCGCGTTCAAACTGCGCCACCGCATTGATCACATGCATGGTCATCTTGCCTGCGGAACTGGCCAGATCAATCCCACCCAGAGCCAGACAGTGAATCCGAACGTCCGCATCTGCCAATTGCTGCACTGTGGCGCTGACATCCATGGCATCGCGGCCAAGTCGATCCAGCTTGGTGACCACCAGAACGTCTCCAATCTCCAGCCGGTCCATAAGACGAGTAAATCCCGGACGGCGAGACATGGGCATGCTTCCAGATATGGTCTCACTGATGATGCGATGCGGCTTAACCGCAAACCCAGCAGCTTCGATCTCCTGGATCTGGTTCTCGTTGGTCTGGCCGGTTGTGGAGACACGTGCATAGGCAAAGGTGCGTGACATAGAGGCAGTTCCGTCCAAAATAGATGTCCGAAACTATAAACCTGTCCATAATGCAGTCAATATAATATTTGAACAGGCATTGGGGCCCTGTCCGCAAACCACCGTTTTCGGACACTTTATTGATAATAAAAGATAAACTGCTTAGCATACGTCTATGAGCTAAACTTGTTCTAGCCCTTGATTACCAGACCAAATCCGTTTCCTCGTGCTCGAAGGCTGATACCATCTCCTTGATTTCCCGCTCTGGTGCTCCTAAAGCATGAGCGACTTCCCTCCAAGTCTTTGTGGCCTTGGCCACTTCCGCAATGATGCGATCGGCATCTTTAACCTCGAGGAGGTAATCCTCGTGCTGAGCACGGTGCAGTTCGATGCTGGCATCTGGATTGTCGTCGTTCACGTAGCTCTTGAGCACGCGCGGTTGGTTCGGGACCGGGTTGATGTCGTATGCTGGTGAGAGGTGCCAGCCGCCCTTCCCGCGAAGAAATCCGTGATTTCGCATGTGGTCATCGAGGTTTGTCACAAGGATGGAAAAGGCGACCCGCCTGTAAAGTTCCTCGCGATCCATGTCCGGGGTTACGCTTTCCGAGGTGATCACGTCAGCTAGGTCTAGGTAGCTGTAGCTTTCCCCGTCCCGCCCGTTCAGCATGGCCATCGCCGAGATGAACGGGATCCTGCCCTCTTCGTTCCGATCAAACCGGCGGGACAAAAAGACAGGTTTGTCGCCAGCCATTTCGAGGGTGTGATCTGCAACTGAAATCTTGGCTCGCCGGGCTATCTCCATCGTTATAGCTTCCCAACGCTCGACGCAGTAGCTGTCCGTCTCCTTCGGAAATTTCGCTACAGAAAGACGTCCGTGCTGATCTAGGATACTGGCCTTCGGCCGTGCACCGCCCAGAGAGCTTCCTGGAACGAAGAGCATTCTGAGGTCTTCGGCGGTCTCTTCCCCACGAAGAACACGCTGAGATGCTTGGAGCAGATCCCCGAGACTGAGCAACGCGGGCACGCCTATCCCCTCACGCGCTTGGAACTCGTCATCAACCTTGTACCTTAGCGCGCCCAATCGGGTCTCGTCGTTTACGCCCAAGAGGTAGTCGGTTTCTTGCAGCGTCCTCGGACGTCGTTCCTCCGCTTCGGCCATCCGCCCCTCATAGCGCCGCATGACGGTTCGGCCCCACGTGTCTGGGGAGGAGTCCCCAAGCGGCGCGAGCATGTCCTGCCCTGCTTCTGGCACGAACTGCCCCGGGCCTAGCGGCATTTCCGGGGACAAGCCAAAGGCATTTTCGTAAGCGAGCCAGTCTTCATGATAAGTGAAGGACACCCGCTCCCGGCCCCGCCCCGCAGTCCGGTGTAGCGTGCCGATCCGGTGCAAACCCTTCCAATCGATCCAAATCTCAACCATTCTTCAGCCTCGCCCGCTGGGGAAGCCCATCGAGAGACATCTGGTCACCGACTAGGTCGTCGAGTTGCCCCCACCCTTTCAGGAGGCCAAGTGCCTGTAACACCGCCGCATAGGTGCCTATCTTGACTGCTGGATCCCCATCCTCGACCTTGGCCACAGTCTGCCGGGTTGTTCCGGCGCGCTGCGCGATGATCTCGGCCGTCAGCTTTCGACGCAGCCGCGCGATGCGAATGTTTTCCCCGAGGGTCATTAGCTCTTTGCGCGCTGCCCGGGGGATTTTGACTGCAGTAGCCATAATGTTACCTCTAGAGAACATAAATGCCTATAATGTTATATTGAAATGACATTATGATCAATGCGTTGCTTTTGGCAATATAGGATCTGCGCTTCGCAGTACTTAGGAGAGCACCCAAAAGTGTGGGGATCAACGAAGCTCTGGCCATCGTGCTTCAAGCGCAATCCAAACTTCCCATGGCAGAACATGGGGTAAAGGACAGACCTCGTCCAGTGACGGGCAGTTTTTCCCAACTACGCGTCAGGGGGAAGCGATGAACTTCATCAATGCCAAATACAACCCCATGCCCATGTCTCGCCGTCCAGGATTTACTCATCTTATGGACCGGCTGGAGATTGGAGACGTTCTAGTGGTCACCAAGCTGGACCGACTTGGCCGCGATGCCATGGATGTCAGCGCCACAGTGCAGCAGTTGGCAGATGCGGGTGTTCGGGTTCACTGTCTGGCTCTGGGTGGGATTGATCTAGCCAGCTCTGCAGGCAAAATGACCATGCATGTGATCAATGCAGTTGCCCAGTTTGAGCGAGATCTTCTGGTAGAGCGCACGCAATCAGGTCTGCAGCGGGCTAAGGCTGAGGGTAAATCTCTCGGCAGGCCACAGCGCTTGTCATCTCAGCAAAAAGAGAAAGCGCTGTTAGAACTGGACAGTGGTCTGAGTATCTCAGCCACTGCTAGAAAACATGGCGTAAGCCGACAAACCATCATGCGGCTCCGAGATACGCGATGAAAGGTGGAGTATTATGACTGAAGGATGATAGTACTTTTCTTGCCTGAGTACATTGTGGTGAACTCTGGCCTATTATGCTGGGCGAAATAAACCTGTGGTCCCAGTATCAACAATCCTCAGCTTTTAGTTTTCTTGTCGCTTGAACTCTTTATGCTCTCTACATGTTAAAAGCTTGTGGCGCGTGTTTGGTATGGGGTGTCCGAAACGATATGAGCACGAAGTTTCATAGAACAAAATAGATTCAATAAGCAAAAACACGTCTGGCTGATGAGGGTAATCGATGCGGAGTTTATGTTTTTTCCTTCTAGCTTTTCTTTCAATGGGGGCATTTGCACCAGAAGCAAAGGAAAGCCTAGAGGTATTTAACCAACACCAGAACTTTGACCAAGTGCCTAAATGTGGCGCACACTCAGAGTTTCTAGAAGGAAAAGATATAGTCAAGCCAATAAATTGTAATTCAATTGCAGTATTTCAGATAGAAAATAGCGATCTACCGACATCTGAATACCTAACAAAACTCTACATCTTTGCAGGTAAAGAGACTGCGCTTGGAGCAGCTGCGTTAGCAGCTCGCACAATATTATACACTAATCCAATCACAGCCTTTTCCTCCGCAGAGTTAGCTAGTCGGCGTATAACAATTACATTATCTGAATCTGGTGATGTAGAGAGAGCTGTTCTTTATTCGCACTTATTCTTCGAAGTTAAACGCGAGATTCTGCAGTCTCTTTGTCGAGAAGATGCAATGTGTGATGAAATTTCTGTCTTTCAAGGCCTTGGCGATAGTTTTGGATCTCAGTTTAAATATATCGACAATGAAAAACCCATTTCTGTCTTAGTTTGTCTTCTGAAGATGGACTCATATCTTGAACCAGTACGAAATATATTAAGAAGCCCTAGATTCAAACATTGCTTAGTTGCGCATAAATTACTAGGGGAGGGGGATGAACAATGACACCTAAATTTAGGCTTTCTGATGGGCTTCAGCTACCCAATGCTAGTAGCTTGAGTGCTCCTTTATCTCCAGCTCTCGCAACAATAAAGTCCGCTGCCCCATTGGCCCGAATTTTAGATATTACTGGACATGCTGACCAGCTCGTCGCAAAAGACTTACAAGACAGCTATTATCCGAACCTATCAGTTAGAGAGATTAGCAATACTGTCAGCACTTATGTGATCGATAGATATCTAGCAGGCCACAAGAACTTTAGCCCCTCCGTCGGAGCATCTTCGTTATCTTTAGATCTGGAAGATCCAGCAGCTCATCCGGTTTTGTATGATCATCTCGAAGAATTGAATAGAGATGATATTCAAAATACGCGTCGTTTAGCGGTTGATCCTCATTCAGTCATTACGATATCAACAAAACTTGTTGGTGGGCTGCCTGTCCCTTTGCCTAATGGTGACATAACCTATGTTATGGATCCAAGCCTGACCATCCCAGTAGGTTCTCCGCTTTGGGAAGATCAGTCCCCTAGTATTGTTCCCCACTCCAATACATTTAATGCGGGTATCCCGGTGACAATCGGCCTGCCGGAGGCCGTTGCTCCAGTAGGAGGGGTCGGGAACCTTTATTTAGATCCCAATGCTTTGAATGCAGGCACTCCAGTGTCAATTGGTTTACCTAAATCTTTAGGGAAGGTTGGTAACGTATATCATGATCCTAATGCTCTGAATGCCGGAATACCGCCAACAATAGTTTCTCGCCCACCGCTTCCTAGCGATCCGACAGATCAATTATATCATGATTTGGATGAAGCGGCTTCGTCAGGTTCTGATCGTAATACTAACAGTGCCCACCAAAGAAGCACATCGTCATATTGGAATGAGGATGGAACTGGATCGTC
>NZ_LMCH01000018.1:0-14380 GCF_001623095.1 Pseudovibrio sp. Ad5 | reverse complement strand
CGCTTCTCATCGTCACTCCAGCGCCGTCCTTGGCTTTCTATCATCATCAAAGTCCATGCAGATAAAACTACACGTACGATAGAGCAGCAAAGCTAGAATCGTCAGGTCGGGTTCGCCGGACGCTTACGTTATATGGGCATTGCTCAGCGCCTAAGGACTCCGTGGACCCAGATGCGGAAGCTATTGGGTACGTACGCTTACCTTGGCATGGCTCGACCACGGCTTTAGAGCCCATTGGGGCCGAGTTTTTCCGGAATTTACGGGGTGTATCTAATGGTAATTTCGGACTTAGTGTTGATGGCAAGTTCCTCCTTTTCGTGCAAAGGGAGGTGACCAATACTAAAATTACCCTTGGTGATAGAGAGGTAACAACTTTAACGGTTACAGTTCATAATCGTAATACCATTGAAGCGGCCGCAGATCCCTCAACTATTGACCCATACGCTAAGTTTGCGATCAGACTGGCTCCAGAACAGGACACGGCTTATTCCGAGTCGGCGATCACGTCGGATGGGAAATACGTCTATGTCACTGTTTCCGGGGCGCGGATTGTCGGTAAGACGATAGTCTATGTCTACACGTTAGAGGGGGCGTTTGTTCGCTCTATTGTTTCTTCGGGCATTCGCGCAGAAAGCCTGGATACATTACAGCGCGGTTATGGTGGCTATTTACCGATCCTTCATGAGGCAGAAGGGTTTACGTTTCATCAAGATAAACTGATAACTGCTTCAAGATATACATTTGCAACTGGGGGCGATGTAGTCTCATGGCGTGGTGAAAATTTTGTTTATATCAACCCATCGGACGATAAGGGTAATTACCCATCTCATTTATCTTATTGGGCTCCGACCGATGCACCAGCAAGTGCGGAATTTGATCCTACGACTGTGTATTCGCGGGGCACTGCTCTAGCTCACCACTACGTGCACGCCTATGTGACTGCTGGCAACGATGATGACGAAGAATTTGCGATTGATGTAAATTCATACGATAAGCCCAATGTTTTGCGTTCTGTAGGTGGCGGGCTCTCTTCTCGGAATGATTTTTCGGTATTGTTTGACCCTACCAATACCAAAGAATTGCCGGCAATGGCAACTTTTCGGACAAATGGTCAGTTTCTATTTTACGATGCAGAAAAACTAAATACAGAAGAGCATGCTTCTGACAGTGGCGGGAAAATTGCTGTAAACGACACGGACATCCGTTTTCAGCATGTATCCGGCTTGGTTAATAGCGCCGCTCTTGTTCTGACTACTTCAGACAATTCAAGTTTTCAGAATAATGTTTTATTTTACGCCGGGGATAGTTCGCTGGGAGGGCGGGTCGATCCTGCTGGTTATATCTCCTACGGGTATGTCCGTCCTGCCAATGACAACGTGCATTCTTGTGGTCGGCCATCTCATAGGTGGGATACGGTCTTTTCGGCAACTGCGGCAATTAACACCTCTGATGAAACGAAAAAACAGTTTTTGGAGGTCATTAAACCGGAGCAAGCAGCAATACGCGAAGATGAACGGGCAGCGGCTTTAGAAATCGCTCGTGACATACGCAAGTTTCAGTTTTTGGATGCGATTGAGCAGAAGACCGAAGATGGTGCGCGTTGGCACTTTGGAGCTGGGGCGCAGAGCGTTGCTGCCATAATGCAAAAGTACGGCCTTGCCCCCAACAGATACAGTTTTTTTTGCTATGATAAGTGGGAAGCAAGCCCAGAAGTTTGGGACGTGTGGGAGGAAGAATATGAAATCATCCCCGCCAAATATGATAATGAAGGCAAGCTTGTTAGATCTGAAACAAAAGGGGCGTTAATCAGGGAAGCGGGGAAAGTTCTTCTTGAGCCTGCTAGAGAAGCAGGGGAACTTTATGGCATTCGCTACATCGAATTGCATAGCTTTATCATCGACGCACTAACTACTTTTATCGATGCTAAGTTCGTAGAGATAGAAATGCGCTTATCCGCTTTGGAGTGACTACTCACTGTCCTGAGGGCGAACTGGAAAAGTCAATATTGTGCACTAAAGAAGTATGATGACCAGAGTACTTCTTTAGTGTTTTGATAGCCCTCCACACTACACAACTTACCATTGAGATATGATAAGGGAGTATATATAGAGGAGATCGGTAACCGATAAAACAACACAATTAAGTCTTAGAGAAAACCTACTTATGCGTAATCCTTATCAAGCCAAGCCGCCAAGTGCATTTTGGAAAAGCGGCGTTGTCAGCCAAAACCCGTACCGCATTGATGCTATTTATAAGAAAAAGTTTGATATTTCTGGAAAAACCAGAATTGCCGCAGCAGGTTCTTGTTTTGCGCAACATATCTCAAGGCATCTCAAGAAGCATGGATATTCGGTGTTAGACGTGGAGAAAGCCCCGCCAGGTTTGCCCGAGAATAGTCATAAACGTTTCGGTTTTTCAACTTACAGTGCTCGCTACGGCAATATCTACACCACTCGCCAGTTGCTTCAACTCGCACGTGAAGTTTCAGGAAAGTTCAGTCCAGAGCATTTTATATGGGAAAAAGACGGAAAGTTTTATGATGCTTTTCGACCTGCTGTCGAACCCGATGGTCTAGATTCACCGGAGGAGGTTTCAATCCATCGTAGACACCACATTAAAATGGTTGAAAAGCTCTTTAAGGAAATGGATTTGTTTATTTTCACCTTGGGCTTAACAGAATTGTGGATGCACGAACCTACTAAAACTATATACCCGACTGCCCCGGGAACGATTGCTGGCGTTTTTAGTGATGAAGACTATGTTTTTCAAAATGAAAGTTATGGTCAAGTACTTGGGGCGTTCAATGATTTCCAAACAGAATTAAATGAAATTCGCGATGGGCGACCGTTCAATGTTATTCTGACTGTCTCCCCAGTTCCTTTGACGGCAACAGCGAGTGATAATCACGTGTTGGTTGCTACAAACTACTCGAAAGCAGTTCTTCGGGCAGTTGCTGGGCAACTATCTACAGATAATGATCATATTGATTATTTCCCGTCTTATGACATCGTTACCAACCCAAGGCTACATTCAACTGCGTTTGAAGAAAACCTAAGAAGTGTGCGAGCGGAAACTGTAGAATACGTCATGAAACATTTTTTCTCAGAGCATCCTGCAATCGAAGCGCCAGCCGTTGTTAGTGCTTCTCAGTCCAAAGCGGATGAGCTGTTGAAGGATGAAGATATCCAGTGTGAAGAAGAACTATTAGAAGCTTTTGGAAAATGACAAAGATACTTTGGTGTGGTGGATCTCATCTCGGAAACGCTCGGACTCCGATATTACAAACTTTTGAAGAATTTGAAAATGATTTCTACATAACGGCTGGGCCGGGCAATTTGGCTTGGGCCAGAAAAGGTGGTCGATATGAACAAAATGGCACAACAGTAGGTGGAAATGGGCGAAGCCCAACTGATTATTTTGATTTGGCGCAATACGATCATATCGTATTTGTTGGTCACTGGATTCAGCCTCGAAGATTTTTCATTGGCTCCCAGCCTTTGTCTTCAGCTGTGCTAGATTGCATGTTTCCTGTCAACGATTTTTTGATCCATATTCCTGGCAATATCTACAATCAACCGTTGGAGCTTTTCCCTCAAATTGCAATCGATAAGTGTATTTTAATGTGCGATCCGGCACCTAATTTTTCTTCCTACGTAAGAGCACCTTTGTTTGCAAAAAAATACTTTTTTGAAAAGGCGGAAGAATTTTGCACTTTACGTGGGATTAAATGCCTTACACAGCCCGAAACAACACTAAATACACGGCTTGTGACAAAATCGAAATTTAACAAAAGAGAAAATGATTATGTCCATATGAATTTCGAATTCTGGAAAAGCTATCTCAAGAAAACACGTATGTATATCATCGAGAAAAATAATCACGGATAAGCGTTTAAAGGTTTAGCGCTCAGCGCCGTAAACTCTCGCCTAACAGTGCGGTGATTATTCGCGTCATGTGAGAATTGAAAGCAGGGCAAGGTTAAACGCCCTGCTTTTTTTGCGGCGGCGACGTAGTAAATGACGCTATTTCTTCCGCCTTTGTTAGTGGTGTTTGGCCCGAGTTGGGCTCACTCAATACATCTTTAGCTTTAATGTCCCGCACAGCATCCTGCTGGAGCGGGTTTTTTAATGGGTGAATGCAAATGAAATCTCCCAAGACCCGGCTTGCTGGCTGGGTGATCGCTCTCATTGTCGCCTTTGTCGGCGCCTGGGAGGGATTACGCACGAGTACTTATCGCGACATCATCGGCAAGCCAACCATTTGCTATGGCGAAACCAGAGGCGTGAAAATGGGCGATACCGCCACTAATGTCCAATGTGACGAAATGCTTATTGCGTCTCTTAAACACCATGAAGCAGGGATGAGGCGATGCCTAGAGCACCCTGACAAGATCCCTATCAGAACCTATGTAGCCTTCGTGTCGTTAACTTATAACGTTGGTGTAGGGAACTTTTGTAGATCTACCGCTCGTCGAAGGCTGGATGCTGGTGACTACGCGGGGGCCTGCTCCGCTGCTACTTGGTTTAATCGAGCCGGGGGGCGCAAAGTTCAAGGTTTGGTGAATCGCAGGCAGGCGGAATACAAGCTTTGCATGGAGGGGCTTAAGTCGTGAGCTTTATCCTCTCCTTGATGGGCGTTGGGTTGCATACACTGCTGGCTTATCTGATGCTTACTGGTGCAGTTCTTGCATTCTTCGCAAGGCTTGATGCACGAATACCTAAATCTCTCTCAATGCTTGTTTCTGTGCTGTTTCTCTGTGTGTCAGTCTGGTTCTTCTCTGCTCTTCATTATGAGCGAAGCGAAGAGGTGAAAGACCTAAAGGCGCAGATAGCTGGGCAAGAGCGCATAGCGCAGGCGCAAAAGCGCATCGCTCAGAAAACCAACGCTGACCTTCGCGAGCGCATTGTGCAGGTCGGCACTCTTCAAGAACAGGTCGCTGATTATGAAATTGAGCTTGAAAAAGGCGGCGTTTCTGCCTGTCCTTCTGACCCTGCTTATCTTAGGCGGATGCGCGCAATCCAGTTTTGATCTGCCGGACCCATCTCCAGATTTAACCTTGAAATGTACAGACCCCGGACTATCCGGGGACAAAGGCCAAGACGCTGTCGGGCACCGTGTGGCGCTTGCCATTTGCGAAGCTAAAAGGAAGGGCTGGCAAAGCCTTTACAAGGCGGCTCAGGCTGAGTTGGAAGGATACCCTACATAATGCCGAGAAGTGACATTGGATCTTCGGCCGCGCTTAGTATTTACGGGCTTTTAGGGTGGGCGAGTTCCTACCTTGAGCCTGCCCTGCAATTCGCTTTGCTTCTGGCAGTGCTGATCGGTGCAATCCTACTTGCTTATGGCAGGTGGGTAGATGCGCGCAACAAGCGATTGGAAACACGTATCAAATTGCTTCAGATTAAAGAATTGGAGCAGGGCAATGACTGAGCCCTCCAAACAACGCGCAACAGATGAGCAAATCTTTGCAGCATATAACGAGGCCGGTGGCATTCGCCCCGGCCTTCGTCTTTTGAAAGAGCAGGGCTTAGACTGCACTTACGGGCGCTTTCATCGCCGCCTGAACGCAAACTCCGAAGATGGGGGGAAACCTCCTGCCGGAATGCAAACTCGTTCCGTGCGCGTCTCTGAGGATGGTAACGGCAATGTAAAGGGGCGCTCCTATCAATATGCCTTGGAGACAGGAGAGGGCGAGCAGCTTCCCAAGCACCTCAAAATCAAAGGTGCAACTGTAACCAAGGAGCCAGATGGAAGCGTAAGCCGGACATGGCTGAAGTACTCCCAAACAGAGCTGAGCCCTGAGTTCGTTGCACGAGAGATAATCGAAGCCTTTCGCGAGGATCTACCGCGAGCTCAGCCGGTTGCGGCTCTTGAGGTTGGCGAAGCGGACTTGTGCGCGACCTATATCCTTACTGATTATCATCTTGGCATGCTGGCAGATGCGGATGAAACCCGCATTGCCGATTGGGACATGTCCAAAGCTGAGGACTTAATTGTTCGCTGGTTTGGTGCAGCAATCAAGCAGGCGCCGAATACTAAGACGGCTATATTAGCCCAGCTGGGCGATTTTCTGCATTGGGATGGTCTTTTGCCTGCCACTCCAACAAGTGGGCACATTTTGGATGCAGATACTCGCTGGCATAAGCTTGTGCGACGTGCACTCTCTATCGTCCGGCGAATTGTTGAGATGATGCTTCAAAAGCACGAAGAGCTGCACCTTATTTGGGTTTCCGGGAATCACGACATGTCCAGCTCAGTCATGATGCGGGAATTCCTGGCAATCCTTTATGAGGATGAGCCACGGGTTGCCGTAGATACAACAGCGGATCTCTATCACGCCTTTGAGTTTGGCAACACGTCGCTTTTCTTCCATCACGGTCATAAGCGTGGCGTCAGCCAAGTTGCACAGACTATGGCGGCAAAGTTTCGTGATATCTACGGTCGCACGCAACATAGCTATGCGCACATTGGACACTTCCACCATAAAGACCAGCTTAAGGCCAAGGAAGATTCCTTGATGGAGGTGGAGCAGCACCAAACGCTCGCACCTGCTGATGCACACTCTGCCACATCTGGCTATGTCTCAAAGCGTGCTGCGCAAGTCATCACTTATCACAAGCTACACGGTGAAACCGGACGACTGACTATTAGGCCGGAAATGGTACAATGAAAGACTTGACCACAAAAGAAAATCAAGGTGAAGGCACTGGCTTGATTTGCTCAGATGAGCTTAAAGCATCTCAGACGCAGATAGGCGGCGACCATTACAAATATCGGCCTATTCAACCTTTTCAGTTTTCGATGAAAAACAATCTGGACCCGTTACAGCACACGGTAGTGAAGTACGTTACCCGCTTTAGAGAAAAAACGGCATCCAAGATCTGGAGAAGGCAAAGCACTGCATTGACCTTCTCATCCAGTATGAGACTACTGGAGAAATCGACTAGGACGGTCTGCAACCCGTCCAAAATGTTCCTATTAGGGCGCGGCTATTTGGCTGCGCTCTACTTCGTTGCCTCCCTTCCTGATTTCCTCAAATCTATCTTTATAGATCTGACGGCAAATGTCTTGCCTACCATGCCTTTCTATGAGGCTTTTGTAATGGCTCCCAACACTCTTCAGATCCTTCGCAGACTTTGCAAAGGCGCAAGCCATGGCAAACCCTACGTAGAGCTCAGAGGGGCGCTGAGGTGGGCCTTGATAAGGCAATACCAAACTTCCTATCATTGATTAGTCGCCAGTCGGCTCTAAACCCGCTGATATGGCTGCGCATGCTAAAGCTATGTGGCGTGGAATAACGACCAAGCGCGTTGGGTCTTCGCGCCTATTTACGCTTGCAGTCTATACGCGCGCCATCTTCATAAATCACACTTCTTAGATCCACGCGAAATTCGATATCGTCTAAATGGCCTTGGCCTTGCGTATTGTCTTTGTGAACCACTTCCAGAGGCGCGCCGGGTTGGACCTTCGCATACTGGCTTAATTTGTAACCAGAGGCGAATTTATCGAAGGAGTGTTTTTGCCAAATGCTCGCATCGATTGCTCGCGTTAGTTTTGGAAGTGAAGTCTCAACCGTGAAACGAAACTTCCATTTTGTGTCGCTATCCTTGAAGCGCTCGACTTCTGCGATATGCAGGAAGTCGCCGCAATCTGATTTAGCGGGTGTTTGGGCTAGGGCAGGCTGCATCGTAAAAAATGCAAGAGCCGCAGCAATCGCTCTAAATTTCATTCCTCACCTATGAAAACACATCATACGAGAAAACAGAGCTATAGCCGACTTATGGTTGTGTCAATTGGCTGGTTGGTCGCGCTTAAGTGCAGTGGAACTCCGCTCTTTTGACCAAACCAAGAACAGAATTGTTTGGGTTCTGTTTGAATTTTCCTGCAAATCACGTTTCGTTCCTTGCATGTTCTTGCAAGCTCTTACGAATATAGATCGTGGGGAAAAACTGAAAAAAGATCAAAACGGCCTTGAACTACGGTCAGTTAGTGGGTAGTAACCACCTCAAGGACACGTGGCCGAGTGGTCGAAGGCGCTCCCCTGCTAAGGGAGTAGGCCCGGAAGGGTCTCGAGGGTTCGAATCCCTCCGTGTCCGCCATCTTCCCTTTCTTGAAAATACGAATAGATACGCTTAATCAATAGGTTAAAGCGTGTTGCGCAAAGTGATTTGACACTGGCGGACTGAGCTACATAACATTCTACATAACAAATTACATAACACTGCATGTAGGATGGGTAGAATATGGCTCATACGATCAGTCGTGGAATGTACTATTTTGTGAAGCGTGTTCCTAAAAGATATGCGTCTGTCGATCCGCGTTCACGCATCCAGCTCTCCCTTAAAACCGAAAGCGCTGATGTAGCACAAAAGAAGTCTCTCATTATTGAGGAGAGGCTTGTCGCGTACTGGGAGGCTTTGCTTGCAGAAGATCATGAGGGAGCAAAAGTTCATTATGAAGCTGCAGTCAATTTTGCAGAAGTGCAGGGGTATACCTACCTGTCATTGGAGGAGGTTGTTGCAGAGCCTTTAGGTGGCCTGCTCAATCGTATTGAGGTGATCCCTGAGGGTGAGCAATCTAAAACAGTTTCTGTTGTTGCTGATGGATTGTTAGGCGGTGCGGATAAGCCGATCCTGAAGGTGTCCAGGCTCTATGAGGAGTATCTGGAACTCACTCCAGATCTGCTCCTGGGAAAGAGTGACGACCAAATCCGCAAATGGAAGAACCCCAGACAAAAGGCCATCAATAACCTGATCACCGTTGTAGGTGACAAAAACGTCCATGAGCTAAGTCGTGATGACGGATTGAAGCTTCGTGAGTGGTGGATGGACCGTGTTGTCGATGAGGGTAAAAAGCCCAGCACGGCGAACAAGGATTTCACGCATCTCTCCAAAATCTTTTCGACCTGGCGAGATCTGAAGCGGGAGCAGTTGGCCAACCCGTTTCTTCAGCTCAGACTTGCACAAAATGATTTGCAGGATCACAGGCCGTCATTCTCACGCGATTGGATCAAGACCGTTCTGCTGGCTCCAGATGCCTTTGGTGCGACCAATGAGGAGGCCGTGCTGGTGTTCAAGATCCTGATCAACACAGGTCTTCGGCCTTCAGAGTTGCTGGGTGCGAAGTTAGAGCACTTTGTTGTTGAGCATGAAGTTCCTCACATCCGCGTTGAGGAGTACAGTGATGGGGCTATCAAGCGCAAGCTGAAGACCAAATGGTCAGAGCGAGAAGTCCCGCTTGTCGGCGTCTCGCTTGATGCGGCAAAGCGGATTGTGGCAATGGGCGGGGTGCAGGCTTACTACCTGAAGGCGGATCGCTGGGGTGCCTTGATCAACAAGGTAATGGTTGAGCGCAAACTGAAAGAAACAGAACGCCATACTCCGTACTCACTGCGCCACTCTTTCGAGGAGAGCATGCTGGAAGCGGGCGTTGATCACAGGCTTCGGGTGGAACTGATGGGGCATGCCTATAACAGGCCGAAATACGGAGAGGGCGGCAGCCTGGAACTAAAGCGTGAGGCTATCAGCCGGTTTGCGTTTGTGTGAGTTGGTCGTGAGGGTATTATGTGGTTGGTAGGCAGCGAAAAACTGACTTTAGATCCTGGCATGTGTAGACAATTGGCACAATAACCGGACATTGGAGCACTTCTAGGAGGGTTTAAACGGGCATTCCACATTGGCTCAATGATCGGGAAGTTCCCAGTTAACCATGAGCTGCCATTCAACTTATATCTAGCCACGTCTAGCTAGTACGTAACTTCAACCATAAGTCGATTTTGGTTAGCTTGTTGCTGAGTGACTGTATCGGGCATTAATCCAGAACTCGAGCACGTCTACCAAGCGTGAGCTTATAACTTCTGACAAATCAATTGTAGTCACCACATCAGGCGGAGATCTGTCAGGTTTGCTGATCTCAGTAAATGACTGGTCGCAAAATTATAAGGTTAGTGGAATCGCGCTTTCAGTTATTCCAGATGCACTGTTGTGACATTACTTTATATTTTTCAAACTCATCCCAGTACATTCGCCTAGAAAAATCGATCGATCCCAGCTAGGTTCCTATAAAGTTGATTGTATAATGCCTATTGGACAACTATGACGCCTGCTGATTTCATCAAAAAGTGGAACAATGTTGAGCTTAAAGAGCGAACAGCGTCCCAATCACATTTCATTGACCTATGTAAACTCCTAGGAATTGACGATCCAATTACCGAAGACCCTAAAGGTGATTGGTTTACCTTCGAAAAAGGTGCATCAAAGACGAGTGGTGGCGAAGGCTGGGCTGACGTTTGGCGCAGGGATTGCTTTGCTTGGGAATACAAAGGCAAGCGTGCTAACCTCGACAAGGCATTTGACCAGTTATTGCAATACGCTATCGCACTGGAAAACCCTCCGCTGTTGATCGTATCTGATATGAATGTGATCCGGCTGCACACAAACTGGACTAACACTGTCCAGACTGTCCACACGATCCAGCTAAAAGATCCAACTGACGCAGCAAATCGCGATCTATTACGTGACGCTTTCCTTGATCCAGAGAAACTGAAACCAACCAAGACACGGCAGTTGGTTACTGAAGAGGCGGCCCAAAGGTTTGCCGACATGGCCCAACGCCTGCGTAGCCGTGGCCATGCGCCCCAAGAGGTCGCACATTTCATCAACCGCTTGTGTTTTGCATGTTTGCAGAAGATGTGGACCTTCTGCCGAATAAGATGTTTGAGCGTATGATCAAAGCCGCTCTACCCGAACCTGATACATTTGCCATTCATGCAAAATCCTTGTTTGGGGCAATGAAGACCGGTGGACTGGTTGGCTTTGAAAAAGTTGACTGGTTTAACGGCGGGCTATTTGACAGTGATGACGTCTTGCCGCTGGAACGCGATGATTTAGATGATCTAGTTTCGGCAGCGAAACTGGATTGGTCTGATATTGACCCTTCTATTCTGGGCACACTGTTTGAACGCGGGTTAGATCCAGCCAAACGCAGCCAACTTGGCGCACACTACACTGATCGCGACAAGATTATGCAGATCGTCATGCCGGTGATTGTGGAACCGCTTTTGTCTGAATGGGCCGAAGTAAAGGCTCAAATTGAGAATTTGATAGATAAGGCACCAAAAGCAACGAAGGAAAAGCTTCTACGTGGTAAGGAACTCGCAGCCCGTACTCGTGCGCTGGGCAAGGCTGAGAAACTGCACCTAGGCTTTTTAGAAAGACTCAAGGCATTTCGTGCCCTCGATCCGGCCTGCGGGTCGGGAAACTTTCTCTACATCTCCCTGCTGGAACTGAAGAATATTGAACACGAGTGAATCTGGAGGCGGAGGCTCTAGGCCTACCACGCAGTTTTCCCCAGTTAGGACCAGAGTGTGTGCTAGGGATTGAACTATCCAGTTACGCAGCGGAGCTCGCGCGTATTTCGGTCTGGATTAGCGAAATCCAATGGATGCGCCGCAACGGGTTTGAAGCGGCTAAGAATCCAATTTTGAGGACGCTCAACACGATAGAGAACCGCGATGCAGTTTTGAACACAGATGGCACAAAGGCTGAATGGCCCACGGCGGATGTGGTGATCGGGAATCCGCCGTTTTTAGGCAACAAGAAGATGATTTCTGAGCTTGGTGAGGAATACATCTTCACTCTACGAAAGGCTTACGCGGGTACGCCAGGAGGAGTAGACCTTGTCGCATACTGGTTTGTAAAAGCGTGGGAACAGATGTCCTCCCAGAAGCTAGAAAAAGCAGGTTTCGTATGTACAAACTCTATTCGCGGAGGAGTAAACCGGGACGTTTTAAAGCCTATCGTAGATCTCGGACGTATTTTCGAAGCTTGGAGCGATGAAACTTGGACCGTTGATGGAGCTTCTGTTAGAGTTTCCCTTGTTAGTTTTGATTGCGCAGCCGGTTCGAGGCCAAAACTTGATGGGGTTGTCGTAAAGAAAATTCATTCAGACTTGACGGCGCACAGCGGGCAAACTGACATCACCCAATCGTTGGAACTTGAAGAGAACAGAAATAGAAGCTTTATTGGTCGACAGAAAGATGGCCCTCTTGACGTTCAAGGAGATCTCGCGCGTGAAATGGTTTCAGCGTCAGGAAATCCACATGGAAGATCTAACGCTGAAATTATTCGACCTTGGCGAAACGGTATGGACTTGACTAGACGGCCTTCCGACCGATGGCTTATTGATTTCATGGATTTTGAGGAGAGGGAAGCCTCCTTATTCGAAGCGCCTTTTGAATATGCCCGTAAAGTTCTCAAGCCAATAAGGGCCAAGAATCGTGACCCTAAGCGTCGTACGTACTGGTGGAGGCCGGGTCGCACAGGAATTGATTTACGCGCTGGGCTATCTGGTTTAAGCAAGTACATTATTTCGCCAAGAGTATCAAAACATCGTTTATTTGTCTGGGTAGACGCTTCAATAAATCCTGATTCCGCAACCGTAGCTATCGCCCGCGATGACGATACCTCCTTTGGCATTTTGCATTCTAGTTTCCATGAGATATGGTCGTTGCGTATGGGAACTTTTCTTGGTGTGGGAAACGACCCTCGCTATACCCCTTCCACCACGTTCGAAACCTTCCCTTTCCCAGAAGGTTTGACCCCAAACATCCCCGCAGCAGATTATACCGGTGATCAGCGCGCAGTTAAAATCGCCGTTGCCGCTGCCAGTTTGAATAAACTCCGTGAAAACTGGCTTAACCCGGACGATCTGGTGGATCGCATACCGGAAGTGGTGCCCGGTTATCCAGACCGCATTCTGCCCAAAGATGAAGCTGCTGCCAAGGAGCTGAAGAAACGCATCCTAACCAATCTCTACAACGCACGTCCTAGATGGTTAGAACATGCGCATGAGGCACTGGATGAGGCGGTGGCAGAGGCTTATGGTTGGGGCGCTGATTGGCGTGCTGGTTTGTTGACCGAGGATGAAATTCTGGCTCGACTGTTTGATCTGAACCAAACACGTGCCAAGGCGGAGGCTAAAGCTGCAAAAGTCGTTAAAACCAAGGTGGCAAAAGCCAAAGCGAAATCAAAGGGCAAGAAGAATGGTAAGTGACCTCACAGTCTGGGGCGTTCACATGGGTGTACATGTCTCTGACCGGCCTATTGAGGGTGGTTATGTCGGTATCGGTTGGGCTGCTATGGGCGATTTAACAAAAATAGGGGCTAGCCGTGAAGCCTTCAAAACGGCGTTGGTCGCAGCTTATCCAGACAAGAAAACCGGGGCTATTCCAGTCGATGCAGGTTCAATGTATAAATTTTTGCATGAAATCAAAGCGGACGACATTGTAGTATACCCGTCCAAATTTGATCGTATGGTGAACATCGGGCGTTTTAGAGGTAAGGCAGTTTACGTATCCGATGATCATGACGAATACCCGACACACCAAAAGGTGGAATGGTTAGGCCATTTTCCACGTGACGAGTTCAGCCAGACTGCCCTAAACGAAATCGGTTCATTCCTGACTATGTTTAGGGTGCGTCGCCACGCCAACGAGTTCCTACGCAAAGTAAACCTCATGGGCGATGGAACCACGCCAGACGCGGCAGCGGCTCAGGCGGATGCACAAGATGATATTGCTGATGACGACACCGCTACTGTTTCCGCTACAATACAGGCCGAGACCAGCACGAGTGATTTTGTAATAAAGCGGCTAATGAATGAGCTTAGTGGTCATCAGTTCGAAGAGTTCATTGCGCATCTTTTAGAATGCATGGGTTATACTGCCCGCGTAACGCCAAAATCAGGTGACGGCGGGGTCGATGTTATTGCCCACATGGACCCGTTGGGCTTTCAGCCACCTATTGTAAAGGTACAATGTAAGCGCACAACCAACCAGACCCCAAGGCCGGATGTTGATCAACTGTTAGGGACGCTTGGGGATGGAGAATATGGCCTATTCATAAACCTAGGCTCTTTTGCTCGTGGTGCGGTCGAGCTCGAGCGCAATCGAGCAAAGCTGCGGCTGATCAATGGTGAACAGCTCGTAGCGATCTTGTTTGAGAACTACGCGAATCTTGCTCCACGATACAGAGCTTTAGTTCCTCTTAAGCAAATCTTTGTGCCTGACCTCACGCAGGAATAGCGACTAATATAAGTCGTAGGCTGAATTGCAGTTCTGTGCTTCATATCTCCATCAATCATGGTGGGTATAGACCAATCAAGTGACAATTGCGCGTTCATAAGAGTGATTGCCAAAGCCGCTAGGATGAACTTGTTCAACCCGTGATGGAAACGTCCGAAGGTCCGGTAATGGGATGGACCGCCTGCTCCCCCGAGGCGCAGGCTCTATAGTGATCCTGTTGTTATTCAACCGGAGCAGTCCCATGACCACAGAACTTCTTTCCGTCGGCATCGACATTGGCAAAGATACATTGCACAT
>NZ_LMCH01000017.1:0-15150 GCF_001623095.1 Pseudovibrio sp. Ad5 | reverse complement strand
GACTGTAGGTACGTGCGTATTACCATCAAGGCCACGGCCCGCGTGCCGATAAACAGGTCGGATACATAGTAGCGACTTCAAGGTTCCAAGTAAAAACTCTCTTGCGAAATGCAGGCGGTCCATACATTATGGTCCTCTGCTAGCGGCTACTGCGTCCTGCTTTATCATTGCCTTCAATTTGACTAGCCTTCGCGCAAACAGATCTACTTCCACTTTATTGAACAACCCATGCTCGGGATCTGATGCTTCAGTCCGCAGCCGGTTTTGGCAACCTGACGCATGGCATTGAGAAGTTCTGGTGTGCGGTTGGTTGGGTCGGTGAAGCCAGCATCATCCAAGCTGCCACAGTATTGCAGCTCACCCTTGTCGTTGAAACCGAAGAAATCTGGCGTACAAACTGCATTATAGGTGCTGCCAACTTCTTGAGCTTCATCGACCAGATAGTCCCAACTGGACCCAGCGTGTATTTTGGGCGTTACGAAGAACAACAAGGGAACATTGAATCGCATTCACCCGCTTTGGTGATTTTGAACTAGTAAGATGCGAACTTTGCTACCGTTCGCAGCACCGCGAGAACTGAGGTAAGCGAGAGCCTGTTGCCAGAGATGAGGGCGAACACTGGACATTCGGATGTTTCCCTCAAGGGTTGCTGCTGTCAAAATAATTGTTTTTAATGTCTTGGTTAGGAGGCGTTGATGGATCTTTGCGGTCACATGAGTATAGTGCCTGTCGTGCCCAACGGATCACAAAAGGCTACTTTGCTCATGGCCCTAGCTTGATAATGGCCAGCTGGAACTGGACAATAATTCTGCTGAGCGCGCATTGAAGCCTTTGGCTCTGAGAAGGAAAATTTATCTCTTCATGGGATTAGAGGGCGGAGGAAAAGCTGCTGCCATCGCCTCAACCTCATTGAAACTCAATGATGTCGACCTGCAAGCCTGGCTCACATGGGTGCTGGCCTATATTGCTGATGATAAAATCAATTGCATTAACGATCTCATACCATGGTGTTACGCTGCTAAATAAGCATAACTGAAGTCCTAATCAATAAAAAGGCCGGGGTCACCGGACGCACACTTTGGGAAAACGGGTAATGCGAGAGCTTCAACGGGCGTATGCGCGACGAGCTACTGAACGGTGAAATCTTCTATTCCCTCCTTGAATCTCAAATCATCATCGAATGCTGGAGAAAACACTACAACACCAAACGACCCCACAGTGCTCTGAGCTATCACCCGCCAGTCCCGGAAGCCACCATTCAGATGGATCAAAGGCCAACAATGCACTCACTTTCAACTCGGATCACTCCAATGGGGCTGCTCAGTCGCAGAAATGTTGTCGGAGCACGACATAACCTTATCATATGAAACCATCTGCCAGTGGGGCATCAAGTTTGGCCCAGCTTACAGTCATCGGTTGCGACGCAAAAGAGCACAAAGCTCAGATATCTTAATGATGTTGTGATCAAGTTCAAGGGCCAGCGATGCTATCTGTGGCGGGCCCTTGCTCTAGATGGTTACATACTGGATGAGATCCTTCAAAAACGACGTAATACCAAGGCTGCTAAACGTTTAATGACATGTCTGTTACCAAGGTAGGGATTTGCTCCAAAACGAATTGTTACCAACAAACTCGGCTCTTATGGTGCGGCAAAACACAAAGTGATGCCAGCTGTTGAGCACCTCAGCCATAAGGACTTAAACAACCGCTCCGAGAACTTGCGTTTGCCCTCGCGAAAACGAGCCATGCAAAAGTTCAAGTCGCCAGGCCAGCTTCAAAGATTTCTGGAAACATTCTCCGGCCTGCGCAATCTCTTCGTTCCACCTCACCACCAACGATCTGCAATCGACACTCACCTCTACCGTATCAACGCTTTTTCACAATGGAAACAAGCTGCTGAGCTTGAAGCTTAAAATGCGTCTGGAGAAAACTATTGCGGCAAACTTCGGATTAAGTTGATAGCGCCAAATTGCTGACTACAAGATCAGGAAGGGCCAACTGAGCCAAAAGGGCATTCCAGCGATGTTTGCGACAGTACCCTTCGAAGTATTGGCTGCGACATAGATATTATTCTGTTTCTCGCTCAAATTCTAACCAGACTGATCGACTTTCGGGAATATCTTCGCAGGTATTCAGATTTAGGGTACGCCAGCGATGATCTTCTGAAAAGGTGCTGTCAGAATCTGCGCCAACCTCGAAGCAAAGCCCCGTGCCAGTTAATTCAATACGCCCATCTGTACGATGTGTGAAATCTTGTAAAGATGCCCGCACAAAAGGATATTGCGCGATATCAACTTCATCAGCACAATGTTTGATCATCAGCGGGGCACCAGGCAATGTTCTCCCATTCAAACCAACCGCTGTCACGCACCCCCGATAAGCAGGAAAACGAATGGCACCAGGAGAGGAAAAGGTAACGGCCTCGTCTGCATAGAAGCCCGGCCGTTTGCAATTATGCGCATTTAACGGCATGGTAAAGTCTACCCAGTTGCCCGACCCGGCCACGTCAATACAATAACCGTCCTGCGGTCGATCAAGACGATCAGCTAAATAAAGATAACCTGCCTCATCACGCCAATCCTGAGCGTGCACCGTTATTGGCAAAAGTAAAATAAAGGCTAGTGTCCAAGGCATCACTGCAAGTGTTCTCATCAGGTGTCTCCTATAGGCGAAACTTTATTTCGGGCATCTGTTATGCAATGCTCAAATGGATGTGCATCACACGTGCCCTTCAAGTTTCACCAATAAACGTTGCGATCTGTCGAGTTTTCCTCATCAGTACGGATTACAGTTTGGACGTGTTCTGGCCAAAGCTCTCCGCTATTCAACTAATGAAGGCATAGGTTGGTCTGGGTATGTGAAAATACCCAAAATTAAATGCGCGTTGCATTTTACTTCGAGCCACAGTTCGACAATCTCTAAAACCTATTGGCTTAACTCCGTCAAAAGAACTCAGTTAAGTCATTTGCTTCAGGATCTTTTCAGGCCGCAGTGGCAAATCACGAACGCGAGCGCCAGTTGCGTCAAAGATGGCATTGGCAAGTGCTGCAGCAGTAGGCCCCTGTGAAGCCTCACCTGCTCCAACAGAGGGCAAGTCTGGGCGGTCAATCAAATGAAGCTCAATGACCGGGGACTGCGCGACACTCATGATTGGGTAATCCCACCATTCGGTGCTGGTGACGCCGGTGTGATCGTAAGTCACCTCTTCCATCAAGGTCCAGCTCAGGGATTGGATGATTCCGCCTTCGATCTGATTAAGCACGCCGTCCGGATTGATTACCTGACCGACATCTATGGCTCCAACGACCTTCGATATGGCTACCTCGCCATTCTCTAAATCTACGTGTACGTCGACGACAATTGCGAAAATGCCCGATGTATTCCGATAGCGTCCAAATGCGAAACCACGTCCAGTGCCCTTTTTGTTCGAACGACCAGACCAATTGGCTTCTTCTGCAACTTTTTCGACAATCGCCCGATAGCGCGGATTGCTGAGGTGCTGCAACCGGAACTCAATCGGGTCCACATCAGCATTAAAGGCAACTTCGTCCATAAAGCTTTCCATAGCGTAGTGATTGGAATAAGCTCCCAGACTGCGCATCGCTGAGACACGTAAAGGCATCTCGGGCAGAAGGTGCTTTGTCAGCCTCTTGTTCGCGATATCATAGATCGGATCACTGTTACGATCCGCCCCGAACATAGACGCTGCGCTTTGAAATGCATAGGGTTGCAGATCGCTGTTAGTAGACCAAGCGGGCATGAGGCCACTACGATTACCGCTGCTCATTTGGGATTGCAAACCTGGACGCGCAATATGAGCACCTGACCAGAGCGTGTGCTCATAGGAGCGCAACCTGTTGTTGGAATCAAGTTCGGCAGCAATTTCAATACGCATTGCCGTGCCAAATGGTGAATGAGCCAGCTCATCTTGACGCGACCACATCACACGTACTGGTAAATCGGTTGCGCGGGCTAAGAGCGCTGCATCCATCGCTACATCATCTGCACCATTATGGCCATAACATCCGGCTCCATGGGCATGAATGAAACGCAGGTTACTCTCAGCCATCCCTAGTACGTTTGCCATGTCACGCCGGGCTGGGTAGACACCTTGCGTATGCGACCACACCGTTAGGATATCGCCATCAAGCTGAGCAATCGCACAAGATGGTCCGATCGAACCATGGGCATGAAAAGGACGATAGTAAGATGCTTCGAAACGCTCGCCACCGGCAGAGTTAACATCGCCAACCTCCAGAAAAACACTGTCGAATGACGGCAGCGTTTTAATCCGTTCAGGCAACTCCTCCAGCGGTGGTTCAATGGGCGGGATGTCCCAGCTTGCACCTTCGGCCAATACTTCAGCTGCAGCCACAGCTTGTTCTTCACGTTCCGCAATCACGCCAAGAAAACTACCATCCCGTACAACTGAGATCACACCGTCCATTGCACTGACGGTGTCGATGGATACATCCACGAGTGTGAACTTCGGTGCTGGGGGGCGTACGATGCGGCCATGAACCATGCCCTCTAGGCGAATATCGACGATGTAAGAGGCTTCACCGTATAGTTTGGCCGGTAGATCAGCCCGTTGCTGGGGCGTACCCACAAACTTATGGTCTGCTGGACGCTTTGGTTGAGCATTGCCAGAGATCGGGATATTTATTTCCAAACCACCGACCAAAGCCCAATAGGTTATGTGACCGCCGTCCGGAGCGATCACCTCTCCATCTTCGACACAGATGTCCACCAAATCGGCGTGGAGCCTGCCCGCTGCCATCTTGACAAGATGACGGCGTATTTCGGCACTTGCGTGGCGTAATGTCATACCACTCGACTGTATCGATGCGCTGCCTGCCGTATACGATTCATCTGGTGACCGGTCAGTGTCTGGATTGATCACCTTTATGCGCGCAAGGTCGACATCCAGTTCCTCTGCAACGATTTGCCCAAATGCAGTCTGAATTCCCTGGCCAAGTTCAGCCTTGCCAGAGGACACGTAAACGCTGCCTTTGGGATCTATACGAATCCAGGCATCAACTGTCGATTCATTTGGGCGTCGCATTTCTCCCTGAGCAGTACGGATGGAAACCGGCAATGCGAAATAGGCGGTGAGCCCCCCAATGCCGTGTAGAATGGAACGTCGAGAAAGTGATGCTGTGTCAGGCTTAATCATGATTAGCTCTCCTCAAATCTGCACTTGAGCACGCTTGATTGCTTTTAGCACACGCGCCTGTGCGCCGCAGCGACACAAAATACCATCCATGCTCTCACGGATTTCTGCATCACTTGCGGCAGGATTGCTCGATAGCAGTTCAGTAGCCGTCAGGATCATCCCATTACTGCAGTAGCCACATTGTGCAGCCTGCTCAACCAGGAACGCTTGTTGAAGCACTGAAAGAACGCTGTCGGGTGTCTGATCTTCGAGCGACACCACCTCGGAGTCGGCGACAAGCGAGACCGGTGTGATACAGGACCGAACGGCCTGACCATTAACAAGCACAGTACATGCACCACATGCGCTGGCACCACAGCCAAATTTAGGGCCGTTCAGAGAAAAATCATTTCGTAAAACGTAAAGAAGAGGGGCATCCTCATTCACGCCAGTAGTAACTGAATTTCCGTTGAGCTGGAATCTTATCATTGTGTTTCTCCTGTCTGAAACGCCAAAAGCTGGCTCCTACGATTTCGATGAGATTCCATAACAGCCTATCTAACAATTTAAGCACTAATCGGAGGGCCCCATAAGGCGGTCTTCCTTGATAGCTATGATGCGATTGATAGAGGTTGTAAAATCGCTCCCATCAACGGTAAAGCGTAGGTGCTCGGTGAAGGCGACCTAACGTAGTTGATCATGTTTCTCTATATTTCTACGTGCTTTGTCAGCGAGGATGACTGGTACTAATCAGAGGAGCCAACACCGATCATGTCCAGCGGCTGGCCTACATTGAGCGTGATAAAGCTAGAAGGGGACAGTTGAGCCTCACGCTTGGCTTGTTCCAGAAGTTCAACCGGCTCAACGCGCGCTTCTGCACTCAGTTGGAAGGTTCCATAATGCATGCCGATTGACTGTTTTGCTCTTAAATCCATATGTGCTTTAACAGCCTCAAATGGATCAAGATGCACTGGCTTGAATAAATGCCGAGGTGCATAGGCACCTATTGGCAGAAAGGCCAAGTCAACAGGTCCAAATTGTTCATATGTTCTCTTGTAGTGATTGGCGTAACCACTATCACCGCCAAAGTAGATATTCTTGCCACCAATCTGCATAAGAAACCCGCCCCAGAGAGTGGAGTTTCTATCAGTCAATGTACGACCTGAGAAATGCTGCACTTCAAGAAACCAAAGCTTAAAATCATCTGACACTTGCGCGCTATCCAGCCAATCTAGTTCATTGATGTTGTCAGAGGATGCCAAGCGACTTCCCACCCCAAGTCCGGTATATATTTTGGGGTTGTCGCGCTTAATCAACTGATTTATGGATTTCAAGTCCAGATGATCATAGTGATCATGACTTACGATAATTACGTCGATTTCTGGTAGATCCTCCAGAGCTATGCCCGGTTTATGAACCCTCTTTGGGCCAGCAAAGGAAATCGGGCTGGTTCGTTCTGAAAACACTGGGTCAGTGAGAATATTGAACCCATTTATCTGGATAAGAAAAGTTGAATGGTTGATGAAGGTGACGCGTGCGTCCTTGCTATTGACTCTGTCCTGCGGGGACGGATCTGTGATCGTTTCCACCCATTTCGGCCATTTAGCTCTTTCCGTGTCAGAGGTCAGCCCTGCCCAGGCTACTTCCCAGAAGGAGTGAGTTTCGACCAGACTGTTATTCCTAAATGCTCCATCTTTGAAATTCAAAGACCCTTGCTTGTGATCTTTTTGAGTAGCCGCACAAGCTGTCATGAAAACACCTACCAATACGAAAATTACTGCTGTAAA
This sequence comes from Pseudovibrio sp. Ad5, assembly GCF_001623095.1. Classification (NCBI taxonomy): domain Bacteria; kingdom Pseudomonadati; phylum Pseudomonadota; class Alphaproteobacteria; order Hyphomicrobiales; family Stappiaceae; genus Pseudovibrio; species Pseudovibrio sp. Ad5. Next base: position 8,208 of record NZ_LMCH01000017.1, on the reverse strand, counting down.
TTCAATGGGCCGCATCCATAAGTTCCCCGTTCAAAAGATCCAAACATAGGCGACATCTGGTCCGGCCTATTTAGCGCTGTGAGCGTGCGCGATTCATGATGGCAAGTTCTCTAGAAAATATTCCATTTGATCCTGCAACGTTGCTGCCATTGGATGCACCTGCAAAACTTCACAGAACAACGAAAGGGTGAGCAGCAGAGGTACGGACATCCGCGTATCCTTTTTTACATGGTCATACGGCTGCTACAGGTTGTCTAACTTATTACCGCATAAGTTTGGATATACTTGTCTGGAATACTTTTCTTGTCAAGTAATCTATTCAAAGATAGGGATTGCGAAGGCAAAACTAGATCTACCACCCGAGAAAGAGCGTCTAAACATAAGGATGGCCTATCTGTTACCGCTTAAAGCAGAACGCCTTCGGCAAATGTTGCAGGCTGCTGTTATGGAAGAATGTAAACTGACACTTTCAGAAAAGAAATGCTTGGGCGTGTTTGCCAGTCTGGAGCACCTGTGACGATGAGTGAAGTTTCACACGCCTTGCTGCTCACCGAAGGAGGCGCGATCAAGGTCATTGGTCGTTTAGAAAGCGCGGCCTTGTTACACGACAACGCTCAAGCAACGGTAAGCAAGTGGTGCTTATCAACATCACGGAAGCTGTCATGACTGTGTGCGTCCGATGACCCCAGCCTTTTTATCAATTAAGGCTTCAGTTACGCTGATTTAGCAGCGTAACACCATGGCATGAGATCGTTGAAGCGATTGATTTTATGATCAGCAATTTGAGCCAGCAGCCCTGATCCCGGGCACCCGCGCTCGATTGGCCCGGAGGGCAGCGGTGCCTGAACAACTTCCTCGCAGCATGAACACGAAAGGCTCTCCTCGTCGACACTGCTAGAAACAAACCCTGTTTCTGTTGTATGCATTGATCTCCCTTCAAGCATGGGATTGTAACGGTGATCATTCAGCCAATAATATAGCCGTGTTTTTCTTGTGCCATGGCGCCTGGCAACCTGAGTGACGGGCAAACTTCCTTCCAGCGCCTGCTGACAAAACTGGAGGAAGAATAGAAGATCAAATCCTATCGCGTCAGGTCGACTTCACCGAACGCTCACGAAGTAAGTCAGGCAAGATATTATAAATCAACGGGTCCTGGGCCTAGCTTCACTCTATTATTCACTCTGATCAACCCTTCGTGTTTATTGTGGCAACAAGATCATCCTCATCTATTGGCAGTTTACTCGCGCGATATCCTGTTGCTGCGCGGATGGCATTTACGAGAGCGGGAAGTGCAGCAATCAACGCGGCTTCACCTACACCAGATGGCGCCACAGAAGGGTCACTGATGAGTTCAATTTCAAATTCTGGCGCGTGGTCAATCGTCGCAATCGGATAGTCGAAGAAACCATAAGCAGAAATCGAACCATCATCGATAGGCGCCCCTTCGACCAAGACTTGCCCGATGGCCATCATGGTACACCCTTCGATCTGCGCCTTGACTTGATCAGGGCTAAAAACAAATCCGGGATCAAGCACACAGTAACAACGATCGATGCGGACTTGTTCGCTCTCTTTCTCATAAGATACGTCAAAAGCCATTGCAACATGGGTTTCCTCGGCAAAGATTGCAGCGGCGTAACCGCGACCAACCTCTGCGTCTTCAGGAAGCGGGCGAGCGGCGCACATGGTTTTCAGCTTTGTCAAACACGTCTTGAGACGGTCTTGTTCCGGGCCAAGATTTTGTATCCGTAGCAAAATTGGATCCAGTTTGAGTGTTCGCGCGAGTTCCTCAATCGCCGCCTCGACTGCAAGCGAATTGGGCGTCGCGCCAAGTGAGCGCCACTGGCCAACATGGAAAGGAAGTTTGACGTCAGTGAATTCGATGCGGCGGCGATCAACGGTATAGAATGGATTTGAACCTATAGTGGCGCCTATGTCGTGAAACAGTTTCCGAACGAGCGACAAGCCCCCTTCAGGTAACAAAAAATCGTTGAACATGACGTGTCCGCTGACGAAAGCGTGCCACCATTCGATGATTTTCCCATCGTCGTCTGCTTTGATCCGAACCCGATGAGACGATGGCGGACGCGTACGGTCTGCGAGGAACTCGTCACGCAGCGACCACACCACCTTGACCGGTCGATCAACCTCTCGTCCAAGGAGCACGGCATCGCGGACAACATCATATGTTGCGCGCCCACCAAAGCCGCCCCCCACACGCATGAGGTGAACCGTTACGCGGTCTGTTGACCACCCAAGTTCCGCTGCTGCCTTCTTTTGATTGACGAACATGTCCTGTGTGCCCGCCCAGATCTCGACCACTTCTCGCCCGTCCCGCTCACTAAATTGAATAACCGCAGAACGCCGTTCAATCGTCGCATGTTCGACAATTGGCAAATCCTGACGTCGGTCAACTGTCCAAACCTGATCCTGAGCGATATCATCGTTTTCGAGGATGCTCTCAAGTTCCCCAGCCGAAAGAGCGATATCAACATCAATCATCGCGTCGATATCTTCTTGAGTATAACTTGATGGGCTGTCCCACTGTACAGTCATCTGCTCGAGTGCAGCGTCAAGAACGCTTGGCGTTTCCGCGACAATGCCGGCAAAATTACGCTCTTTATCGACCACGACCTTGATGACACCGGGCATACTGCTGACGCCACCATCATCAACATCAACGATCTGGGCACCTGCCATGGGGGCTGGAACGCCGCGCCCATATGTCATGTTCGGCAAACGAACGTCGAGTGCATACACCTCTTTGCCGGTTACAATATCGCGCCCTTGAACCTGCAAAGCAGTTTTGCCAACCTGCACCTTCTCCCTGCCTGGATCAAACGTGTAAGAGGTCGCATCCGGGAGGTCCCCAAGATCGATCACTTCGTTTGTTCCTGTGACAATATCAGCGAAGGTCACGATTTGATCTTCCGGGGTAGTAAAACCGCCTTTAGCATCGCCAAGAGCATGGGCATCAAGGCCGACTTGCTTGGCCGCACGTTGTCTCAGCTCTTCACGAAGACCAGCAGCAGCTTCAGCCAGAGGACGGGCGTTGTTACTGGTTCCCGAGCTTCCTACGGTGACCTGAAGTCTCGTTACGTCGTTTGTTGAGGGAAGCGAGACTTGGATATCCTCAACATCAACATTTAGCTCTTCAGCTACGATCTGGGCTAGGCCGAGGGATGACCCTTGTCCCATTTCGTGCACGGGGCTTAGCATTCTTACAGTGCCATCCAGGTCAACTTTGATCCACGCTGTGCCCTCCTCAAAGTCTGGTGCGCGCATCGACGCCATTACTGGCGCGAACTCTCTGCCCACGAAATAGGTGACGGTTAGACCCGCTGCTGTCCAACCAGCAGCTTTCAAGAAACCACGTCGTGTGAAGCGCCGCTTTTTTTGTGTAGTTGGTTTCATTTCTAGCCTCCCTTTCTTGTTTGCATCACTTGGGAAGCGTTCTTGATTGCGAGGTTGATCCTTTTATAAGTTCCGCAACGACAAAGATTGTTGCTCATACGATCTATGATTGTTTGGTCGTCAGGGTCCGGTTCTTCATTCAGCAATGCCGCGGCTTGCATGATCTGCCCTGCCTGACAGTAACCACATTGGGCGACGCGCTCGTCCAACCAAGCCTGTTGAACAGGATGTAAAACACCATCGGCGCTGGCAAGACCTTCAATTGTGGCAATGCTGTCAGACTGGACATCAATCGCATAAATGGAACAGCTGCGGGCAGCCTCACCGTTGATGTGAACTGTGCATGCACCACACTCCCCTTGGCCGCAGCCAAGTTTTGGACCAACAAAACCCAACTGTTCACGCAGCACCATAAGCAGCGTTTCATCTTGCCATGAGTCTGGTACATCAAATTCAGAGCCGTTGACGATTAGACGCATGGATCAATTCCTCCAATTGGCAGACATAATTCTGAGAGTTTCGTAGGAACGCGCGGTGTCCGGCTAGTCTTGCTCCAGAAGAACACCATTCTTGATGACCATGTTTGGCATTGAACGGCCAACCAGCTCACTTGCACTTCGAGCGGCTTCAATTCTGTTTAGATCTTCGTCGCTTAGACTTAGATCCCAGCTTTGCAGCGTATCCTCTAGTTGGGCTGTGGTGCGAGAGCCAGCCAGTGGGATAATGTCTTCGCCCTTGGCCAACAGCCAGCCGTGCAACAGTTGGGCAATCGAAATGCCTTTGTCGGCGGCCATATGGCGTAGCGTAACTATCAAAGGATCGCCTTCTGCATCGGGTAATTTACCAAAACCCATGGCGCCAAAGGCCACAATACCGATACCCAATTCACGTGCCGTGGGCAGGATGCTTTTTTCGATGGAGGTATCGGTTACGGAGTAAGCGAACTCCACCAAGCTCAGCGGGTGGGTGGCATGCGCTTTGCGAATGGTCTCTGCATCGGTTTCCGACAGGCCGATATTGCGCACATATCCGGCTTCGACCAGGTCAGCGATCGCACCGATGGTATCTTCAACAGGGATACCGATATCCACACGAGCGGGTTGATACAGGTCCACATAATCCAGACCCAAGCGTTTCAGAGAGGAGGTGATGTAAGTTTTCACATTCTTTGGGCCAACATCGACCTTGTTGCTGCCCGTAAAAGCATTCTGAAAAGTTCCATACTTCAGGGAAATGAATACCTTGTCCCGGTCAACGCTTTTCAGTGCGTCACCGATAAGAAATTCATTATGACCATCCTGGCCGTAAAAATCCCCTGTGTTCAGGAGGTTGATGCCTGCCTCCAGCGCGGCGTGAATGGTGGCAATGCTTTCGGAACGCTGCTGGTTCGGCATCATCGACATGCGCATGCATCCCAAGCCAAGTCTGGAGACTGCAACACTGTCATTCCGGTAGGTTTTCATATCCATTTGAAACGCTTTCTCAGATTTCTAGCTACTTTCGCTGGCTACCCGGAAAGTACTCATCAGCAATTACATCAACAAGGCGCATTTCATTGAGGTGATATATGTCAAAAATTGATATATGGCGATAATTCTCGTCGAGTTCGGCGTTTTTCCAAGCAATAGTTAAAAATGACCAGATCGGTAGGAGATTGGAACCTACCGTTTACACAATCTGCTCTACCGCCTGCCGAACTGCACCACGAAACCATCTTTGCGCTGGGGAATGGTGCGTGGCCTTGTGCCAGATCATTTTGAATTGAACAGTTGGAAACGGGCAAGGCGGCTCAATGTGCGCGAATTCCCTGAACAGCCCATGCGCCATGCGCGACGGTAAGATCGCTATGAGCTGTGACCCACGCATCAATGGGGGAAGGGCTTCGAAACTAGGAACTTCGACCCTCAACTGACGCTCTATACCATGTTGTTCAAAGATGCGTTCTTCGAAGGGCGTTCCAGACAGAGAGAAACGGACTGTCGCGTGAGGCAGTGTACCGAAATTCTCACGCACTTCATCTTCCGAAACGACCTTGGGATCAAAGAAGCACTTTGAGCAATCCTCAAACAGCGTAGTGCTGTAGATATCAAGCTGATCTGACGGCGGGAGAGGTGTGACGACAACATCGCTCTCTCGCATACGCAGCCGATCCACGTAATTCCGGCCAGACGGGATCAAGCGAAGTTTGGCTTGCGGCGCTTCGATTAAAAATCTGTCCAGCAGTCTGGGAGAAATCAACTGACGCTCGTAGTCTTGCGCTTCAAGGCAAAATCGGGTCGTCATTTTCTCCAATTCCAGCGGTTCTGGCGAAACGAGTGCCTCAAGTCGATCTAGTATTTCCGAAACCTCAGGTGCGAGGACAAGGGCACGCTCGGTTGGTGCAATGCCACGTCCAGCTCGCACGAACAAAGGATCTCCAAACACCAAACGCAGCCGATCCAAAGCATGACTGACTAAGGGTTGGCTGACGTCCATCCGTGCAGCTGCACGCGAGATCGAACCCTCTTTCGCAACTGCGCAGAAAATCGTCAGCAGCTTGACATCGACCTTCATTAGATCAGATTTTTTCATATGTGACCTCAATAAAATGCGTCTTGTTTATATTATGAACGAAAAAGATACTCCTCGCAACATCGGCCGATTGGAGGTCATGCAATGAGGATGCTCGGATATGTCCGCAACGAACAAACAGAGTGAAGTTGAATTTGTTGCACTCGTCGCGCTGACTACATCGCTAGGAGCATTGTCGATTGACGCTGTGCTGCCCGCGCTGCCTGACATCGGCGAGAGTTTCGGGATCGCCGATGGCAATGCATTGCAGCAGATCGTCGGCATTCTGTTTTTGGGATTGACCATCGGGCAACTCGCCTACGGACCATTGTCAGATCGCTTTGGACGTAGGCCACTCTTATTCATCGGTATGGCGGTTTTCGTGTTGAGCAGCCTGGTTTGCATTCTGGCAGATAGCCTCGCCGTGATGTTTGTAGGCCGGTTCTTTCAAGGCGCGGGGGCCGCGGCGCTCAGGATCGTACCTATGTCCGTTATTCGTGACCGATATGATGGAGCCGCTATGGCTCGCATCATGTCCCTGACGATGGCGGTGTTCATCATTGTACCTTGCATCGCTCCAATGCTTGGACAGGGGATTCTGATGCTGGCGGGATGGCAGTCGATCTTCTGGTTCATGCTGGTGCTGACATGCGCCTCGGGGTTTTGGGTTTGGACGCGCCAGCCGGAAACTCTTCCAGTTGAGCGGCGCAGCGCGGGCAGTCTTGTCTCGGTCCGCGACGGACTTGTCGCGACCCTGTTGAACCGGAAAACACGCGCCTATACAATCGCCAGCGGGCTGATGATGGGGACTTTTATGGCCTATGTCATGTCAGCCGAGCAGATCTACCGCGATATCTTTGAAACAGGTGATCTGTTCGCGCTCTACTTTGGGGTAGGTGCAGGCTTTATCGGTATTGCCAGTTTAGCCAACGCCCGTCTGGTTGAAAGCTATAGCCCGGAATTGATCTGTCGGGCCGCCCTGTTTGGCGTGATCCTGGTTAGCGGTTTGGCATATGTCATCAACGACATTGCCCCATTATCTTTATACGGATTTCTTGTCTTAATCTCGATCGTTTTCTTTTGCTTCGGATTTACGATAGGCAATATGAACGCAATCGCCCTGCAACCGCTTGGACATATTGCCGGGTTGGCCAACTCGGCCATCAGTTTTCTGTCCGGATGCATTGCCATGGTGATTGGGTCAGTCATTGCTGGCACTTTCAATATGACGGTAGCCCCCCTGTTCTTCGGGATATTTGCAACCAGCCTGTTGTCTCAGCTTATCTTAATGTTGGCGGATCGCCAACAAATGGTAACGGGCGCATAGCCCGCATCCTGATCGATCTCTAACAGTCAGTGGATTGGTGCTCCGCATGTAAAGATGTCGGCTGCTGAAACGACAAAAGAACCCGGTGATGCTCGCTTATTGCTCTGGAGCCACGCAAGGCGCAAACTCTATGAAGTCGCACGCAACAAAACACCGCCTGTAGCTCCAAAAGACCTGCGCCAGATTGGTGAGCTACATCAGATCGAAAAGACGATCCGGGGCAAAACCCCAAGAAACGTCTGCTAGAACGCCAGGAGCGAAGCAGAGAGAGTGAGCTGGAGCGCGGTATTATCCTATCGTATGAGACCAATCGCAACTGGTTGAATAAGTTCAACCCATGATGAAAACACGCGAATGACCGCTTCTCTAATCGGGCGTTGAGGTCAAGCTCTTTTTCCTTTTCATTCGGATCATATCCATCTCCGGGTCACGCTTCTCTTCGCAGTCTGGATCGCTCTTCATTGTGAGCGGCTGCATGCATGTGCCGGAATGGTTGTAGAGAGCCCCGCTATTGGACGCGCTTTCATGGCGCAGCAGACATTTTCGGCTTCATCTACAAACCTCGTCCAGAGAGGACGATCCTGCCGTGATACTTAGGTCAGGCTATATCATGCAACAACCTCCAAGCCATCACGACAGAATGATGTGTCATTGACCCACATGCGGTGCATGACAACTGCCAGCTTTCTGGTACGCAAGCATGCCTTGCGACTGCTCAGGAGCGTACGCATTGCATGCGAACGGCGGCTTTTCATATGCACTGGGCTATACCAGCCGGAGCGCAGGACCTGCGCTATTCCACTGAAGACAAGATCCGCATCGTACTCGCAGGACTACGTGGTGAGGACAGCATTGCTGAACTGTGTCGTCAAGAAGGTATCTCGCAGGGACTTTATTACAGTTGGTCAAAAGAGTTT
>NZ_LMCH01000016.1:0-96496 GCF_001623095.1 Pseudovibrio sp. Ad5 | reverse complement strand
AACTCTTCTCGAAGTTTCATTGTTGAACACTCTTTCCAAGGCATCCCGGTCCCTCCCTGAATGCCATGTTAATGTGTCAACCATCTCTCCGAACACCTGTCACCTATGTCTCCGGTATGTACACTTGCCCGGGTATGCATATCGGGCAAGACAAGCTGCTTTCAGCTGAGGAAGTCCTGAAATCATGCCTTTTGGAGAGCTCCAAAATACTGGCGTTCGCGAACCACACAGAGGTAGCTAAGGGTCAAACCACGCGCCCCGAAGAACACCAGCAATGAGAACCACAGACCGTGGTTTCCGTAGAGCGGATAAAGCAGGTAATAGCTAGCAAGAAACAGGATGGTGGAGACCACAACAGAGTTCCGCATATCCTGAGACCATGTCGCGCCAATAAATATGCCATCCATCTGGAAGGCCAGCGTGCCAATGATCGGCGTCAGTACAGCCCAGATCATATAAGTCCGCGCTGTTTCTCGCACCTCTGTATGCGTTGTCAGCAGGTCAATAACCGGTCCGCCAGCTACCCACAATACAACCGCAGCACCAAAGGACAGCCCAAAGCCCCAGCCGATGGAGAGCCGCAGGGCTTTGCGGAAGGCAGTCCGCTGTTTGGCCCCGATTGCTTGCCCTATTACCTGTTCTGCAGCTGATGCCGTACCATCCAAAAAGAATGCTGCGATCAGAATGAACTTCTCAAGTACAGCATTGGCGGCAAGCACCACTTCTCCCTGAGCAGCACTGCGAGAGGTAAAGAAGCCGAAGGCAAACAGCATCACCCTGGACCGGATCATAATGTCCCGGTTCAGGGCCAGCATCGGCTTCAGTTTCTCCCAAATGATGATCTGAGAAAACGAAGGCAGGCGTGCGCCGTGGAGCTCGCGCTTGATCAGAAAAAGACCAAGGCCAAATGTCAGCATCTCGGCAATAAAGGTTGCCACAGCGACACCGGGAATGCCCCAGTCAAACCCGAGCACAAACACAACAGAAAGCACCATATTGATGACATTCAGGAAGGTCTGAATGAGCAGTCCGATACCGGCTTTGCTGAGGCCCAGATACCAACCAAGAATGGAATAGTTGGCAAGCACAAACGGTGCTGAAAACGCACGGATCGCAAAGTATGTCGCCGCAGCTTCCTGCACCGCATCCGTCCCGCCAATAATGGGCAAGCCAAACGTCAGAAGCGGCCACTGTAAAAAGATGACGACAATGCCACCAATAATACCCAGCAAAAGGGCACGGGCGAGCACTGCACGCAGTTCATTGCCATTGTTGGCACCAAGAGCCTGTGCGGCAAGGCCTGTCGTTCCGGCTCGCAAGAAGTAGAAGAAGGCGCCAATCACATCAAAAAGGATCGTACCAACAGCCAGTCCACCCAAAAGGGCAGCATCATGCAACTGTCCAATCACCGCGGTATCAACCAACCCCAATAAAGGAGTGGAGATATACGCCAGTGTCATAGGAACGGCGAGCGCAAGGAAAGAGCGGTTCGTCACCTTGAAACTTGTAGACACGCGGGAAACCTTCAAACGCACGAGTGCAGCACCAGCAAGCAGCTCAAAATGGATTGGATAATCAAAGTATCATTTGCATATTTGTTTGTTCTGCGTTTGTCCATACCATATTGCGCAGAACTGCTATAGATAAGAATGTATCTCCGAAACGTGGGAACCGGTTTTCGGATAAGGAAACGAGAAAGCAAAAGCGAATTCTAAGAAGGTACTGCCCTGTGAAGCTCCAAATCGTGCACCATCCTGCTTACACGGCAAACATTCCGGAGAACCACCGGTTTCCAATGCGCAAATATGCGGAAGTAGCTCAGTGGTTGAAGCAAACCGATCCAGACGGTGCTCTCTATGATTTCCACGAGCCGGAGCCAATCTCCAGACAAGACCTGCTGCGGGTGCATGCAAAAGACTATGTCGATCAGGTTCTCAGCTGCAATGTACCTCACGCCATCGCGCGTGAGATCGGCTTTCCCATGACCCAAAGCGTTTCCTTCCGTGCGCAATGCGCAACAGGCGGATCTCTGCTCACGGCAGTACTGGCGCTGGAGCATGGCGTCGCCTGCAACACCGCCGGTGGGTCGCACCATGCCCGCATTGCACAAGGAGCAGGATTTTGCGTGTTCAACGATGTCGCCGTTGCAGTGAGGGCGGTACAAGCCATGCGCATGGTACGCCGCGTGCTCATTATTGACCTGGATGTCCATCAGGGAGACGGGACTGCCGATATCTTCGCCCATGACACCAGCGTCTTCACTCTCTCCCTCCATTCAGAAAAGAACTACCCCGTCCGCAAGAAAGCTTCCACACTGGATGTACCCCTGACCGATGGCATGGAGGACGATGAATATCTTGAGATCCTGGAGGACACGCTCAAACAGGTTCTCACCAGTTTCAAAGCTGACCTAGTGTTCTTCAATGCAGGCGTCGACCCTCATCATGATGACCGTTTAGGGCGCCTTGCACTCTCTGATGAGGGACTGCGAAAACGAGAGGAACTGGTCTTTAAACTGGTAAGGAATGAGGGGCTTCCACTTGCAGGTGTGCTGGGAGGTGGTTATTCGTATAATCTTCGACTATTGGTTAACCGGCATTCAAATCTGTACCGAGTGGCAGCGAAGTACTTATGATTCAAAAACAAGTCCTATTTATATAAAATTTTAGTTAAATGTAATATTCCACCATTAAGAACTGAATAGGTAAATGTGTCTTGCCATTTTATGAAAAATGCGCAGTATCCCCTCCGTAAAGTGCAAATAAAATGCCTCGGAAGGCTAGGAGACACATATGGGTGTTGTAGTCACCAATAGAAGCGTTGTACTGGATACTGCGGATTACATGATCCGGGAAAGCGGGCTGTTGGGCTTGGATGTCGACCAGCTTGCCAGCAGTACTGGAACAAGCGAGCAGGATATCTCGAAAATGTTCTCTTCCAAAAAGGGGGTAGAGCATGCCGTGCTGCAAAGGTATATCGACCGCTTCCTGCAGATCCTGGGTGACCCTGCCACGCAAACTCTTCACTTTCGCAGAGCGCTGGATACCTACATTGCCGCCTTTCAGGCAGGCATGGCAGATGGTGGTGAGCTGTTCCTCTCAGCAGTGCTGGGCGACAAGGATGAAGAGCTGCCGGATGAGCTTCAGGAACTTGCCGCGACTTTCGCGCGCCGCAACCGTGTCTGGTTGGCGGACCTGTTGGAATACAGTGGCAGCTGGTCCTCTGAAGAAGCGCTGGTGAAATCCGATTTCGTGCTTGCAGCACTGGAAGTTGCCGTTTTGATTGGCAACACGAGCGAAGATCCGGAGATCTTCGACAACCTGTCAACCAACATACACAACATCTGTATGCAGTAGTGGTTTCTCTGCCGGAGCAGGCGCGGTTAACGCCCGCGCCAGTTCATAAGGCGAGTAATGAACCACAGTGGCACGACGACGATGGCTCCAAGGAAGAAGTAGGAGCCAAAGCGTTCAATCGCTGAGAAGCCCATATTCCAGATCCTGACAAAGAAATCCTGCACGGAATAAATCAGGCTCAGCGGTGAAAAGTCCAGCGCAGACAAAACAATCCCGACAATCAAAGATAGAAAAATCAGCCGAATGAGAACGCGCCCCGGCGAGTCTCCAAGAAAACGGTTGAACTTATCGTTTGACATCAAAATCTCCGCTACACCAAAGCGTATCCCCGAGTGCTGAAAACCGCTTTTCGGATAAGGAAACGCACTGTAATAAAAGGTCAAAGCAGTTTGACTGTCCTAAGTTTAGTGCATACTGCTTAACATTGATTTCTATATAGGAAGCCTGAGGGATATTGCATAGATGCAAATCCAAATTGTACGCTCAGGTTATTGCTGAAAGTTATTGGTGTGCCGTTTATTGTCTACGCTGCGGAACCGGAAGACGCAGACCTCCTCGCAAACATCCGCGTCCAGTCCATGCGCGAAAGCCTTGAAGCGCTGGGCCGTTTCGACCCCGAACGAGCGCGCGAACGTTTCTTGAACAGCTTTGTCTGTGAAGACACCTTCAAACTCGTCTCAGGACAACAGATTTTGGGGTTCTATGTACTGCGGGACCGCCAGGATTACATCTGGCTCGACCACCTCTACGTCCACCCAAGCGCTCAGGGAGGTGGTATAGGAGCCGCCGTGATCTCCCGGATCAAAGCGCATGCGTTCTCAAAAGGAAAACCAATCCGCCTGGGTGCATTGAAACAAAGCAAAGCCAACGCCTTCTATCTGCGCTACGGTTTCCAGCACACCCACAGTGCAGAGTTCGACAACTACTACGAACTCCCGCTGGAAAGCATGCCGCAGAGTGCACCAACTTTCATTCTGAAACGCGCTGAACCCAAAGATATCGAACAGCTCGCAGACCTGCGCCATGAAGCGATGAAAGACGAATGGGCAGCTAATAATCTCGCAGACTATGCCCTTGCCCGCAGGCATTTCATTGAAGACTTCAAGCCAGAAGCCACACTAAAGGTTGTACAGGACGGAGAACTGCTCGGGTTCACGGCAGTTCATGAGTATGTAGATCATATCCATCTCGATATGATCTACCTGCACCCAACAACCCAAGGGCAGGGTATTGGTGGGCAGATTGTTACAAACATAAAAGAACAAGCTACGCAGCTGAACAAACCAATCCGGCTTGGAGCGCTGCGTATCAGCAGCTCCAACAAGTTCTATCTGGCGCAAGGCTTCAACTTCACGCACAACGTGGACTTCAACAACTACTACGAGTTCACCCCTGAACCAGCCTTCCGACTCCAAACCGCATCTCAGGAAGACTTCGAAGAACTCCAGCACATCCGCTACACCGCTATGAAGGAAAGTGCGGAAGCCAATGGGCTGTTTCATCACGACAAAGCCCGAGAGACATTTCTAAGCGAATACGCACCTGAGAAGACCCGGAAGATCCAAAAGAGCGGCAAGACAGTCGGCTTTTATGTGGTCCTGAACCACCCCGATCATCTGTATCTGGACATGTTCTACCTGCTGCCTGAAGCGCAAGGTCTCGGCATAGGCTCAAAGGTCCTGCAACAGATCAAGGATCAAGCGGATGAGCAAAACAAACCCATCCGCCTCGATGCCCTCCGCATCAGCCGCGCTAACGATTTCTACCAGTGTCACGGCTTTCGCGTGACCCATTCAGAAGGCTCCAATAACTACTATGAGTATGCGCCAAAGTGCTCTCTCGAAGTAAGTGAGGCGTGAAACAGGTCTTTACGTCCCAAGGACTTCCAGAGGCTGCTTGGCGACGGTAATGAACTCCCAGGCATTGTTGGGGTCAGCACCAGCTTGTCGGAGTAGTCCGTCAATTTTATCTCTGAACTCATAGCGCTGAGTGTCCGAGAGTGTTCCGTTCTCTTCCAACGCATCCTGTAGCTGAGATTTAACCTCCAGAAACTGGAGTTCAATTTCATAATCGCCGGATTCCACATTGAACCAGCCTTTAGCTGCCTGATAGTAGGTCTCTGGATTTTCTTTTGTCAGTTGAAAAAGCTCTTCCGGGCCAGCCTCCTGGAGATTGCTGCTATCGCCCGGTCCAAACCACAGGCTCAGCACCTTGCCGTCTTCCGCTCCCAGTGCCACATGCGTGTCCGCAAAAAAGAACACCACATCACCTGCTTCAAAGGAGGTTGCTGGCTCGCTGTTGTCGTATCCGACAACCTCATCCAGAATTTCATTGTAGCCAATGTCGTAGTTGAGATTGTCTTCCAGTTCGCGAATAACCCGGTTGCTCTCCGGTGTGTCCGCATAAGCCTTAAGCCCCATCAGCAGAACAGCTTCCTTGCAGTTCATGCAGCTGTGCGCAGTGGGCTGTAGCAAAGCAGCTTGGTTGGTCAGGTGATCGCGAAAGTGGGAGTTGTCTTCAAGCGGCGTCGCCCCTGATTGCCAGTTGAGGCTTCCTTTCCAGGACTGCCCAACCTCGACAGCTTTATTAGCGCTTTGCACGTTTTGTGCACCAGCTGCCGATTGCAACGGATGTGTGGACTGAACATTAGTGAGGCTCTGGGTATTGATAGGCATCGCGAGATCTTTGCTACATTATTATCATCAACCTCTGGTATAGGATTTGACAGGCTTCGCGAGTGTCCTTCAGCACATCGCAAGGGGCAGGTGTAATGTCATCACCGGATGGGGCGTATGATGAAACAGGACGAGATTGGCAAACATGGTGAGGACCAGCAGGCTCTTTTAGAGCGCCCCTCATGGCGCTTAAAACCTGCAAACTCCGCTGATTTTGACCTGCTCGCAGATATCCGTCAGCAAGCTATGAAGTCCAATATGGAAGCCAACGGTCTGTTCGACCATGCGCTTTACCGGCAGTCTTTCAAAGACAGCTTCGATCCGGCCTCAACCTGGAAGATCATTGAAGAAAGCGAAGTCCTCGGCTTCTACGTCCTCTGGAATAAACAGGATCACCTTTACCTCGAACGCCTCTACTTCCACCCTAAAGCCCAGGGCCGAGGTATCGGAGCAGACCTCCTGAATATCCTGAAACAGCAAGCCTTCGCCCAAACCAAACCCATCCGCCTCGAAGTCCTCCCCCAAAGCCGCGCCAACGCATTCTACCTCCGTCATGGGTTTGAGCTGATTGAGGAGAGGGATGAGGAGAAGGTGTATGAGTGGAGAGGTGATGAAACAATAAAAGCCCTTCATGTGGTGTAATATGCAAAATGATTGACATCAGTCATTTTGAGTAACTATACTAATTTAGACTGAAGTTCTGTATTGTTTGTTTGGAGAATTCATAATGACAATTACAGCGGCTCAATGCCGAGCAGCGAGAAGCTTACTGGAATGGTCACAAGATGATCTTGCCACGAATGCACGTGTTTCTCGAGCAACAGTGGCTGATTTTGAGGCAAACTCTAGGCGCCCGATGAGAAACAACCTTACCTCAATGGAGAACTGTATGTTTGCTGGAGGTGTCGACTTTTTATCTGAGACTGACGGACTCGGAGTTGGAGTGAGATTTCGTGAGCCAAAGCTGGAATATATCAAAAATGTCGATTTAGATCATAATCGCGACATCGCAACAATCAAAATGCGCTACGAGGGAGAGCCATTCTTATGCATAGTTCCCTTTGAGGCTATTGAAGATTTTCATCATGCAAACTTCAGCACAGATAATGAATACAGTCGCGCCGTTAGTGAGATGCTTCACCACATTCTTGCTGTAGTTGAAAAACAGGCCAAGCATGGAATCTCAAATAATCAGATGTTTGTAGATTACGAAATGATAGCAGCTTAAGCGCTTGGAACTTAATATACGTAAATAAAAACGCCGATGAGATTTCTCTCACCGGCGTTTCAATCTCAAACCAGACGGCTGAGCAGTAAAGCTCAGCCAAATCTGTCTTACTCAGCAGCTTCTGCGACAGCCTCGGCAGGGGAGAACTTACCGTAGTAGGTCTCGCCAGCGTCTGCCATTGCGCGCAGCTGTTTGTTTGGTGCGAAGCGGTCGCCCCATTTTGCAGCCAGCTTGTCACAGCGCTCTACGAACTCTTTGGTGCCAATGCCGTCAATGTAGGACAGCGTGCCACCGGAGAATGGTGCAAAGCCAAAGCCGAGGATAGAGCCAACGTCTGCTTCACGAACGTCTGTCAGGCAGTTCTCTTCAAACACGCGTGCGGTTTCAAGAGCCTGAATGCCCAAAAGACGGTCCTTCAGTTCTTCAACGTCAAACTCATCGGCAGACTTGGAAGGGCCTGTGATGTCAGTAATGCCAGGCCACAGAGCCTTGTCCTTGCCTTTGTAGTCGTAAAAGCCCTTGGTGTTCTTACGGCCAAAGCGCTCGTTCTTAACAACCATTGCATCCAAAATGGTGTCAAAACCGCTGGTAGGATAAGCATCGCCAAGGTCTTTCTTGGTCGCTTCTTTAATCTTCCAGGCAAGGTCCAGAGCAACTTCATCACCCAGAGACAGCGGACCAACAGGCATGCCTGCCATTTTGCCAGCATTCTCGATCATAGCTGCCGGAACGCCATCGGAAAGCATCATGATGCCTTCACGAACGTAAGTGCCAACCACGCGGGAGGTGTAAAAACCACGGCTGTCATTCACAACAATCGGGGTCTTCTTGATGGCCTTCACATAGTCCAGAGCAACAGCTGTTGCCTTGTCCTCAGTCTTCTCACCCAAAATGATCTCAACAAGCATCATCTTGTCCACTGGGGAGAAGAAGTGAATGCCGATGAAGTCAGCTGGACGCGATGACGCTTCTGCCAGTGAGGTGATCGGAAGAGTAGACGTGTTGGACGCGTAAACTGCGGAAGCTGGCATTGCCGCTTCTGCTTTTTCGGTCACAACGCGCTTCACTTCACGGTCTTCGAACACAGCTTCGATTACCAGATCCACATCGCTCAGGGCGTTGTAGTCAGTCGTCGCAGTGATCAGGCTCAGCAGCTTCTCTTTTTTCTCAGGAGTAGACTTGCTGCGCTTGATAGCTTTGTCCAAAAGGCCTTCAGAGTAAGCCTTACCTTTGTCAGCAGCTTCCTGAGACTGGTCGATCAGAACAACCTCAAGGCCAGCTTTCGCTGTCACATAAGCAATGCCTGCACCCATCATGCCAGCGCCAAGCACACCAACCTTCTTCAGTTGCGTCTCAGGCACACCAGCAGGGCGGCGAGCCCCTTTGTTCAGCTCCTGCATGGAACCAAACAGGGAGCGAACCATAGCGGCAGCTTCCTTGCTCTGCAGAACATGGGCAAAGTAGCGGCTCTCAATGGTCAGGCCAGTGTCCATTGGCACCATCAGGCCTTCAACAACAGAGTGCAGCATGTAGCGTGCGCCCGGGTAGTTGTCGTAGGTGTTCTGACGGTAAATCGCGTTCGCAGCAGGCCAGAACTGCATACCGGATGGGGAGTAAACCTTACCGGTTGGGATTTTGAAGCCCTTCTTGTCCCAAGGCGCAACTGGGTCAACGCCTTCGCTCAGCATCTTCTTGGCAGCAGAAACCAGCTCAGCTTCTGGCACAACAGCGTCAATCAGCTTTAGGCGCATGGCCTTCTTCGCATCAAGGTTCTGACCCATCAGCAGGAATTGCAGACCGCCCTGAAGGTCACCAACCAGGCGCATAACACGTTGTGTGCCGCCAGCACCTGGGAACAGGCCAACCTTCACTTCAGGAAGAGCCATCTTCAGGCTTTCCTCAGCGCCGATACGCTTATGGCAGGCCAGAGCCAGCTCAGTGCCACCACCCATGGAAACGCCGTTGATCGCAGCCACATATGGCTTGCCGGAGGTTTCCATTTTACGGAACACGAGAGAAAGCTTGCGAGTGCCTTCAAACAGTTCTTTCGCAGCGCCTTCCGGGTCAACGCTCTGACGCTTTTTAAAGCCGGCAAGAGCTTTGCCAATCATGGAAAGGTCAGCACCAGCGGAAAACGCTTTCTTGCCAGACGCAACCACAACACCTTTGATGGCGTCATCAGCGGTGATGTCGTCGATGATTTTGTCCAGCTCGTTAATGACGGACTCGTCAAACACGTTCATCGGCTTTTCAGGCGAGTCCCATTTCAGAACTGCAAAGCCGTCCGCATCGGTTTCAAGGGTAAAGTGTGTGTAAGTCATGTTCGTCTCTCCCCTTAAACGCGCTCAATGATGGTTGCTGTGCCCATGCCAGCACCAATACACAGCGTAACAAGAGCAGTGTTTTTGTCCTGACGTTCCAGCTCATCAAGAACTGTACCAAGGATCATTGCGCCGGTTGCACCAAGTGGGTGACCCATTGCAATTGCACCACCGTTTACGTTCATGTTGGCGTGGTCAATCTCAAACGCCTGCATGTAGCGCAGAACAACAGCAGCAAAGGCTTCGTTCAGTTCAAACAGGTCGATATCGCCAATTTCCATGCCAGCGTTTTTCAAAAGCTTCTCGGTCACATCAACCGGACCTGTCAGCATCAAAGCCGGATCAGAACCGATGTTTGCAAACGCTTTGATGCGTGCGCGTGCTTTCAGGCCATAAGCCTCACCAGCCTCTTTCGTACCCATCAACACAGCCGCAGCACCATCCACGATACCGGAGGAGTTACCAGCATGGTGCATGTGGTTGATCTTTTCGATCTCAGGATGTGCCTGAATACCAACAGCGTTAAAGCCGCCCATACTGCCCATCATCTCAAAGGATGGGTTCAAACCTGCAAGGGACTGCATGTTTGTTTCAGGGCGCATGTGCTCGTCACGGTCCAAAATGGTCAGGCCATTGATGTCGCGCACAGGAACAACTGAGTTCTTGAAGCGGCCTTCATCCCATGCCTGTTTCGCACGGCGCTGGCTTTCTACAGAATATGCATCCACGTCATCACGGGAGAACCCGTATTTGGTGGAGATCAGGTCAGCAGAAACACCCTGAGGCATGAAGTAAGCAGGAATAGCCACCTGCGGGTCAGCAGGCCAAGGGCCACCAGAAGCACCAAGACCAACACGGCTCATCGCTTCAACACCGCCAGAAATAACCAGCTGGTTCTGACCTGCCATGATCTGGGAGGCACCCATATTCACCGCATCCAGGCCAGACGCACAAAAGCGGTTGATCTGCATACCAGGGACTGAGCGGTCATAATCTGCTGCGAAGACAGCAGCGCGTGCAATGTCAGAGCCTGCATCACCCACTGGGTCAACACAGCCAAGCACAACATCGTCTACAAGCTTGGTATCAAGCTCATTACGGTCTCTGATGGCTTCAAGAGCGTTCGCTGCAAGGCGCGCTGTCGAAACTTCATGCAAGGAGCCGTCTTTCTTGCCGCGCCCGCGTGGGGTGCGCACATGATCGAATATAAGGGCGTCTGCCATATTGTCCTCCGCAAAAATTGGTCAGGCTGGTGTAGGCAAGGGGTGGCCGGGCATCAGGTCATAAGGGGCTACCCAATGGGGCAGGGCCTTAATCCGCTCAAGCCATGCATTCACATTTGAATAAGGGCCGAAGTCCACACCAATCTCTTCTGGCCAAAACAAGTATCCGCACACCGAAAGGTCTGCGATTGTCGGGCGATTTCCAACAAGGAAGTCACTGTTCGCAAGGCGCTGGTCCAGCACCTTCAACGTGGCGATGGTCCGGCCTTCAAAAAAGCGGGTCACATCGGTTTCACCGGTCTTCACCATGGCTCGCATATAGCGCAGGGTTGCCACATAGCTGGTCAGCTTGTGGTTATCCCAGAAAAGCCAGCGCAAAATTTCCCGGCGTTCTTCCTCGCTCTCCCAGCCAAATGTGCCAAGCTGCTGGGAAAGGTATTCCAGTATCACGGCAGACTGGGTCAGCCGTGTTTCCCCGTGGATCAACACGGGAATCTCCCCCATCTCGTTCTGCTCACTGCGGAACTCAGGATCGCGGGTCGCACCATTGAAAAAATCAACCCAAGTCGGGGTCCATGATGCCTGGGAAAGCTCCAGCATCAGCGCAACCTTGTAGGCATTGCCGCTTTGCGCAAAACACTGAAGTTCATATTCCGCCATATCGCACTCCTAAAATCTGTCAGCTTAATATATCAGATTGAGAATAGGGCAGGACAAGAGCCCGGGATAGGTCCCGGGCCCTTGAGTTGCGATAAAGTGATTAGAACGCTTCTGCGTCCAGGCTCATCATTGTGTCCGCACCGGTGGAGATGCGGGCCAGATGAGCAGAAGATTCCGGCATGATACGCTCCATGAAGAAGGTACCAAGGGTCAGTTTGGTGTTCAGCCAGTCTTCCTTGCCGTTTGCGCCTTCAGCAATTTTACCTTTTGCTGCAATCGCAATTTTGGTCCACATGTAACCAAGGGCAACAAGGCCAAACAGGTGCATGTAGTCGTTGGATCCGGCACCCGCATTGTCCGGGTTCTTCATCGCGTTCTGCATAAACCACATGGTCGCGGCCTGAAGGTCCTTCAAAGACTGCTTCAGCGCTGTGGTGTAAACGGTCAGCTCTTCGTCGCCTTCATGCTCTTTGATGAACGCGCCAACTTCTTTGAACCATGCCTGAATAGCGCGGCCACCGTTTGCTGGCAGCTTACGGCCAACAAGGTCAAGCGCCTGAATGCCGTTGGCACCTTCATAGATCATGGCGATACGAGCGTCGCGAACGAACTGCTCCATACCCCATTCCTGAATGTAACCATGGCCACCATAAAGCTGCTGAGCCATCACAGCGTTGTCAAAGCCCTTATCGGTGATAACGCCTTTGATCACTGGGGTCAGGAGACCCATGATGTCGTCAGAAGACTGTCTTTCAGCTTCATCCTCGGAAAGATGAGACACATCACCATGCAGGCCAGTCCACATGTAAAGAGCACGCGCTGCCTCATTAAAGGAGCGGATGGTCATCAAAACGCGGCGTACATCCGGGTGCACGATGATTGGGTCAGCTGGCTTATCTGGTGCCTTAGGTCCGGTCAGGGAACGACCCTGCAAGCGATCCTTCGCGTAGATAACTGCGTTCTGGTAAGCCACTTCGGACTGGGACAAACCCTGAATACCAACGCCAAGACGCGCTTCGTTCATCATCACGAACATGGCGCGCAGGCCTTTGTTTTCCTCACCAACGAGGAAACCAGTCGCATCGTCATAGTTCATGACACAGGTTGCATTGCCGTGGATGCCCATCTTCTCTTCAATGGAACCACAGGAAACGCCGTTCATTTCACCCGGATTGCCATCTGCATCGAGCGACTTCTTCGGCACAACAAACAGGGAAATACCCTTGGTGCCGGCAGGAGCACCTTCGATACGGGCCAGAACGAGGTGAATGATGTTCTCGGAAAGATCGTTATCACCTGCAGAGATGAAGATCTTTGTGCCGGAAATCTTGTAGGAGCCATCCGCCTGCGGAACAGCCTTGGTGCGCAGCATGCCCAGATCCGTACCACAATGCGGCTCGGTCAGGTTCATGGTGCCAGTCCACTCACCCGTTGCCATCTTAGGCAGGTAAGTGTCCTTGATCTCGTCACTTGCATGCGTATGCAGAGCAGCCATCGCGCCAGCTGTCAGGCCCGGATACATGGCAAACGCCATGTTGGCCGAACAGATGTACTCATTCACAATGCCGGAGAAGATGGACGGAAGGCCCTGACCACCATACTGCTCAGGAACGGACAGACCACCCCAACCAGCTTCAACATAGGCGTTGTAGGCTTCTTTAAAGCCTGGAGGCGTTGTCACAGAGCCATCATCATGGCGGATACAACCAGCTTTATCGCCAGAATGGTTCAGCGGCTGCACGATCTCCTCAGAGAACTTTGCGCCTTCTTTCAAGATGGCTTCAACCAGATCCGGCGTCGCCTCGGAGAACCCGGGCAAGTTGGAATGTTTTTCGTAACCCAAAACATCTTTGAGCAAAAAGAGAGTGTCTTCGACGGGAGCACTATAACTCGGCATAGCAATTTTTCCTTCCGACCAACCCTAGAGGCATGGCTTTAACGTTTGCGTAAACGTCAACTTGTGACGGAATATAGAGCGCCCTCGCGCCTGCGGCAAGTTATACCCAAGTGTAATTTCTTAGGGGTAGGTACGTATCCGCGGAATCCTGCGGGTTTGTACCTGATAACTTCCCTGTGAAATCTTAGTGGACCCTGCCTCTGGTACTATGAAAGTGACGGGTAAGCTTTGTCTGCCCCTCAATTTTAAAGGGAAAATATGGCGTGAAAGCGAGAATCGCCGTTTTTGGAAAACTCGATTATGCGGCTTCCGTCCACACGCTTGGCCCAGCCTTGCTCCAGAAAGAAGGAGAGCAGGGAGGTGCCCGCAATTCCTGCCAGATGAGACCGCCGTGCACTCCAGTCCAGACAGGATTTGCACAAGGGCCGCCGCTTGGTCTCCTTGTCCGGTAACACCACGCCCAGTTCACTCAGGAAGGATCGACCGTCTCCGGTGAGGTGAAGCTGCTCACCATCTTCCACCAAAAACTCTCGCGCCAGCAAACTGTCATAGGCCTGCACCCCATACTCTCCGGCCAGATGATTGTAGCAGATACGGGCTTTGCGCAGGGCAGGCTCCTTTGGCCCGGTCCGCACACGGGTCATTCCAGAGCGCATGGCAATCCCGCTCATGGCCTCCAGCAAAGCTGCAACATCAGCATCTGCCAGGTTGTAATACTTGTGCCGTCCTTGTTTGCGCAGGGTGACCAATCCGGCCTCCGCCAGCCGTCCCAGATGAAAACTGGAGGTCTGAGGCGTGACACCAGCCTCCTGAGCCAGCTCACTGGCCGTTAACGCCACGCCAGTCATAAGAGCCTGCAACATGTTCGCCCGTGCCGGATCTCCAATGAGTGCGGCAATCCCGGCAATATTTGGACCTTCTTTCATGTGGGGCTCCATTCTTGAATTCTGCTCGATGACTATAGCACACACGCAAAATTGATAGTTCGATCACGATCGAAACAACAGCGCAGACCAGCTTGCTACACCGGGGGCATTGATGAACTGAACCGGAGATTTGTGATGCTCACCTGTGTCATCCGCTACCAGATAGACCCGACGAAAAAGGCAGAATTCCAACAATACGCGCGCAATTGGGGGCAGGCGATCCCACGTTGTGGAGCGGACCTGATTGGCTACTATGCCCCTCATGAAGGTTCCACCACATTGGCCTATGGCATCTACAATGTGCAAAGCTTGGCTCACTATGAAGAATACAGAGCAACTCTTGCAAATGACCCGCTCGGGCGCGAAAACTATGAGTTCGCTATGAGAGAAAAATTCATCCTGAGAGAAGACAGAACTTTTCTCACTCTTGCATCAACGCCGCATGCAAAGCCGTAATCGCCAAACAAGCCGTGAAAGTTCCCAGCATGATTGCCGTTATTTTTGAAGTTGAACCCTTCGCAGACCACAAAGCCAGTTATCTGGATGTGGCCGCCTCAATTAAGCCTGAACTGGAGAAAATCCCGGGGTTTATCTCTGTTGAGCGATTTCAGAGTCTCACCAATCCTGAGAAAATTTTGTCACTGTCATTTTTTGAGGACGAGGAAGCTGTGAAGCGCTGGCGCACTCAGGAAAAGCATCAGGAGGCGCAGCAACTAGGAAAAAATGAATATTTCCAGAAGTATCGCATCCGCGTGGCAAGCGTTTTGCGAGATTATGGTTTGGATAACAATTAAATTAAGAAAGTTCGGGAGATATGCCGGTATTTTATAGGTGAAAAATATTGAACGTATTCTTCATGAATAAATTCAGGTGCCTATAAGTGGCTATAAATCAAAAAGGTGGGGTAAAAGCCCCACCTGACCGGACTGAAAATCAGCCTCTTTTTTCGCGCAGCATACCTTCAACAATCGTGACGGTTCTCTGCAGGTCTTCAATCGCTTCATCAATATTGGCGCGCTGACCTTCAAGCACTTTAATCTGCTCCTGAAAGCGGCTCAGCGCCACCTCAAGCTGGGTGACCTGACCGTCACGCAGATCATAAAGATCCAGCATACTGCGGATTTCAGTGAGAGAAAAACCAACACGTTTTCCCATCAAGACCAGCTTCAAACGCGCACGATCCCGACGGTTGTAAATGCGATTAAGCCCGTCACGCTTAGGATTCAGGAGGCCCTTGTCCTCGTAAAATCGAAGAGTGCGGAGGGTAACATCAAATTCTTTTGCCAGGTCGCCAATGGTAAACTGTGTCTTCTTTCCCTTACCCAGCTCATTGGCAACAACATCAACAATCATCTCATTGATATGTAGGGCTTCGCTCATCTGCTTGACCTGTTCTTCTTTGCTCTCACGACACTGCCTCTAATGTACGACATCCGTACTTAAGTACATGCTAAATGATGCACCGCGCAATTTCCATCAAGTTTATACATTGGCAAGAACACGTAGGTCCAGCGTGCGCGGCTTGATAACCCTTAATTCGAGTAAATCGGGACACGAATTATTTTCATGAGTTTGTTCCGTACTCCCTGAAATAGCAGGGTATCTGCATGATAACCGCCGTAATTCACATTCCTTAAGGGCTCTTCACGCAGAATTCGAGCTATTAACCCGCTATTTACCCTAACGAGTAAAAAACTAGTCCTACGAGTTTTAAGACCGGTGCAAAACCGCAAAGTGATTCGTTTCTTGACCCACTCACAGACCACGTAAAGTGGTTGACGTTTATTTTTATAATGTGATTTGGGCAGGGAAAGACGACATGGCGCGGTCCGGACAGTTTTATGAGGCCCTTCAGGCATGTCTTGGAATAAACCAGAATTTGGAAAATCCGCTTCAGACAAGTCCTTTGGTGAAGGGCTGGATGCAGACCACGTTAAGTGGTTGGAGGAAAGTGGAATGGCGCAACATAATCCTGCAGCAGCAAGGCATGCGGCCCATTCTCCCTATTCTGATGAATTTGGTACAGCGGCGCAGCAACCTTACGGACAACCTCATCCCACGTCTCAGGAAGCGGCGATGAACGAAGTTGCGCAGGCACTAAGCCGCCTGATGCAGTCTGAAGGCCGTACACCCCTCGCTCAGACAGAACCACAGCCGCGTGCACGTGATCAACACATGCATGCGCGTGATCCTCATGCTCGCGACCCGCATACTCGTGACACCCAAGTTCGTGATCCCCAAAATCGTGATCCATGGCACCGCTCTGACCTGAGATCCGGTCTCGACCAGTCAACAAGCCCACATGCCTATGAAGATCAGTATGATCCGTCTGCCGACCAGCACCTGTATGCACGCGCTGGTATTTCTCGTGATCCGCTCCTGCATCCGCGTCCACCAGTTATGCGCAGGCAGGAACAGGCTCCTTTACCACAGGCTCCTGAAGCTTATGCGCCGCAGCGCCGTGCCCAGCAATACGCTGAGCCTGCACCAATGCAGCCGCGTGCGCACCAGCCATCCGCTCATCCTGCTGCCCCTATGCAGCCGGAAAAGCAGGAATGGGCCGCACCAGTGGCCAGACAGGACGAAGATCCAAACGCAGAGAATTCCAAGGTAAAGCGCATCAGCTCTGTGCTTGATGCCTTGAACGCCCTGGATGAACGCTTGAACTCCCTTGCTCATAACGAAAATGAAAAAGGGAAGGGTGTTCCGCCAAAAGCTGAAAATACTGCGCCTATGCAGGAGCCGAAACCAGCTCCTATGGAGCAGAACTGGGCACCCGCCGCGCAAATTTATGCTCGTCCGCCGGTCACGCAGATGGAGCCTCGCTTTAACGCAGGTGCAATGCCGCACGGTGTGGAAGCACGGCAGAGCCAGAGACCAGCAGCACCGCAGCCAGCACAAACTGCGGAATATTCTGAGCTCAACACAATGATTGACGGCCACTTCAAGCAACTGGCCAGTCAGCTTGA
This sequence comes from Pseudovibrio sp. Ad5, assembly GCF_001623095.1. Classification (NCBI taxonomy): domain Bacteria; kingdom Pseudomonadati; phylum Pseudomonadota; class Alphaproteobacteria; order Hyphomicrobiales; family Stappiaceae; genus Pseudovibrio; species Pseudovibrio sp. Ad5. Next base: position 79,241 of record NZ_LMCH01000016.1, on the reverse strand, counting down.
TACGTTGCGCGAGCCGGATGAAGCGCGCTTTGAGCAATTGCATGATGGCATGCAGACACAGCTCAACAGCCTGCGCGATGAAATGATGGACCGCACCTCCGACAATCGCTCGCAGCTCTCCGAAATTATTGGGCGCCTGCGCGATGAAGAGGGCAACGGCCTGCTGCTCAAAGAACTGCGCCACGAACTGGAGCAGATGAAGTCTGCGCTGTCCCGCTCTGACATTGAAGATAGCCTCAATGCTTTGGGCATGGCGCACGCATCCATCCAGTCTCGCTTGCAGGAATTGGCAGAAAAGAATGTCGATCCGGCGATTTATGAGAGCCTGTCTGAGCGGATGGCCGAGGTAGAAAACCAAATCCGCCAACTGCCTCGTGTTGATCAACTCAACTCGCTGGAAAACCGTTTGTCCTCCATGGGCGACCGTCTGGAAGATGTTTTGCTGCGCTCCGGCACCGCTGGTCTGGAAGTTGTCCGCGATGAAGTTGCTCAGCTGAGACAAGTTATTGATCGTCTGGATTCAGGCCGCATGATCCATGATGTGGATCAGCGCATCCGGTTCCTGACAGCCCGTATGGATGAGCTGGACCATTTCTCTGCAATTCAGCGTGATATCCAGTCTCGCCTCAGCAGCGTTGAAACACGCATGCCAGATGGTGAAGTGATTGACCGTCTGCATGGCCGTTTGGACTCCATCTCCAACATTCTGGCTGAAGGCCCGGAAAAAGCAGGCAACAACGATCAACTGAACCGATTGGAAGATCGCCTTTCTGATATCGGCCAAAAGCTGGATCGCATGGAGAAAAGTCCGGAAGCCACAACAGGCTTCGATCAGGCTTTCTCGTCCATCGAAGGTCGCCTCGACCATCTCTGCAACAAAGTGGATGACATTGAAGTCCGCCTGACGGAAACCTCCTTCGAGGTTGCTTTGAACGAGAACGAAAGTGCGGCTCTTGCCCGTCTTGAACAGCGTGTGATGACGCTGACCCAGATGGTTGAAGACAGTGCGCATGCCGGTTCCTCCGACAAAGCAATGTCCATGATCCGCGCTGAGATCGCAGAACTACGCGGCCACATCGGTGCATTGGCAACTTCCGGCGACATTGAATCCCAACTGCAGGAGCTGGCTGCAACCATCTCCAGCCCGTCTGGCCTGTCCTCAGATGTTGAGATTGATCGTCTGGAACAGCAGATTGCAGACCTCTCTCAAAAGCTGGATATGTCTCAAACCCAGTTTGGGGCGATCGGCAATCTGGAAAACAGCTTCGGCACCATCGAGCAAGAGATCAAAGGCCTTCACACCGACATGGTGGATAAGGCGCAGCAGATCGCACAGGATGCAGTAAAGGCTGCAACGGACAATCTGGCTCTGGGCAATGGCGCCGAGCAGGGTGAGGCTGTTGAAGCTGCCATTTCTGCGCTGCGTCTCGACCTGCAGTCCCTGCTGGAAGCATCCGGCCAGAAAGACGATGTAGACCAGCATGCGCTGCAAGATGTGCGCGATGTGCTGGGCACCATTTCCCATCGCCTGGAAAATCTGGAAAGCATCCGCAACGCCATCGGCAACACAGAGATTTCCAACGAACACCAGAAACTGGTTGGCGACACGCAGATCAGCAGCATTCTGGGCGCCTTCAATATGGGGCGCAAAGGAAACTCAGCGGAACAGGCTTCTGCCGCGGCGGAACCGGAAGGTCCACGTAACCGTAAAGCAGACTTCATAGCAGCGGCTCGCCGTGCTGCAAAAGCAGCTGCCAAAGAAGTGAAGACAGCCAAGCAGGAAGAAGAAAAGCCAGCATCCGGCACGAGCAAAGCACCAGAACGGGCACGCCGTCTGCGTGACTACATCAGCCCGAACCGGACCAAACATGTTGAGGTTCCTGAAAACCTGCGCGCCAAAAAGGCAGCTGCAACGGCTGAGGTTCTCAGCAAACTTCAGGTAGCCGAAGAGCCTATTTCTTTAAGCTCAGAAGACATCGTAAGCGAGACAGAGACTGCGGTGAAAGAGCCGATCAATCTGTCTGCTGCACCAGTTGAGCTGGGCAAAGTTGAAACAGAAACAAAAGGCAAGAAGAAGGAAAGCAAATCCAATCGCCGCCGCGCAATCATGCTGGCAGCAGCGGCTCTTCTTCTGACCATCGGCGCGTTGCGGGTGTTCGACACAGGTCTGTTCTCCAGTTCAGACGGCGTTGACACTGCAGGATCTGACACAATGCCAAGCATCATGGCGCCAGATGCACCAATGCCAGGCAAAGACAACTCCTCCCTGCTGAGCGGTGGTGTAGACGCAATTGCAGCACCTGATGTTATCAGCCGCGTATCCTCCATGCCTTCTGGGGCAGAGTTACCATCACCCGTCAGCTCCACAAGCATCTGGCAGTCTGGCTCCGCCACCGCACCGTCCGAACCAACCAAAGAATTGATCTTTGGTCAGGCAACCGACATTGGCGGGGGAAATAGCAAAGCACAGCCAGCTCAAAAAGTTGCCTCCAATGTGGCCGCTGATCCGATCACAACGGCAAGCGTTCCAATCACACAGGCAACCGCTTCTGGGTTTGGCGAGCAGGTGACACCAATCATTCCGCAGCAGCCAGTTCAGCAAGTTGCGCCAAAACAGTCAGCTTACGATCTGCCGTATGCAATCGGCCCGATTGATCTGCGCACAGCTGCAGCCACTGGCGAAGCCGCCGCCCAGTTCGAAGTGGCTCGTCGCTACACGGAAGGCAATCTGGTTCCGGCCAATCTGGGAGCCGCTGCGGACTGGTACCGCAAAGCAGCTGCGCAAGGGTTGGCGCCAGCGCAGTACCGCCTCGGCAGCTTCTATGAAAAAGGCCGCGGTGTTGAGAAAGATCTGGCACAGGCACGGGACTGGTATTCTCTGGCAGCCGCGCAAGGCAACATCAAAGCCATGCACAACCTCGCTGTTCTCTATGTAGAAGGCATCGATGGCAAACCGGATTACACTTCCGCCGTCAAATGGTTCCGCATCGCTGCTGACCATGGCGTAGCAGACAGCAAGTTCAACCTTGCCATCCTTGCAGCCCGTGGCCTCGGCATGAAGCAGGATCTGGTGGAAAGCTACAAGTGGTTCGCCCTCGCAGCCCTGCAAGGGGACGATGACGCCGCCGGAAAACGCGACGAAGTCGCTGCCAGCCTGACCAAGCGCCAGCACGGACAGGCTCTGGAAGCAGTTGCGACCTATCAGATGAAGCCGGTTGATCCTGCAGCCAACAAGGTCATGATCGACACCAAGTGGTCTGGCAAGCCGAAAACCACAGTTTCACAGGCCGGTTCTCCATCTGTGAAAAAAATACAGCAAGCCTTGCTCGATATGGGGTATGATCCAGGCAACCCAGATGGTGTAATGGGACCTAATACACGGCGCGCGATCAAGAGTTTGCAAGCGCGTTTGGGAATGGAAGCAACGGGTGAACCTGACCGGCGTCTGATGACGGCGCTGGCCTCTCAGACCATATAATTTCACGTTACTAGGGGATTTCTGGTTAGATTTGCACTTGCTGCTCCGCGTAGATTGACAGAGCGTCTGGAATGGCGCTTAACACTCTACAATGTTGTTGGATAAAAGGTGACTCGGGGCGCACTGTCAGGTCACCTGAGTGACCCGCGGTGCCATTTTGCAGATCTATCTACCCATTGCAGAACTGCCGATTAATGTCTTTATGATCTTCGCCATGGGCGGAACCGTCGGGTTCCTCTCAGGGCTTTTCGGCATTGGTGGCGGCTTCCTGCTCACGCCACTGCTCATTTTCTCCGGAATTCCGCCAGCGGTCTCTGTTGCAACCGTCACCACACAGATCGTCGCCTCCTCGGCCTCCGGCGTTCTGTCGTACTGGCGCAAAGCGGGCATTGACTTCAAACTCGCGGGTGTCCTGCTGTGTTCGGGTATCGTCGGCTCGGCAATCGGCGTCTGGATCTTCGGCATCCTGCGCAGCCTTGGGCAGTTGGATCTGGTGATCTCGCTGGCCTACGTCACCTTCCTCGGCACCATCGGCGTGTTGATGCTGGGTGAATCCATGAAGGCCATCATGCGCCGCAAAAGCGGGAAAGCACCTGCTGGCCGCAAACCCGGACAACACAACTGGGTGCATGGCCTGCCGTTCAAGGTCCGTTTCCGCCGGTCTAAACTCTATGTGAGCGTCATCCCGATCTTCGGTATCGGCAGCTCCATCGGTTTCCTCGGGTCCGTCCTTGGCATCGGCGGCGGCTTCATGATGGTGCCGGCGCTTATCTACCTGCTGCGCGTACCGGCCAACATCGTCATCGGCACCTCACTGCTGCAAATCCTCGGCACCATGGCCGTGGCAACCTTCCTGCATGCCATCAACACCCAGTCCGTTGATATCGTGCTCGCCCTGACGCTCATGATCGGCGGTGTGATTGGCGCTCAGTTCGGCGCGCAGGTGGGGCAGGGCATGCGCGGTGAACACCTGCGCCTCGGCCTCGGCCTGCTGGTGCTGCTCGTTGGCCTGCGCTTTGCGTTCAATCTGATTGTGGAACCGGAAGACCTCTATTCCGTTAGCGTAATTGAGGAGCCAGTCAAATGAGACGAGCGCTCCACTCACTCACAACACTGCTGACAGTCCTCTTTCTGGCATTCATCTCTGGCGCACCCGCTCTGGCTGAAAAGCTCGTGTCTGCCGTCTCGTCCTCTCACGTGGCCATCACCTCCAACTTCACCGGAACGCAGATCCTCGTTTACGGAGAGATCGCCAGAGACGCAGAAACCGTCTCCAGAACCGGCAATCAGGATGTGGTCGTCGTTGTGGAAGGCCCGCTGGAGCGCGTCACCACATGGCGTAAGGATCGTATCGTCGGCCTTTGGATCAACGCCACCTCACAAACCTACATCGCTGTCCCAAGCTTCTACGCTGTCCATGCAACGGATGACCTGCGCAACATCGCATCAGACGACTGGCTCAAACAGTACCGCATTGGTTTGGAACACCTGCCGCTTGCAGCCTTGGGCACCCGTGCGCCAGCGTTAGAGCGCAATGCGTTCAAGGCAGCGTTCCTGCGCTCCCGTGTCCAGCACGGCCTTTATTCGCAGATGTCCAAGTCCATCAACTTCCTGAGCCCGACCCTGTTCTCCACCACAGTGGACCTGCCAGCCACCATCCCGACAGGGGACTACAAAGTCACGACCTTCCTCTTCAGCGGAGGCGTATTGCTGGACCAGCAGGAGCAAGTGCTGACCGTGGCGAAAACAGGCTTTGAGCAGGTGACATTCAACCTGTCCCGGCAACATCCGGCAGTCTACGGCGCACTGGCTATCATTCTGGCCCTGTTCACCGGCTGGCTCGCAGGCGTGATCTTCAAGAAAGATTAGGAAGCGAAAGCGTTCAGCGATAGCAGATAAAAGAAAAGGCCCTCAAATCAGAAGGGCCTTTTTTGTTAGTCGCTGAGGAGCTTGGAGGCAGTGAATGGGAACAATCGCCCGTTGCCCAGCATGAAGACCGAGAACCGCTTCTCGGCAAACACATCAGAAAAAGCTCTGTCCATCACATTCAGGCCACCTGTCAGCGCACCAAAGGCTGGCAACACAAGGCGGTTGCCGTTGGTCGCAAAGCAGGCTCTGCGAATGGTACGGCCCATCCGGCGCACTTTGGCGGCTGGGTGCAAGTGCCCGCAAATCTCGCCGCGCTCAGCCTCTTCATTCGGTTCATGCCGGAAACTGAGGGATTTGATGGAGAGCTCTTGATAGCGCTCACCGCAAATGTGCCGGGCAATCTCAGGGTCGTGGTTGCCGGTAATCCAGATCCACTCCCGTCCCAGCTGCATGGTTGCCAGCATGGCGAGATACGCCGCAGGCATGCGCTCGGAGCTTTCGCAGTCATGGAAACTGTCACCAAGGCAGATCACGCGGCGCGGATCGAACAGATCGATCAGGGCGGAGAGCTTTTCCAGTGTGGCAGCTGTATCATAAGGAGGCAGCATCAGGCCCTTGCTCTTGGCAATGCTGGCTGCTTTTTCCAGATGGAGATCGGAAACCACAAGGGTCCGCTCTTCTGGCCACCACAAGGCTCCACTGTCGTGAAGGCCAACAAGTTCTCTTGCGAGAGACAAGTCGTGGCATACAGGAATAGGTTGACGATAACTCGGTTCTACTCGTGGCTGCAACTGACTGTTAAGTCTCACAATTGGGCCTCCAGTAATAAATCATCTGCTGCGTCCGCCAGCAGCTCTTCTGTCGCACTTCCAAAGATAGGCTCTTTCCCAATTTCAAGAAGAACCGGAATAGCCAAAGGAGAAACGCGACCCAAAGCACTATGCGTGATTCTTTTGTCGATACGAGAAAGAAAGTGACCTAAACGAGAGATATCCAGAAGTCCTGTAGCGGCATCCGTCCAGGTTGCTTGTAAAAGCAGGTGATCGGGCTCGTGTTCGTGCAGTACGTTATAAATAAGATCCGTATTTATAGTTATCTGCCGCCCGGTTTTCTCTTTGCCAGGGTGCCGTCGTTCTACGAGACCTGAGATCATAGCGCAATTTCTAAAGGTTCGTTTCATCAAACTACTTTCAGCAAGCCACGCTTCAAGGTCATCACCAAGCATATCTTCTTCAAATAGGTCATCCAGCGTCAAACGCCCGCTTTTTATGGCAGCGCCCAAATCTGCCAGCCCCCACAGGGCCAGTGAATACTCAGTTGCCACAAACCCCAGAGGATGCAGGCCAGCTCGCTCAAGACGGCGTGTCAGCAGCATTCCCAGCGTTTGGTGAGCCAATCTGCCTTCAAACGGGTAGCACACAAGGTAGTGCTTATCGTTCCGCGGAAAGGTCTCTACCAGAAGACGTTCATAATCTGGTAACTGTGATTTCTCTTTTTGTAATTCCAACCATTCACGAACCTGACCTGGCAAAGAAGACCAACTGTTAGGATCAGAGGCAAAGTTGCGCACGCCCTCAGCAAGATAGGTGCTGAGCGGAAACTTGCCGCCCTGATAACTCGGGATCTTCGGGTCTTGCGAAGCACTGCGAGATACATAGGCCTCGCTCTCCTTAAGGCCCTCAAACTTCAACACCTGACCGGCAAACACAAAGGTGTCACCTACAGCAAGCTGCTCAATAAACCACTCTTCAATCTCTCCCAGCATCTTGCCGCCAAACCCAAGAGGCCGCTTGCTGTTGGCTCCTCGTGGTTTCACCTGACGTACTTTGAGCGTTGCCGCATCTAAAATTGTGCCGGAGTTGAGGCGATATTGCTGGGCAAATTGTGGGTGGGAAACGCGAAACAACCCCTCTTTGGTCGGGCGCAACTTGGCGTATCTGTCATAGGCTTTGAGGGCATAGCCACCTGTTGCCACAAACTCCACGGCCTTCACAAACAGATCATAGTCCAGATGCCTGTAAGATTGACTGCTGATCACCTCTTCATAAAGCTGCTCAGGCTCAAACGGTGCAGCACAGGCAACGCACATGATGTGCTGAGCCAAAACATCCAGCCCGCCCTCACGAAGAGGAGGAGTATCTTGCTCACCTGCTTCAGAGGCTTCCAGGGCTGCCTGACATTCCAACACTTCAAACCGGTTGGAGGGCACTAAAATGGCCTTGGAGGCTTCATTCATGCGGTGATTGGCGCGTCCAATACGCTGCGCCAGCCGGCTTGCCCCTTTGGGAGCGCCCACATTGATTACCAGATCGATATCGCCCCAGTCAATGCCCAGATCTAGCGAGGAGGTGCAAACCACGGCTTTAAGCTGACCCGCCGCCATATGGGCTTCCACCTTGCGGCGTTGTCCCACATCCAGCGAGCCATGATGAAGCGCAATGGGCAGAGTGTCCTCATTGATACGCCAAAGCTCCTGAAACAGCCGCTCCGCCTGCGAGCGCGTGTTTACAAACACCAGTGTGGTGGTGTGGGCTTTAATCTCCTCATAGATCTCCGGCAAAGCATAGATACAGGAATGACCAGACCACGGAAGACGCTCCTGTGTTTCCAGGATGCTGATATGAGGCTTGGCCCCACCTTTGGCCTTCACAATCTCAGCATGGTGAACTTGTTGCGATAAAGGTTGTTCTACCAGATAGGCACGCAGATCATCAGGGTGCGCAATGGTGGCTGAAAGCCCGATACAGCGCAGGTTAGGCGCCAGCTTGCGCAAACGGGTCAGAGCCAGAGCGAGCAAATCCCCACGCTTGGAGGTCACCAGCTCGTGCAACTCATCCAAAATGACATAGTGCAGATCAGCAAACAGCCGCTCTGCGTTCTTGTCAGAAAGCAGAAGCGAGATCTGTTCTGGCGTGGTCAGCAAAATGTCTGGTGGAAGACGTTTCTGTCGCTGCTTCTTGTGGCTGGGCGTATCGCCGGAACGGGTCTCCAGCTTGATGGAAAGCCCCATCTCCTCAATTGGCACCTCAAGGTTCCGGTGAATATCCGTCGCCAGAGCTTTAAGGGGAGACATGTAAAGCGTGTGCAGACCACCCGTCCCGGCAGCCTTAGCTTCTCCGGCCTTGCGCTTGTCCGCCTGACGTTTGTGATGCAGGTCCACCAGTGACGGCAAAAAGCCCGCCAGTGTCTTACCGCCACCAGTCGGAGCAATCAGAAGGGCGGAGTTGCCAGCGGTCACCTTGTCAAACAGCTCCAGCTGGTGAGCACGCGGAGCCCAACCACGGCTGCCAAACCAGTTGTCAAAGACTGAGGGAAGGTGAGAGGTGTCTGTCATAAACGACGAAAAGGTCCGATCCTGAAAACAGTTGAGCGCACTTTGCCACCAATGATCACATGTGCCAATCAGAAATGGGGCAAACCAAGAACATTTTAGCAAAGAGGAGAAGGGAGGGGGATAAACCGATCTCACTCAACCCATTGGTGTCAAACCATGAGATTTATTCTGTGAGGTGGTCGGGATATCGGCATAAAAAGCGGAAAATACCCATGAAATTTGTTTCCTTCTGAAAAAAGGACTGGCAAACTGAGCCCTATCCACGGCATATAAGGGAAAACGGGCTCCAGAAGCCTTACCTTCGTGAAAAATGCTGGCACATCAATAAGCTGGGAAAAGGGGCAGTCACTATGAGTGTTCAGGACGAAACAGAACTAATGCTCTCCGAGTTGTTTGATAGCTATGCAGATGCCTATGAGGATTATGACGCCGGGCTGATTGCAGATTGCTTTGCATTTCCCTGTGTAATCTGGCAGCTGGAAGAAGGCCATGTCTTCAACGACAAGGCTGAGCTTTGCGAGAACATCGAAGCACTCTTGGAAGTGCACCGCGAGCATTATGTAACCTCTTCCATCTACGAAGTGGTGTCCTCTCACATCTCCGGCTCCACCGCGAGCGTCAGCCTTGACTGGCAGCAGGAAGATGACGAAGGCGAAGCAGTCTTCGATTTCACTTGTCACTACCTGCTTATCAACATCGAAGGCCGGTGGAAGATCGCAAGCATTGTGAACGAGCCTGCCTGATTGAATTCGGCTCAGCAATGAAGAATGAAGCTCCCGACTGCGAAGTTTGGGGGCTTTTTTGTAACCAACGCACAAAAAACGCCTTTAACGCAAACCAACGCACATAAGAACGCAAAGCTGATTTCTGATGTGTATCCGACTCCAATGTGATCGGTTTTCAGATAAACAGCCGTAAAAACAAAACTCTACAGCTGCTCATACGGTCTGCGCGTTTTTGTGAACGCCAGTGCAGGGCTTTCCCATTGAAATCTATCTGTTTTTGCAACAGGATAGGCTGAGTGTATACATTGGGGAACAATCATGACTGCACAGATCGATTACTTCTATACGCACCTGTCGCCATGGGCGTATCTGGGCCATCAGGAATTTCTGCGCATCGCGGAAAACTTTGATGTCACAGTAACCTTCCGGCCAGTCAATCTCGCTGTCTTGTTCCCGCTGACAGGCGGTTTGCCTCTGGGCAAACGCCATCCGGCCCGCCAGAAGTATCGGTTTATTGAGCTTCAGCGCTGGGCAGAAAAGCGCGGCGTTTCAATGAACTACAAGCCAGCTCATTTTCCGGCGGACATTGTGCTGGCAGATTCCATCGCAATTCGTCTGCAGGAGCAGGGCGGTCCGGTTGGCACTTATTCCCAAAAAGTCTTTGAAGCTGTCTGGCAAAAAGACCTCAACGCAGCCGATGAAAGCGTCCTGACAGCCATCCTGAATGAGCTCGGTCTGGACGCGGATAACCTCATCGCGGCTGGAAAGTCTGATGAGATGCTGGAAGCTTACACAGTCAACTCCCGCATGGCTGAAACGGCAAATGCGGTCGGTTCACCAACCTATCTGCTCAACTCCGAGCCATTTTGGGGACAAGACCGCCTCGATCTTCTGGAAGATGCGTTGAAAAGTGGCCGCGGCCCTTATCAAAGCCTCGAGTAGTTCCCATTTCACACCTATGTCTGATCGGATGGTCAAGGCGCTCTGATTGCTGCTAAACTGAAAGCCATATCTGCCAGCAGGTATGGCTCTGCAATCTCTAGAGGCTTTAAGTCGTTGATTTGAAACAGAGATGGGAAGAAATCGTGAAACAGTCTTATCTGGCCAGTGGAATCCTTGCGGTCACCTTTGCGATGAGTGGACAAAGCGCATTTGCCCAAAGTGAGCAGGATGTTCCCGTTCGCTTTGAAATGCAGCAGACGGATAAAGGGCTGATCCGCCTCGACACTCGCACAGGGATAGTTTCACTGTGCGCCACCAAGGCTGAAAAACTCGTCTGCCAGCCTTCCCTTGACGGCATCATGGTCTACGAGGATGAAATCACCCGTCTGGAAGCAGAAAACAACAAGATGCGTCAGGAACTTAGACGCATCTCTGAAGCACTTGCTACCCTGACCGAAGACGCCAGCATCGCCGCCATCAAACCCGAAGCAGGCCTCGACCTCTCCATCGCCAAACAACAGGAAGAAGGCTGGTTCGGCGATGAAGAAGAACAAAAACTGGAAGAAGCACTGGAGTTTACCGAAAACGCCATGCGCCGTTTCTTCTCTGTTGTCGAAGAAATGAAAGACGATTTCCAGAAGGGCGAAAACGAACAGCCAGCGCAGTAACAAGCGGGCATAAAAAAACCGCCTTCAAAGGAAGGCGGTTCTTAACGCGTTGATCGCAAAGCTTACTGTGTTTGTAAGGCCACCAGTGCTGTGCGGAAATCTGCTGTCAGAGGAACAGTCTTACGGCTGTTCAGATCCATGCTGATAGACACCTGATCACACACCGCCGCCAAACGCTTGGTACGAGATTCAAACAGATGATGGCGGATCGTGAAGGTGTTTTCCTGAACGCTGGTCAGCGTAGAAATCACCAAGCCCATATCCCCCAGCTTCAGCGGGCTGATCCAGGAAAGCTTCTGCTCCAGCGCAACACGGCCATATTCATTCTCATCCAACCACGCCGTGTTCATCGGAGTCCGCTCCCACACATGCGCCGCTGCATCAGAGAAGCAGGCAAGTGCAAATGCGTCTTCAGCTTTCTGTTCAGCATTCAGATTCCGTGGCAGAACTGTTGAGCGGCCAGTAATCTGTGCACCGCTCTTGAGCAAATCATCAATAGTTGGTTTGCCAGAGAACGGGCTTGGCGAGATGCCACGTGGAACCGCTGGCTTGGAGATATTCTCCTCAACATCTTTGAAGCGCGCCCGCAACTGCTTTGCAGAACTAGGATTTGGCGTATATCCGTCGATGGCGGTCGCACATATTTCCCCGGTGGAGCCTTCAATCATTTCATGCACAACAGAGAGCATGTGCGGCCCGTCAAAGGCCACATAAGACTTCACGGTAATCAGGGATGCAGCAACCAACTCTGCATGGTAACGCACGTGTCGAACACGGCGCGCACCAACCAGTGCTTCGCTAAATCCGGTCATCATTCTAAATTGACGGTCAGCTTCTTCAAATTTGGAGAAGTAAAACTGCACGTTCAAATGGTCGTTCTCGTCGCATTCCCATGTATTCACAAACGAGAGAAGTGTTTCTAAGCTTGCCATATCCAACCCTTTGTGCAGCCTCGGTCCATAAGCGCTATTGCGATAACCCACTAATTATTAATAATTAGGTCAGGTCGAACCGAATTTCGTCCGAAAAAAACTATCTATCCTTTGGGTGCTCAGCTTGGCAAGAGCAAGATCAAAACTTTGAAAAACATGACATCCATGGGGATAAACCTCAAGTGAAGTCTCCACTTCAGCAGATTTCAACCTGGACGCGAGAAAACAAGTATCATCCAGTAGTGGATCTTCTGTACCTACACTTAGCAGTGTTGGTGGCAATCCTTCCAGCCGGGCATACAAAGGAGAAACAGCTGGTTCCTCCGCGTTTTCCTCGCCAAGCAGAAAATGCCTCCTGAACATCTGAAGGTCACGAGTTGTTGGAAAAAGCACCTCTTCACCCCAGAGGCGGGCAGATGGCGTAAGCCCGATGTCATACCAACCTGATAACAAAACCAACGCCTTAAAGGGGATCATCCCATGCTTGTCCCGCAGACGCACGGCGGTCGTAAGGGCCAATGTCGCACCTGCGCTTTCCCCGGTCAGGGCAAAGGCATCCCAGCCATATTGGCTTGCACCTTCATTCAAAACCCAATGGCAAGCCGCCTCACAATCATCTGGTCCTTGCGGAAAAGGATGTTCTGGAGCAAGGCGATATTCAACTGAAACTACGTCAAGCCCAGTGTTATTTGCCATGCTCTCCAGATAAGGATCCTGAAAGGAAGCAGAGCCGAAAACAAAGCCTCCACCATGGAAATGAATTATCACACCTTTTGATGAGTTTTTATCAGCTTTGAAGAGCCGTAGGGGAATAGAACCATGCTGCCCTTCAATCTCCAGATCCTCAGCCTGCTCTGAGTAGGTGGGGATAGGAAACGCACCAAGCCCCTGTAACCGGCGTTCACGGGTGACAGTAGGGGGGAAACTCCATGGACCAGGAAGCGCGCGCAGCTGCTCCGTCATTTCCTTGTTAAATGCCTTTGCTTCAGCGACGGCCTCTTGACTTATCGACAGAGGAGCGAAATTCTCAGACATGTAGTTTCTCCGGAAGCGACAATAAAATGTTGCCAATATGTTTGTTATAGAAGTTGTCGCGCAATCTCACGTCAATGACAACGACACGATCTTAATTAACGAATAATAAGGGGATGGTTTTCGAGCATGTCGGGTTGGTCAAAAACGAAGAACAGCTGCGAAGTCTGGACCATTGATAGTGGTCAGACGCAGCTTTCTCAGTCCATGGGACGACTGGTGTTCATGACGGAGGGATTGGGCTTTTATGAAGTCACCAAAGAGATCCGGGAATGGGCCAAGTCACTCCAATTGAAGGATGGACTGCTCACATTGTTCGTTCGCCACACTTCGGCCTCTGTCACCATCCAGGAAAATGCTGATCCGACTGTTCTGCAGGACCTGCAAAAGGCCCTGACAAATCTCGCGCCTGAAAATGGTGGGTGGCTCCATTCCTATGAAGGCCCGGACGATATGCCTGCGCATATCAAAACCATGCTCACAGGAGTATCTCTGCAAATACCAGTGGTCGACGGGGAGTTGGATTTGGGGACCTGGCAGGGTATTTATTTGATCGAGCATAGAAGAGCGCCGCATCGACGCTCCATGACCCTGCATTATCTTGGTTCCTGACGGCTGACAGCACTCAGTCAGAAATACTAGCCACAACGCTGACGAACCAAAGCCCCAAAGCGACAACCATCGCCCGCTTGGAATACTCATGATAGGCGGTGCGTAGCGCGTCGCTTTGCATTCTGTTTGGGTCTTGCTCGCTGCTTTCCTGTCCCTTGATCAAGGCCCACGCATCATCGCCGTCATGCTTACCGTTTGGCATAATCCAGGCTTTGTAAACAAGAACAGCACTCAGAGTGATTGCAAGCATAGCGCCTGTACGGAAAGAACTGGCCGGATCAAAGCTGAGCGCTGCCATAATCAGGAGCACGCCGAGGCAATAAAATCCGCAGATACGAGCAACACTGGCACGGGCAGCACGTTGTAAAGCGTCCATAGGTTTCTCCTAGGCTTCTATTGGAGATAAACTATAGACGCAGCTCTATTGAATTCGACTTAGCGGAAGTTGTAAATTTGAATCGGCGTAAATGGACTACAAACGACGGTCAGTGCTTGTAAGAGTTTACTTACAACTTTCTGAAAATTACATCTTAATCTCTATGAGTTCTTCCGGTTCATCCTTGTCAGAAGTGTCAGGTAGATCTATCGAGAGGTCTCGTTCGCCTGGTTGCTCCAATAAACTTGCCAGATAAAAATGACGCTCATCCTCGGAAAAAGTAACGTAGGAAAGTGAGATTCCGACAGCAAATCCTAAGAACACACCGAGCAATCCGCCCATCTCAGCAGGAAAACCAAACCAGAAGCCCGTGGAACCACTGGTCACGGCAAGAGCGTAAAACAGGGTTGCCAAGCTGCCTGAGAGCATTGCGCTGTATGCCGCTGTTGCGTGAAATCTGCTCCACCAGCATGAAAGTACAAGCACAGGAAAGAAGGCTGCAGCTGCAAGGGAGAGCGACAATGTCAGCATGTCTAAGAACAACAAATTCTCGCTATAGGCAAGATAGGTGACAAAGGCACAGATCACCAGAACCACAACACGTGCCAGCACGATTTTCTGGTTGAGTGAGGCACGCGGCAACACCAAAGTCTCAATGAGATCTCGCGAAACGCTTGTTGAAAGCGTCATCAAGAGTGCAGAACTTGCAGCAAGTGCGGCTGCAACAATCCCAGACCTGATCAACGCCGCAATGAGACCGCTTTGATGGCCCTGATCAAGTGCATTCGGCCCAAGCAGGTTCTGAAGCCGTTCATCTGCCAGCAACAGGAAATAGGCCGACCCAACAACCATCAGGAGCAAAAGGAAAGAAAGAGAATATCCGGCAGCGCGACGAGCAGATGCTGAACTTCCTGTTCCCTGGAACTTGCTGAGAAGGTGGGGAAGGCTAGCCATGCCAATAGCAAAGAAGAGAGCTGTGCCAATCAACGGCCAGAGACCGCCAGCATATGGCCCCTGCATCAGGAACCAGCCGATACTTGTATTCTCAATATCAATGATCGCGGCGAGTTGCTCTGTGAGCGAAGTACTGACAACACTGGTGAAACCAACATTCTCGGAAACCATAGGTGAGGTTAGCTGGTCTAAACCAAGCAGGATGACTGGCGAAAGGCAGGCAAACACCATCAGCACACCTTGCAGAGCCTGTGTCCACACAGCTCCGCTGATACCACCAAGCACAACAGAAATGAGCAACACCATTGAAAAGAGCAGAATGCCCGTCGTTGAGGTCGCGTTGAGAGATGTTGCCAGAACCTGACCACCAATCAGCATCTCGGTGCACAGGAGAGGAATACCAACGAGAACAACCAGACCACTGGCAATCAACCGCACCAAATTGCTCTGCAAACGGACACCCAGAAACTCCGGAACCGTCGCCGAACCAAACTTCCTGAGAGGAGAGGCAAAGAGCACTGCACATAAGACAAGACTGCTCACCCATCCTAAAACAATTGGGAAGCTGATGTATTCTGGCAAGAAAACCACAGAGAGGAACAGGGGAAAGAAGCTGCCACCAACAAAGCACGCAGCTAAGGTCACACCTGTCAGGCCTGCCGGCACATTCTTGCCGCCCCAATGATACTCAGAGAGCTTCATCGTCCGCGCCAGAATACCCACCATGGCAAATACCAGCAATGGCAGCAAAGCCATCAACGCTTCGATGAGCACGACAACAACGCCAGCTTTTTCCATAACAGCGAGTAGACCGGTCAGCAAAAAGAGTGCGAGCGTGAACAGACAAAGCGCAAGCGGAAGGCCTTTGTATTGTGAAGGATGAGGATCGAGGCTGGAGAGTGTCATGATGTGCTCCCCTGTTGCTGAGAAGAGCCTGTGTTGCTTTCATCAAGCCTGTCTTGTGCGCCGCAAAACCACGAGATCAGGATACTGGCGACAAAAAATAGGAGGCATCCCCACACATAACTGTTTGATAGAGAACCCAAAAGCCCACTCAACTCATTTTGTGGCGCATTTGGATCAGAGCCGGGTGCTCCATAATAGACAGCGATGCCAAAGAAGATGAGCCAGAGAATGAGCGTTGCAGCCATGAGTGCACGAGTTTTGGTCCAATAGGCGACTCTATTTGGTGTACGCACTCCCACCTCCAGTAATGATTACCCAACGTATACATACTCTACAGTCCCCCAAGCGAACCGCTAGACTAAAATTCTACTACCTAATACTAATCCCCAATCCTCGAAGTTCAGAAAACAGAAAAACGCAGGATTTGGGAGACCCATACTTTGGGACCAACTCTTGAGTTCTATGCATGCCTTCTTGCAATATCTTAATGATTACTGACGGTTTTGTGGTAAAAGTGCGTGAGATGAGTGAAAACAATCAACTTCATGCTTGCCAGCACCTCCCTGTTTCGCATAATGCTTTTGTATAGGGGGATGCGACCGGTTGAGACTCTGCGGAGTTCTAAGGTTGTAAAATATCTATCGTGGCGTTTTGGGAGAGCTGCGAAATTCTCGTTCAAGCTCCCGAGGCGTCGAAAACTGTATATCTGATGATCTTATTTCGACGAGACGGATCGAAGGTCATTGGAGGCAGTCCACGACAAGAAATGGAGGAGCACAGCGTGCACAACGCGGTCCACCGCTTTATTATCGCTGATGACCACCCGCTGTTCCGTGGTGCAATGCGTCAAACAATCGAGAAACAGTTCGCATCGGTAAAAATTATCGAGGCTGGGAGCCTTGATGAAGTTACCGCTGCTCTCGATCGGGAGGAAGACGTAGACATGATCCTTCTGGATCTGTCCATGCCGGGCATGCGAGGGTTCTCTGGATTAATGTACTTGCGTGCTCAATATGTGGGTGTGCCAATTGTTGTCGTTTCCGGAACAGAAGATCCGACTACAATTCGCAGTGCCATTGAGTTTGGCGCGTCTGGGTATATTCCAAAGTCACTTGGTATTGATGTTATTCAGGATGGTGTTTCAGTAGTTCTGGAGGGAGGCGTTTGGATTCCACCAGACATTGACCTGAACACCGTTGATGAAGCAACCAAAATGGCTCAGCGTCTGGCCTCTTTGACACCGCAGCAAGTGCGCGTGTTGATGATGCTTTCGCAAGGTTTGCTGAACAAGCAGATCGCCTATGAATTGTCTGTATCGGAAGCGACTGTAAAAGCACACGTTTCTGCTATTTTGCAGAAGCTTGGCGTTGAAAGTCGGACACAGGCAGTCATTGCAGCGGCAAAGATCGAAGCTGGTCAGTGGCAAAGCATTGCTGGCTAGGTATTCTTCGAGTTGATCTACGAAAAAAGGCGCTCTTTGGAGCGCCTTTTTTGTTGGCAATGCCAAATGTGTGACCCCTGAAAGGTCATGTGTCTCCTAGAGCTGCCTTGCACCGCATCAGGTGTGCTCGCAGCACAGCTGGCTTCAGCGGCTTATGGATCATCTCCATATCTTTGTCAGAGGCCTCTGTCCGCACTTCTGCCGTTCTGTCTGCAGTAATAAGCATAGCAGGGAAGTGCACGCCAAACTTCCAGCGCAGGTGAACAACGGCTTCAATGCCAGTCCCCTGATCCAGATGATAGTCTGCCAGAATGATGTCTGGTTGCGTCTTACTGGCATAGATTGCCTTGGCAGCATCCTGCGCATTTGGAGCCGTCAGCACGTTACATTTCCATGTACGCAACAAAGACTCCATGCCCTCCAGAATCTGCGGTTCATTATCGATAGCCAGCACATTGAGACCAGCCAACTGACTGACGATAGCACTAGGCTGAGCTTGCTTTGCAGCAACCGGTACACTCATGGCCTCTTTAATGGCAAGAGAGAAGCGAGAGCCTCTCCCATCCTGAGACTTGAGTGCCACGTTGAGCGCCAACACCTTACTAATGCGTTCTACGATAGAAAGCCCCAGCCCAAGCCCGGAGGCAATGCGTGCGCCATCATCAAGGCGGCGGAATTCCTTGAAAATCAGCTCCTGCTGCTTTTCTGGAATGCCGATCCCGCTATCGTAGACCTCAATATTTGCCATATTGTTCTTAGTCTTGCGAACACCAACTACGACGCCACCTTTTGTGGTGTACTTCAACCCATTCGAAATGAGGTTCTGCAGCAAACGCCGCAAAAGACGTCGATCTGAGCGCACACAAACATCTGTGCTGCGGATTGTGAGCTTGAGCCCTTTTTCCTTGGCAATTGGAGTAAACTCGACGCGCAGTGGATTGAGAATATCATCCAGGCGGAATGTCGAAATCTCTGCCTTGAACGCCCGGGTGTCCAGACGGGAGATATCGAGGACGGCACCAATGATCTCTTCTACTGACTCCAGTGAGGCCTCGATATTGCTAACCAGTTTGCGGTCTTCTGGGTCTCCGTCCATGAAACGATCAGTCAAGGTAGAAGAATAAAGTCGCGCTGCATTCAACGGCTGCAAAATGTCATGGCTTGCTGCGGCCAGGAAACGCGTTTTGTCCTGATAAGCCAGCTCAGCCGTCTTCTTGGCAGCTTCAAGTTGCTCATTCACCTTCGTCAGCTCTTCGGTCCGGTCACGAACCCGCTGCTCCAAATTCTCGTTTGCGCGGGCAAGGGCTTCCTCCGCAAAAACACGCTCTGTAATATCAGTGTAACTGGTAACCAGGCCACCATAGGGCATTGGGCTGGTGCGCACTTCCAACACTGTTCCGGTGCTGACTAGGTGCTCCTGATAGGTCTCTTGGCGATTGATGAAATTGTGCATGCGCAGACCGACAATCTCGTCCACGTCGCCATCACCAAACTCGCCTGCCTCTGCAATATGGCGGATCATCTCCTCAAGCGAAGTACCGACTTGTCCAAATTTCGCCGGCAACATCAACATTTCGCGATACTGCCGGTTCCAGCAGATCAGGCGCAAGTCCTTGTCATAAACGGAGATACCCTGCCGCACTTGGTCCAACGCGATCTGCAAAAGATCGCGGTTATATTGGATTGCCTCAGTCGCATCATCCAGCAGTTTGATGGCCTCCTGAGTGCCTGGGTCCCGCCGTTTGAGCAGAAGAGAAAGCACCAGTCGTGCGGACGCTGATCCGATTGCACTGGCAAGCAGTTGCTCGGAAAAACGCAGGATCACGGCATCGGCTTCTTCGCTGCTGTCAATCGTGATGCGATGCTCCGCAGCATAAGTATCAAAGGAGCGCTGTGTCCGCTCTTCTCCAACATAACGAGAAATCGTTGCTTGTAGATCTCCGATCGTCACTGTTGTCCGCAGCTTCCGCAGGGCAGGGGCCTGTGCAATCCCGGTGGGCACAAAAGTGTTGGCCTGAATGCGCTCAATCGCAGTCGGTTGCCGCGTGAGTGAGAAGACCACGTAAAACAGCAGTCCCGACAAAAGGCTCCAGAGCACGCCGTGCACAAACGGATCCATATCAAGGTAAAGCAATGCTTCAGGCTTCAGGAACTCTATGCCGAACGGGCCGTTACTAAGGATGTTTGAGCCAAAGATACTCTCGCGCGCAAAGACAGGAAGCAGTAGCGTGTAGAACCAGACTGCAAATCCAGCTGTCATACTGGCAATCGCGCCGCGCGCCGTCGCTCTGCGCCAGATTAAGCCGCCGATAAAGGCAGGAGCGAACTGCGCAATTGCTGCAAAAGAGAGAAGGCCGATGCTCGAAAGAGCCGCGCTATCACCCGCAACGCGATAGTAGACATAACTTCCCAGAATGACGAGGAAGATCGACATGCGCCGAATGCCCAGCACCAGCTGGCTCATGTCTTCGCCTGAAGTCGAAATGATCTCGTCTTCACTACGCCGACGCAGAATAATCGGCATCACCAGATCGTTGGAAACCATGATGGAAAGCGCAACGGTGGTCACAATCACCATGGCTGTTGCTGCAGAAAGACCACCAATAAACACCAGCAGGGTCAACCAGTCAGCATCATAAGCACGAGGCAGCGCCAGCACGAACATGTCCGGGTCGACCGTGTTGCCCAAAATAGTCATACCTGCAAGGGCAATGGGCACGACGAACAGATTGATAGCGATCAGGTAACTTGGAAACAGCCATGTCGCCCGTTTCAACTCAGCTTCACTGTTGTATTCCGTCACAGTCACATGGAATTGGCGCGGCAGAAGCACAATCGAGAATAAAGACAGGAGCGTGATAACTGCCCACTTGCTGGTATTGATGTTCGTGAACAGGTCCTGTGAGCTGTTGGTGTTAGCAAAGGAAGCGTGCAGGAGATCCCATGGCCCATCAAATAGCATGAAGGTAACCCAAATGCCGATCGCGAGAAAAGCAACGAGCTTAACAACAGCTTCAGTTGCGATGGATAGCATCAAGCCTTCTTGGTGCTCTGTTGCATCAATATGGCGGGTGCCGAATAACCACGTAAACACAGCCATGAAAATGGCGATCATCAGTGTCTCATCACCAAAGATCGAAATCTCCGCATCATCAAGTGACAACAAGGGATGCAGCACAATCGTGCCGACAGACAGATCCAGCGCCTTCAGTTGAAGGGCGATGTAGGGGATCATGCCGATAAAGGCGATCAATGTGACAATCGCACCGACCATAGGGTTTTTGCCATAGCGTGCAGCAATAAAGTCGGCAACGGATGTAATCTTTTCTGCCTTCGCAAGTTGGATCACCCGCAGGATCAGCGGAAACCCAAAAGCGAACACGAGGATAGGCCCGAGGTAAATGGCAATAAACTCGAAACCATTTCTCGAAGCAGATCCGACAGATCCAAAAAATGTCCATGATGTACAATAAACGGAGAGTGAGAGGGCATAGATGAGTGGTCGCCCTCTTGTCTTTTTAACGCGGTTCTTGGCGACTTTGTCACCATAACTCGCGATAACAAATAAGAGCAGTATATATGCCAAAGCGACAAGGACTACGATCCAACCTTGAAGCATGCTTCCCCCGCCGGACTGGTAGGTCCGTTACTTCCATTAAGTGTTTTTTGTCTCTCAATGTTGCACAGTTGACCGATCTTTTGTGAAAGGCAAGAGTTCAATACGAGTTATTGCGTCTTTGTAACCGTAGATTTTTCCAGCCGCGACGAAAGGCTATGAGTTGGGACAACAACGCAATTCTACCAAAGAGAACCTGCTAGGTGCCTTTGAAAATATCGAGAATGTATCTCTCGACAGCCCAAGCTGGCTGAAGCGCATCTATGCTTTCTTCTTTTATAGATCCGACTTGGATACCCTTCTTAAGTTAAAGGGGTATCTTGGGCGCAGTGCGGCGTATCTGACTTATAAGAATGTGCAGGAATACTCCCGCTCTCGGGCTGGTGTTCATTGGAAGACACTGCTTGACGAGGAAGATTTTCAGCAGGCTCTCGAAGCCTCCCGTTGGAGCTCCTTCTCCATCACTGTGGAGCTTGTGGGCGAAATGGCTCTCATTGTGTTGCGGCAAAAAACGAGAATGGACCCGCAGGATCTTGCTGGCATGATCGGGCAACTGCTCAAGGAAATCTTGGTTGAGCATCAGGAAGCTTCCGTTTGCTCTGCGCAGGAATGGAATGCCTTAGCTCAGAACATGTCGACCAAAATGCGTACGGATGCTTTAGTTCCAGCCCGCAGTGTTGCAGACATTGCAGCAACACAGGTCTCGAAGATCTTTTGTAGCCTACCGGTTCACAAACGTCTGCATGGTCATGATGAGCTGTTGCTTCTCAACGGATTGCGATTGAACCTTTTGCAACTGCAGCATGAGTTTTCAATACGTGCCAACTTCAAAGCACTTACAGAACTGGCACAAAACCATCAGATCCGATCTCCTGACCCCGATTTGTGAGTGCGAAATAAAATTTCAATCGCCGTACACGACTCAAGGAATGGGCTTCGATACCAGGCGAGAAGAGCCTGAAACGTTGTGCTACGGTGGAAAACCTAGGCTCAGAGTATGATATATCCTGCGACATATACGCGCCGTATAGGTGAACACGCTTACTACTTTTGGTTTACTCTACTTAGTCTTATTCCAAATTACGCAATGATTTTGCGTCGTGACCCAAAACTCGTAAAATAATATTTTACATAAACTAACCTAAGGGTTCTCTGGGTTTTACAATAGGTAAATGCATTATCTAGCGGGATGGCAGCCTCGCTTCTGATGTCTTCAAACTCTAGATTTACACGCTCAGGTTTAGAGAACGCTCGTCTCCTACATAATATATCAATGAATTAGCGGGAATTAATCGTTAAATCAGTCGCAGGCTAGGTGATTGACCTAGCTCAGGCCATGGGATAGCTGATTAGTCAAAATACCCATCTAGATACCCGTTTAGATAAGCGTACGGGTACGCCTACAACAACTAGGAAACTACTATGGTCTCCTCTTCATGCTTGCACAGTGTTCTGGATACAGCCGTTAATGGCATCATCGTCATCGATGATAACGGAACGATCCTGATCTATAACCGTGCTTGCGAGAACATGTTTGGCTACAAGAGCGCCGAAGTCGTTGGCAAGAATGTCAACACACTGATGCCGAGCGCCACTGCTAAGCAGCATGACCAGTTCATTCGGAACTATCTAAAATCCGGAGACCCGAAAGTTGTCGGCATTGGCCGCGAAGTCGTCGGTCGCCATAAAGACGGAACCGAAATTCCAATAGAACTGTCCGTTGGCGAAGCTCAGACAGAAAGCGGTCATCAGTTCATCGGTGTCCTGAAAGATCTTCGGGCAACCAAGGAATATGAAGAACGCCTTCGTGTGCTGCAATCTAACCTGGTGACAATGACCCGCGTGAACGCGTTGGACGAAATGGGCGCTGCGATTGCTCACGAGGTTAATCAGCCACTCACGGCTCTGATGCTCTATCTGCAAACGGCAGCGCGCCGTGCAAGAGCTGCCGATCAGCCTGATGATCCTATGATCAGCCTGATGGATAAGGCTGTGGTGGAGGCTGAACGTGCTGGTCAGATCATCCAGCGGATGCGTAACTTTGTCGAACGGCAGGCTCCGCAATGCATCGGAACCGGTCTTGCAACACTCATTGATGATTGCCTTGAGCTCGTTCGGGTAGGGCACGAAGCGGATGATGTCGAGTTCATCTCTACTTTCGTGGACTATAACTACCAGCTTGAGTTGGACTCCGTACAAATACAACAGATTCTTGTAAACTTGATCCGAAATGCAGGCGAAGCCGTAAAGGATCAACCTGTTAAGCAAGTAGTTGTTTCTGTCGAACGTGACGATGACAATGTGTTTGTTAAGGTTATGGACACTGGACCAGGGCTGGATGAGGAAGCAGTGTCGCACCTTTTCAAGGCCTTTACTGGGACAAAGCGGCGCGGTTTAGGTATTGGACTTGCGATTTCTCGGAGTATAGCCCAAAACCATGGTGGCGATTTACTTGTAGAGCCATATGAGGAAGGTAAAGGTGCAACCTTCACTTTGAGGCTCCCGGTAAACTCAAAAGCAACAAGCTAAGCTGAAGCTGTTGTTTAGAACAACAAGAATAAGGACCTGAGCAATCATGACCATGCCGTCTGTGATCCATATTGTTGACGATGACCCAGCGGTTCGCGACGCGCTTTCTCTGCTGTTTGAAACAGAAGGGTTTCGCGTAAAATCCTTTGCGAATGCTGAAGAGTTTCTTGGTGGGGTAGAAGAAGAAACGCCGAACTGTGTTCTTCTTGACGTTCATATGCCAGGACGCTCAGGCATTGATATTCTGAAAAGCCTGAATGGTGAGAACTTCCCTGCGCCAATCTTTATCATTTCCGGTCAGGGCGATATCCCAATGGCTGTTGAAGCAATCAAATCAGGCGCTTACGACTTCATTGAAAAGCCATTTGATGTTGAATCCATCATCTCTCGTGTGCGTGAAGCTGTTTCCAGAAATGCACAGGCGAGTGGTGCAAATACACTGACATTCCCTGGCGCAGAAACTTTGACGCCACGCGAACGTCAGGTGTTGACTGAGATCACTGCTGGTTCCTCCAACAAGGAAGCTGGTAGAAACCTCAAGATCTCTCCACGTACTGTTGAAGTTCACCGCGCGCGCATCATGGAAAAACTTGGTGCACGTAATGCTGCGGATCT
The DNA here is from genome assembly GCF_001623095.1 of Pseudovibrio sp. Ad5. Lineage (NCBI taxonomy): Bacteria > Pseudomonadati > Pseudomonadota > Alphaproteobacteria > Hyphomicrobiales > Stappiaceae > Pseudovibrio > Pseudovibrio sp. Ad5. The sequence goes on along the minus strand of NZ_LMCH01000016.1, from coordinate 55,212 downwards.
CGTCCGCATCGTCCTTACAGGTGAGCCTCCAGCTGCTTGATGTAGCGCAACTTCATTGGGAATGACTGGCTATACTTTCGGCCAATCTTGTTATTCCCGAGTGTTACTACGCATTACAAGACCCCGGCGCTTGGTTATGGTGACTGGTGAGACAAAGTGCTGCACCTTTGTGCTTTGTCTCATGAGCTACGAGAACAACGCTGGGGTTTGTTGTGATCTATATTGTCGAAGATGATGTATCTGTGCGAGATGCAATTGCCAGGATGTTTGAGAGCCTCGAACTCTCATGCGCCGCTTTTGCAGATGGAGAATCGTTTCTCTCAGATGCTTCACCTCGTATAGATGACACTGTCTTTGTTGATCTGCACCTTCCCGGATTGGCGGGATCTGATTTGATTGAGAAGGTTGCTGCTTTGGATGAGGCGCCACAAATTGTCGCAATCAGCGGCCAGCCTCTCTGGAAGATTACGCGAGATTTGCCAAAAATCACCACAACGCCTGTTGTTCGTAAGCCATTGAAAGAACAGGATTTATTGGTGTACGTGTAAACTTGATCTAACGCAAAATTTCGATTGTTTCAGATCAAATTACTAAGATATGAACCTGCTCCATAAGTTTTAATGCGTATTTTGACGTTGCATTCTAATCAGTAAATCTGCATCAACAGGTCAGGCAAGCAATGACGGATGTTTGCCATGGCCAAGCGGCATTTAGAGAATAGACGAATAGTTCTCGCTACTTGCCCAGGCACGATGTTTGCGGAGATATCCGCGAGGAGGGATTATGGTATCGGCCACATTGACAAAGCTTAGCGACCTTGATGGCCAGGCACCATTCAACGGTTGTCAGGAAAACTTCAAGCAGCCAGAAGCCGCGGGAAAGCATCTTGGTCGTAAGCAGCGATTGTCTGCGCATGACGTGCTTTTCTATGAGGGTGATAAGGCAGAGCGCCTCTATGAAGTCGTGCGTGGGGTTATGATGCTCTACAAGCTGCTTCCGGACGGACGTCGCCAGGTGGTCTATATTCTGCGTGAAGGCGATATGCTCGGTTTCTCCAACCGTGACTTCTTTGACTGCACGGCTGAAGCGCTGACCGAAGTTGAGTTGCAGGTTTTCGAAAGTCGCGAGATCTCTACTTCTCCGATGATGCAGCACTATGTAAATCGTTGCTTGCTGTCCCAGATGGAGATCCTTCACGAACACACAGTTCTGCTGGGTCGTAAATCCGCACTGGAGCGCGTTTCTACATTTCTGATGAGCTTGGTGCCAAATCGTGGTGGACACGGCTGCTCAGGCCCGAATGAAGAGGGTCGACCAGATACCAAGACTGTTGCTCTGTCCATGACCCGTCAGGAAATTGCCGACTATCTAGGCCTGACCATTGAAACTGTAAGCCGTGTGATCTCTCAGTTGAAGCGTCGCGGTCTGATCAAGGTTGAAAAGCAGGACAGCATCCACATCACCAATATCTGTGGCATCTGTCAGCTGACTGGTATGCACTAAGAAACTCACTTCTAGAGCATAGATGTCCTGATAAGGCATCCGCTGTAAATGAATGAAACAGGCGCTGAAAACTCAGCGCCTTTTTTGTTGTCCGAACAAAAGAAAAGCGGCCCATAAAGGCCGCTTCTTTCATCTTTGGATCAGATCGGGATTATACCGCGACAGAGTGTCGTGCTTGCTGAGTTGCAAGGTAAGTATCAAATGCCGCTGCCACGACGCGAACATAGCGTCGGCCTGCATCAGTCACCGCAACAACCGTTCCCTCAAGGGTCGCAACGCCATCATCAATCATTTCCTGCATCTCAGCTGGAATGCTGTCAAACTCACTGACTGGTAACCCGTGCTTTTCTGCTGTGGCTGCGTAATCGACCTCATAGTAGGTCATCAGCTGCATGATGATTTCAGCACGACACAGGTCAACCTGATCAACGGCAATGCCTTTCTTGATCGGCAGTACATCATCAACAACCATACGCTCCCATTCGCGAGCTGATGGTGTCGTTTGCACATAGCCCTGTGGCAAAAAGCCGATGGAGCTGCAACCGAAGCCGATCAAAGTATCAGCAGTGTCGGTGGTGTAACCTTGGAAGTTCCGGCGTAGGCGGCCTTCCTTCAAAGCGATTGCCATCTCATCCGTTGGCAGAGCAAAGTGGTCAAGACCGATCACTTCATAACCAGCATCGACGAGTGCATCACGAGAAACGTCTGAAAGGCGGATACGCTCGTTCGCGCCCGGCAGGTTCTCTTCCTTGATCAACTGCTGGTGCTTCTTGAACCAAGGCACGTGCGCGTAACCGAACAGAGCAACACGGCCCGGCGCAAGTTCTTTGGTGTACTCAACTGTCTCGCGAATTGTCTGCTCAGATTGTCCCGGCAACCCGTACATCAAGTCAAAGTTGATGTCGTTTAATCCAACATTACGAAGAGCGGTAACAGCCTTCATCACTGTTTTGTAGGGCTGAATGCGGCCAATCTGTTTCTGAACGTCTTCATCAAAGTCCTGAACGCCCAGGCTGGTCCGTGTGATGCCAGCCATTTTAAGTGTCTCGGCCAGATAATCACCAACGGTTCTCGGATCGAGCTCGATCGCGTGCTCAATGTCCTCGGAGAAAACGAAGTTGTCCTTCAGCTTTTCGACAATCTTCAAAAAGGCTTCGCGCGGAACGAGGCTTGGTGTGCCACCACCCCAATGGATGTGGTGCACCAGACGGCCTGTACCAAGGCGCTTTAGCACAAGGTCGATCTCTTTGAGCATCAACTCCACATACGCAAGCACCGGCGCCATCTTGCGTGTCGCCTTGGTGTTACATCCGCAGTAATGGCACATTTCCTGACAAAACGGCACATGCAGATAAAGCGACAGAGGAGTGTCATGAGGAATACTCTCCAGCCAGTCACCATAGAGAGATGGCGTCACAGCTTCACTGAAGTGAGGAGCTGTTGGATAGGAGGTATAACGGGGTACGTTCAAGGACGCATATTTTTGCTCTAGATCGGTCATGACGCTACCATACGCAAATGGACTAATTGAACTTTGATCCCTGTCAACAACACTGAGTTTTTAAAAAACTCAAGTCCCTTCAAGCAATTCGTGGCTGTTTGCGAACAGTTCTAAACTCTCTGATTGAAATTATATATTGATTGGTTCTATCAAGATTGATCATATGAATTGCGATTTGTACTTCTTGTGTCGTGACGACATGAGGAGGTAAAGCCGTGAGCGGAAAAGACATTCTGAGTTTAGTTGGAGTTCTTGCGCTTGGAGGGGCAGGAGCTGCTGTCTTTGAACTGCTTTCTCTTCCTGCTGGTTTTCTGGCAGGGCCTATGGTTGTCTTGGTTCTGGCGAAATCTCTTTCTCTACCTTTGATCGCTAATCAGGGTTTCACATTTCCCAAGCAACTAACCTCCACAAATTCCATATTTATCGGAGCTGCAATGGGGACTGCTGTCTCTCCAGATTTCTGGGAGGGAGCCTCTTTGTGGCCTTTGTCGATGTTAGCACTGGGTGCTGTTGTCGGTGGCATCACCACAACGGTCTACCTTTACGCTTACAAAAAATGCAACTGGGGTAGGGATGAGGCATTCTTCGCAGGTTTGCCGGGCGCACTGGGAATGACCGCTGCGCTCGCCTTGGAGAGGGGCGCGCCCATGGACCGAATTATGATTGTCCAGCTCGTGCGCCTCTTCCTTTTGATTGCTGTTCTGCCTTTGATTGTCACAAATATGGTCGATTCAAATGAGGTAGCCGACGTTATAGCTAAAGATGCCGAAGTGGCGTTCAGTCCAACGGTTGCAGTTGAACTCATAGCTGCTCTTCTGGTCTGCGCGATCTTTGCAATGCTGGCCTTAAGGCTGAAGGCGCCTGCTGGACTGCTCACTGGGGCATTCTTTGCCAGTGCTGCCCTTAACTCAACGGGGATCTTAGAGTTTAACTTGCCTGCTTGGCTTGCCATACCTTGCTACGTAATCATGGGAACCAATGTAGGCCTCTATATTGGGAAGATGGAAAGCAGCACCTTAAAGCCTATGCTTGGCACGTCTCTTGTGGTGTTTGCGATCAGTCTGTCAGTTGCGCTAACAGGGGCGCTGGTGACGTCTTGGGCTCTGGACGTCTCATTCGATAAGGTTTTTCTGGCCTTTGCTCCCGGAGGTATGGAAGCAATGCTTCTTATATCGATCCTGCTGGACATTGATCCGGTGTTCGTTGCCACCCACCAGTTAGCTCGCTTTATGGGACTTTTAGCGTTCATGCCGGTTGTGACCAGATACGTGCTGGGGCCAACCGGCGCGCAAAAAACAGATCCCACGGAAAATTCGGTTGCGACCTAGGTCGAGTTTCGCAGCGAGAGTTTGGTGCGCTGCGGTATGAAATTGAGAACTTATCTAGCTAATCATGATTCTATGTATGCGTGCCGCCTCCGCTTCACCTATCAAATTACGCTAACTTTCTCAGGAACCAGTGAAACTCGCTTCAAGCTGCGCCAAAACAACGCATCTTGCCCTAAATTCATGTAATATATGACGAAAACCCGATAATGGGGGGTGTAGTTGCGAATTAGAGTAATTTTATTTTTTTTGTTCGAGTTCTTTTTGACATGTATCAAGGGCGGGGCAATTTGCCACCCATAGAACTACGCTCAAGTAGTCCTATCTGGACGAACTTGTTTACTTTATATGGGGCGAACATCATGGGTGAGCGGAAAGTCAGATATCTGTCACTTGAAGAAGGCGGTTACACCGTACTTCTTTTGGTAGCAGCGATTTTCTGTCTGATCATTGCAGGGAAAACCTGGGATCAGGTCTTGGCATTTCATACCGCTTTGATTGCATTAGCATCACTGGCGGGTATCTTCTTTATTTTTCGCCGATACTTCGACGGAAATAACAGTCCGGCACCGTTAGAGATTAACGGCAAACCGAACTATAATATGGGGCCCGTAAAATTTGCGACTTGGGCTTCTGTTTTTTGGGGTATCGCAGGCTTTTCCGTCGGCGTGATTATCGCTTCGCAGTTGGCATTCCCAGCGTTGAACTTTGATCTGCCTTGGACCAATTTTGGGCGTCTCCGTCCTCTCCATACTTCAGCCGTGATTTTCGCATTTGGCGGAAACGTGTTGATTGCAACATCGTTCTACGTTGTGCAGCGCACGTGTCAGGCCCGTCTGATGGGTACGATTTCGCCTTGGTTTGTTGTTCTGGGTTATAATCTGTTCATCGTTGTTGCGGGTACAGGTTACCTGCTTGGTGTTACACAGAGTAAAGAATACGCCGAACCAGAATGGTACGCAGATTTGCTGCTGACTATTGTCTGGGTGGCCTACCTGTTGACATTCTTGGGGCCAATCTGGCGTCGCAAAGAAGCTCACATTTACGTAGCGAACTGGTTCTACCTCGCGTTTATCGTGACAATTGCAGTTCTGCATTTGTTCAACAACGCGTCTATTCCTGTCAGCATCTACTCCACTAAATCCTATATTGTTTGGGGCGGCGTTCAAGATGCGATGGTGCAGTGGTGGTATGGCCATAACGCTGTTGGCTTCTTCCTGACTGCTGGCTTCCTGGCAATCATGTATTACTTTATTCCAAAGCGTGCTGAGCGTCCGGTGTATTCTTACCGTCTGTCAATCGTGCACTTTTGGGCTCTGATTTTCCTATACATCTGGGCTGGTCCTCACCACTTGCACTACACGTCTCTGCCTCAGTGGGCGGGCACGCTCGGTATGACCTTCTCCATCATCCTTTGGATGCCTTCCTGGGGTGGTATGATCAACGGTCTGATGACTCTGTCAGGTGCTTGGGACAAACTGCGGACAGATCCTGTTCTGCGTATGATGGTTGTTTCCGTTGCATTCTACGGCATGGCGACCTTCGAAGGACCTCTGATGTCCATCCGTGCTGTGAACGGTCTGTCACACTACACTGACTGGACGATTGGTCACGTACACGCTGGCGCACTCGGCTGGGTTGGTTACATCTCCTTCGGTGCTCTGTATTGCCTGGTTCCTTGGCTTTACAATAAGTCATTGTACTCTTTGCGCTTGGTTAACTGGCACTTCTGGGTCTCTACACTTGGCATCGTGTTCTACATCTGTTCAATGTGGGTATCTGGCATTATGCAGGGTCTGATGTGGCGTGCTTACGACAGCCTCGGCTTCCTTGAGTACTCCTTCATCGAAACAGTTGATGCGATGTACCCGTTCTATGTCATGCGTGCATTCGGCGGTCTGCTCTTCCTCGCAGGTGCTCTCGTCATGGTTTACAACCTCGTAATGACAGTTCGTGCCGGTGAAGCAGTTGAGAGCGAAGGTGCAGGTCAACCTGCTCTGACGCCAGCGGAATAATCGGGAGATCACGAATGTCTGCTTGGAAAAAACACCAAATCTTCGAGAAAAACTCGCTGATCCTGATTGTTGGCATCATCATCATGATCTCAATCGGCGGTCTCGTGGAAATCGTGCCTCTTTTTTACCTGAAGAGCACGATTGAGAAAACTGAGGGCATGCGCCCTTACACTCCGCTTGAGCTTGTTGGACGTAACATCTATGTGCGTGAAGGCTGTTATGCATGTCACTCACAGCAGATCCGTCCAATGCGCGACGAGTTGGAGCGCTACGGCAACTACTCGCTGGCAGCGGAATCCATGTACGATCGTCCATTCCAATGGGGTTCTAAGCGTACTGGTCCTGATCTCGCTCGTGTAGGCGGCAAGTACTCTGATGAGTGGCAGCGTGATCACCTGATCAACCCACGCTCAGTGTCTCCGACCTCAGTGATGCCTGGCTACCCGTTCCTGATGGATGCCAAGCTCTCTACGATCGAGATCGAGAACCATCTGAAAGTGAATGCATTGTATGGTGTTCCTTATACCGAGGAACAGATCGCAAGCGCAAAAGTGGATCTCCTCGCTCAGGCCGAGCCTGATAGTGATGCAGCGGAAGCGTTCGAAGAGCGTTACCCAGATGTTCTCATCCGCGACTTTGACGGCAACGCCAAAGAAGTGACTGAGATGGATGCACTTGTGGCTTATCTGCAGATGCTTGGCACACTCGTAGACTTTAGCCTCTACGACGAAAAAGCCAACTTGCGCTAAGGAGAAGATGATGGACGCGACTTACACCGCTCTTGCACACTTCGCGCAAACTGGTGGCCTGCTCTATTTCATGGCAATCTTTGCAGGCGTAGTTCTTTACGCTTGCTGGCCAAGCAATGGGGAGCGCTTTAACGATGCTTCACAGATCCCGCTGCGGGAGGACGATTAATGGCTGAGCACAAAAAGGAAATCGACCAGGTAACGGGTGTCGAAACCACTGGTCACGAATGGGATGGCCTGAAGGAACTCAATCATCCGCTCCCTAAGTGGTGGCTCTATATGTTCTACGGCACCATCGTATGGTCCGTAATCTACTGGATCCTCATGCCAAGTTGGCCATTGGTCAACGGCTATACAAAAGGTCTTCTGAACTACAGCCAGCGTGCGGTTGCAACGGAGAACTTTGATGTAGCGGCTGCAGAGCGCGCAGAAACCGGCAAGATGCTTCTCGAAGCATCTCTCGAAGAAATTCGTGATACTCCGGAACTGCTTGAGTTTGCTATGGCTCAGGGTGAAGTGGCATTCGGTGACAACTGTGCACCTTGTCATGGAACTGGTGCGACAGGCTTTGAAGGCTATCCTAACCTTCAGGACGACAGCTGGATCTGGGGTGGTGACTTGGACACCCTCTCAACCACGATCTCTTATGGTGTTCGTTCAGAACATGACGAAACCCGGTATGCGGAAATGCCTGCATTCGGCCGTGATGAGCTGCTTGAAAAAGAAGAGATTGTTCAGGTTGCGAACTATGTTGGTTCTATAGCAGGTCTTCCAACACAAGAAGGCGTTGATCTGGAAGCAGGCAAAGTGATCTATGAAGAGAACTGTGCTGCCTGTCATATGGAAAACGCTAAGGGTGATCTGGAAACAGGTTCTCCGAACCTGACAGCACCAACCTATCTCTATGGCAAGTCCGTAGAAGACATCATCGCGCAGGTGAATGCACCACGTCACGGTGTGATGCCTGCATGGATCGATCGTCTGGGTGAAACCACAGTTAAATCACTGGCTGTGTACGTTCACTCACTCGGTGGCGGTCAATAAGATCTCTGAATATTTTTGAGATGACGACACAAGCGAGGACGCGTAAGTGCCCTCGCTTCACTTGCACAAAGCACATCGCCAACTGAGGAAGACATTATGTCTAGCCAAGTTGAACCCATCGATAAAGAAGAGGACGAAGCCTGGTTCGCGTCAGCGGCTAAAGTTTACCCTATGGAGGTAAATGGCCGTTTTCGGAAAATCAAATGGGCAATCCTTTTTATTACCCTTGGAATTTATTACTTTACTCCCTTCATCCGTTGGGACAGAGGGCCTTTGCTCCCTGATCAGGCTGTTCTCGTCGATTTTGAGAGAAAAAGAGGTTACTTCTTCTTTCTCGAAATCTGGCCACAGGAAGTCTATTACCTCGCCGGATTGCTCATCATTGCAGCTGTTGGTCTGTTTTTGATGAATGCTATCGCAGGTCGTCTCTGGTGCGGTTATCTTTGCCCGCAGACAGTTTGGACAGACCTGTTCTTCCGCGTAGAAAGCGTGATTGAAGGCGATCGCCGCAAGCGGATTACGCTGGACAAACAGCCTTGGAATGCAGAAAAGATTCTCAAAAAGGGAACGAAGCATTTTCTCTGGCTGATGATTGCCTGGTGGACTGGTGGGGCGTGGGTTCTTTACTTCGCGGATGCTCCAACCCTTGTGTATGATCTGGCAACCGGTCAGGCTGCATTTTCTGCTTATGTCTGGATCGGTATCCTGACGTTCACCACCTATTCGCTGGCTGGTCACATGCGTGAGCAGGTCTGTGTGTATATGTGTCCTTGGCCACGTATTCAGGCAGCTCTTACGGATGAGCATGCGCTCAATGTGACGTATCGCTACGACCGTGGTGAACCTCGTGGTCACTTGAAAGAGAGCAAAAAGCGCATCGCAGAAGGCTTGCCAGCTGGTGATTGTATCGACTGTAATCAGTGTTTCTATGCATGTCCGACTGGTGTCGACATTCGTAAAGGCGCGCAGCTCGATTGCATCCAGTGTGGTCTGTGTATTGATGCGTGTGACTCAATCATGACCAAGGTTGGAAAGCCAACGGGTCTGATCGCATATGACACGGACGATAACATTGAGCGTCGTGAGAAAGGTGAGACAGCAGTTTACCGTCTGATCCGTCCTCGTACTGTAGTCTATACAGCAATCATTGCGTTGATTGCAGGTGGGATGCTGTACGCCCAGCTCAATCGCTCCATGACGAGTTTGTCTGTCGTTCATGACCGGAACCCGCTGTATGTTAAACAAAGTGACGGGTCCTTCAGAAACGGCTACTCACTCCGTCTGCTGAACAAACACAACAACGAGCAATCTTTCACGCTTAGCGTTGAGGATATGCCTACAGGGGCTACCTTTGAGGTTGTGGGCATTCACAAGAACGCGGCTGACGTGACAAAGGATACTCAGCTGAGCTTGTCGGTAGATGCTGATACGACCCGTTCTGTACGAGCACTGGTGTTCTCTCCAGCTGGCGTTGAAATGCCAAGCTCTCTGCCTATGAGCTTTAAGCTGGTGGACACAGAGACGGGTGAAACAACAGTAATCAATGACTTTTTCCGGGCACCCGGCAAGTAGTAGTCACAGGCTGTAAAAGCACCTAATTAAACTTGCGTGATAAGGGGTACGCCCCTTATCACTTTAACAATCAAAAAGCGAAGCTCACCCCCCATCTTATGAGTCGCCAAAAGGAGCTAGGATATGACAATGGCTGTAGACCACAAGTCTCCACGCAAGCCACGGCAGATTACCGGCCGCATGGTTCTGTTCAGCCTTATCGCGTTCTTCGGTGCTATCGCCGCTATGAATGCTGTTATGATCTATATTGCGCTCGACACCTTCCCAGGACTGGAAGTCGATAGCTCCTACAAGGTAAGCCAGCGATACAACAAAGAAATCGCCAAGGCGAATGCTCAGGCCGCTCTGAACTGGAGCGTAAATGCTGCCATTGAACGCAACGGTGATGGCTCTGCCCATATTCGCGTTCTGGCTAAAGACAAAGCTGGTGCTCCAATCACTGGCGAAATGGTCACCGTTAAACTGCACCGCCCAACAATCACCGCAGCTGATCAGGACCTAATTCTGTCTGAGCGCTCCGCAGGTGAATATGTAGCCAATGCATCTGGCATTGGCGCGGGCAACTGGAACGTGGTCGTAGAAATCGCGGATCGAAGTGACAAAACACTTCCGATCTTCCGTTCCAAAAACAAGATTTTCTTCGCTGAGTAAGGCGGTAATAGCATGTCTGCGCCTGAAAGGGATTGGGCTGCATTCGTAACAAATACCGATGACGGTAAGGCTCATATGGACCTTGCTGTTGACGGTATTACGTGTGCTGCATGTATGTACGAAATCGAGCGTGGCCTCCAGAAATTGGATGGTGTAGAAAAAGCACGCGTAAACCTGTCATCCCACCGTCTTTCAGTGGACTGGGATGGAGAGAAGACCAATCCATCTCCTATTGTCGATCTTCTCCAAAGGCTGGGCTATAAAGCGTATCCTTTTGATCCTGCTCAGGTAAAATCCCGCGGCGATGCTGTGGGCAAAGAGATCTTGCGCGCACTGGCCGTCTCTGGCTTTGCAGCAATGAATATCATGCTGTTGTCCATCTCAATCTGGTCTGGCAACGCATCAGATATTGATCCTGAGACCCGGTCTTTCTTCCATTGGGTTTCCGCACTAATCGCACTGCCAACCGTCGTTTACTCTGGCCGTATTTTCTTCCGCAGTGCCTACATGGCTGTGAAGACAGGCCGTTTGAACATGGATGTACCAATCACAATCGGGGTGTTGCTCGCAACTGGCCTTTCCATGTGGCAAACCGTTCAGGAAGCAGAGCACGCTTATTTTGATAGCGCAGTGATGTTGTTGTTCTTCCTGCTCGTTGGCCGTTACTGCGATCATCTCATGCGCAGAAAAACGCGTTCTTTTGCGGAAAACCTCGCGACTTTGAAGGCTGAGAGCGCTGCTAAGATACAAGAGGACGGCAGCGCACTCGATGTGCCTCTGTCTAAATTGTCTATTGGTGATCGTGTTCTGGTCAGAGCTGGTGAGCGCATTTCCGTCGATGGCAAGATCTCCACGGGCACATCAGAAGTCGATCAGAGTCTAGTGACAGGTGAAACCTTGTTACAGCCTGTCGGGGAAGGGGACCTCGTCTACGCTGGTACCATGAACACCTACGGCGTGTTGAAGATTGAAGTAACTGCTGCTGCAAAAGGCACACTGCTTGATGAAGTGAACAGACTTCTGGAAACGGCTATGGAAGGTCGATCCAAGTACGTTCATATCGCAGATCGCGCCTCACAGCTTTATGCGCCCGTTGTGCATGCGGCTGCCCTACTGACGCTTGTGGGCTGGATCATGCTCGGCATGGCATGGCAACCGGCTTTGGTCATAGCGATCTCTGTTCTCATCATCACATGCCCCTGTGCTTTGGGGCTTGCAATTCCGGCAGTTCAGGTTGTGGCAAGCGGCTTGTTCTTTAATGAACGAGTTCTACTGAACGCTGGTGATGCGATTGAGCGTCTGGCGACAGTTGATACCATTGTGTTCGACAAGACTGGCACACTGACATTGCCAGAAGCTTCACTCTCAAAGGAGCATGGTCTCTCTGCGGAGCAGCTAGAACTGGCGGGTCGTCTTGCTCTGTCTTCTTCACATCCATTGTCTCAGGCCATCGCAAGAGCAACCGGCGCACAACAAGCACTGCCAGATGCAAAAGAGAGTGCGGGCAAAGGGGTGGAAGCTGTCGTCGATGGAATGTGTGCGAAGCTAGGCTCTCCCGCATTTTGCGGTGTTTCTGATGAGCAGCTCGAACAAGCAAAAACGCAGCAACCGGATGCCTCCTTTGTCGCTTTCCAATCTGGAGACAAGCCTGCACAATTGCTTCCCGTTGGCCAGTTTATGAGGGAAGGGGCAACTGAAACGATCCAGAAGCTCAAAACTGCGGGCTACACAATTGAAATTCTCAGTGGTGACCATAAAGGTGCAGTCGAACACGCAGCGCAGATGCTTAGTGTTGAAAGTTGGCAAGCTGCTATGAAGCCTCAAGACAAGATCGACCATATCGAAAAACTGAAAGCACAAGGCAAGAAGGTTTTGATGGTTGGTGATGGCCTCAATGATGCCCCCTCGCTCGCGGCAGCAAACGTATCCATCTCGCCCGTTTCAGCGGTTCACGTTAGTCAGGCAGCAGCAGACGCTGTCTTTTTGGGAGATAACCTTGCGCCCGTTATGAGCGCACTGACTATCTCAAAGAAAGCGCGCTGGGTGATGAACCAAAATCTCGCCATTTCTGTTGTCTATAACTTGATTGCAGTGCCGTTTGCAGTGCTAGGTTTTGTCACACCTCTTGTTGCAGCCTTGGCTATGTCGGGATCTTCCATTATTGTGACACTCAACGCTGTACGCCTGAGAATGCTCGCAGGCTCATCTACTCAGCCCAATCCGGAGGCCTGAACAGAACTATGGAAGTCTTAATCTACCTCATTCCAATTGCGCTGTTTCTTGGTGGCGCAGGTTTGGTAGCGTTCTTATGGTCCCTCCGCTCTGGTCAGTATGATGATATGGAAGGGCCGAAGTGGCGTATACTGGATGATGGTGATTTGCAGGAAAACAGTACACCGGTAGAAGCTGCTAAACGCAAGGTTTCCTGAGCAGGGACCTCAGCGTCACGAGCTGTATTTAGCGAAAAGAAATATGAAATGAGAGGCTTGTAAGCGACCCGTTTCAAGCCTTTTTCTTTGCAGCATTATAAGCAACAAAAAAGGCCAGCAAATTTGCCGGCCTTTTGCAATGAATTGAGGTGGCGTTTAACCGCCAGCAAACTGATAAACAGCCTGGCCTTGCGCAGCATCCAGATCTTCTTCCGCTGGAGCATCGGTGAATGGCAACTCAAGAGTCTGCCATACATCCACCAGAGCATCGCGCAGATGATCAATCAGGGCATCGTTGTGGACTGGGCCCGGAGTGATGCGCAGACGCTCAGTGCCGCGTGGAACTGTTGGGTAGTTGATTGGCTGAATGTAGATGCCATGCTTATCCAACAGCAAATCGGTTGCCTGCTTACATAGATCAGGATCAGCAACAAGCACTGGAATGATGTGCGTGTCAGAAGGCATCACAGGGAGGCCTGCTGCTTTCAGTACATCTTTTGTGCGCTGTGCCTGACGCTGCTGACCTTCGCGCTCTACACCGGATTCCTTCAGGTGCTTGATGGAAGCTGTTGCTGCCGCAGCAAGTCCTGGTGGAATAGCAGTGGTAAAGATGAAGCCTGGAGCATAGGAGCGAACCGCATCAATGATAGTCTGAGAGGCAGTGATATAACCGCCCATCACACCGAATGCTTTCGCCAGTGTTCCTTCAATGATGTCGATGCGATCCATGACCGCGTCACGTTCAGCAATACCTGCGCCGCGCGGACCGTACATGCCAACAGCATGCACTTCGTCGATGTAGGTCATCGCATTGTACTTGTCGGCAAGGTCACAAATGCGCTCGATCGGTGCGATATCGCCATCCATGGAGTACACGGATTCAAACACGATCAGCTTTGCGCGGTCGTTCCCAGCAGACTTGAGCAAGTCTTCAAGGTGCTCAAGGTCATTATGACGCCATACTTTCTTAGAAGTCCCTGCGCCGCGAACACCCGCAATCATGGAAGCGTGGTTCAGCTGGTCAGACAGGATCAGGCAATCAGGAAGCAACTTTGCAATTGTCGAAATGGACGCTTCGTTGGAAACAAAACCACTTGAGAAAACGAGGGCGCCTTCTTTTCCGTGGAGGTCTGCGAGTTCTTCTTCAAGCTGTACCAAAGGGTAGTTCGTGCCCGAGATGTTACGCGTACCGCCTGCGCCAGCTCCCATGCGCTGAACGGTTTCTGTCATGGCATCAATAACTTTAGGGTGTTGGCCCATCCCCAGGTAGTCGTTTGAACACCAAATGACGATTTCACGGAGGTTTTGATTTTCCTTACGCCACAGTGCGTGTGGGTGACGCCCTGCAATGCGTTCGAGATTAGCAAATACGCGGTACCGTTTTTCATCCTTCAAAGAAGCAATCGCCTCATTGAAGATATTTTGGTAGTCCATTTTTTGCCCCTTATATTGCGGCGGTATTATTCGGCGATACTTTAGAGTTAGCCTAAACTTAGCGATAATCCTTATCCCTGTCGAAGGACACATTGACGCGGTCCATGGAATTGCGGATTTATCAAAGGATTTTTTCACCTAACGCATATCAGCCTATATATATCGCAGACATAGTCTTTGACATAGAACTATAATTGGGCAGTCTTGCAATTTGTTATGTTCTCTGCCACACCTTGTAACTAATAACTGAATTTCTGTTCTAATTTAATTGGGTTGCGTCAAGTGACCGGGGCATAACTGCGTGAGTATAGACCTCTCATCCTTATCGTTTTTGGTGGTTGAAGACAGCGCTTATATGCGCACAATTCTGCGTACAATGCTTCAAGGGTTTGGAGCCCGGAAAATCGTCGAAGCGGAAGATGGAGCATCTGGTCTGGAGGCGATGGATCGCGCTAATCCGGATATCCTGATTCTCGACTGGGTTATGCCAATTCTCGACGGGGCTGATATGGTGCGCATGATCCGTACCCAGAATAATCCGTACGCTTATATCCCGATTATTATGGTCACGGCCCATACCGAACGCAGCCGCATTATCGAAGCCAGAAAGCTGGGCATCCACGAGTTGCTGTGTAAGCCGATTTCTGCCAAAGCGCTCTATCAACGCATTGCATCGATTATTCTTCAGCCAAGAGACTTTGTGAAAACAGCAGGTTATTTCGGCCCAGCACCGCGTGAAATCCGCGGACACAAAAAGAACTGGGACGGAAACAGCATCATTGGCGAGGCAAACTCAGCCACGATGGTCTGAGTTTTCTTTTTCGCAATGAGGCATGCAACAACCTCCTCGGAGGCGTTGAGTTGCCCCCAAGGTGGATCATCTATGACACCTACAGAGCGGAGAGGGCCTTGATCGCTTGATCCCATTTCTCTGATGGAAGACTGGATACCAATCGAATGAGCTTGGCGAACTCTGCTTCCTCAAGTTGGTAGCGAAGCATCTGTAGCTCTGCTTCGGAAAACTTTCCGTGTGCTGCTGTCGGGACATCTGCGTCGATGACTGCCTGATCCATTTTTACCTCCTGAAACTCCAACAAAATGAATATCAGCGGACACTTGCGCGAGAGCTCATGCAAGTGCGCTTGGGAGGCATACCCTCTTCCCCGATCCGCAAAACGGTTGGTTGGAAAACTACCCCAATACGCCCCCAAGACCACAGAAACGTCGCAGGACTCCCGTCACATGTAAACCAACTCCAAGATGAAATTTGGTCGAATTGTGGCACGTTGCATCTCAGGCACAGTGCCGCAAAGGCATGTAGAGCTCAGCTCAAGAACGTGGAATTTTATTTCATTGAGCTGATATTTATGTGTTCGGGTGAGTTTGTTTGTTTCGCGACCGCTTTGGATTATCGATGGATTACCGTTGATAAGTGCGATTGCTTGCCCTCAGAAAAGTCTGCGCGTTAGAGAGGGCTCACGGCAGAGTTGTAAATTGTTCTAAAATTCAGTGATTTTTTAAAATCAGATTTCACAGAACGCGCAACAGGAAGGCAATGCGCATGACGTTAATCGGTGAAACGATCGATTATAGAGAAGAATGGTGCTGCCGGAGAGATTTGAACTCTCGACCTCTCCCTTACCAAGGGAGTGCTCTACCCCTGAGCTACGGCAGCGCGCCGAAATTTGTGCAGTGCTGTTAGAAGAATGGTGCTGCCGGAGAGATTTGAACTCTCGACCTCTCCCTTACCAAGGGAGTGCTCTACCCCTGAGCTACGGCAGCATCGCATAAATATGAAGCACTTAAGTGCTTCTCGTATCTTCCAAACCAGCGTATTTTGCAACGAGGTAAGTGCTCCGCAGGCAGCGCCCTCGGAACGAGGAGGCTTATGTCATAACCCTTTTAAACCTGCAAGGGGTTTTATTGGCAGTTCTGTGGAAACTGAATAACACAGTGAAATGAGAGCATTGCCATGCACTTGTCGTATATTAGGGCACTTGGCTTCAATCCCGTCCTCGTGTACCTGTTGAGCATGACAGATTCAAAGAAAACCGAAACGACGGGCAACCAGTCAAAGTCCGTAGCAAAGCCAAAAAACGACCCGAAAGCAGATCGTTTGGCCGAAGCCTTACGCGCCAATCTGCGTCGCCGAAAACAGGCTGCTAAGAAGAACACTGACGAAGACTAGAGATTGCTGCATGCGCTTTGCTCAATAGCGAGGGCGTTAAGTAAAAATCTAGCATTTATCGCTAAATTGAAAATATATGGAAATCTCGCCGAAAACTTCAGGTTTTGGGTGGAGTAGGATGTTGCGGTCCTTGTAAGTCCTGCTAATGCGAAATATCAGCAGGATCTATTGGGGAAAACCGTTGGGGAAGAAACTAGGCAGAAGCGCTGCCTTGCTTATGCCACAGCCCTGATGTTAGTGGACACGATCAATTCTTCTTCAAATTTGTGTTTCCCGCCGCGGGCTTTATTGGGGTTATAGAAGTATGGACAAAATTCGTATTGTTGGTGGCAATCAGCTTAATGGTGTTATTCCGATCTCAGGCGCGAAGAATGCTGCGCTGCCTTTGATGATCGCGTCACTGCTCTGCGAAGATACGTTGACCCTTGAGAATGTGCCCCGCTTGCGCGATGTCGCACTTCTCACTCAGATTCTTTCCAATCACGGTGTAGATTATTCGGTCGACGGCAAACGGGCAGGTCAGGATACAATGACCGGCCAGACCATTCACCTGAATGCCAGCAACATTGTCGACACAACAGCTCCATATGAGCTGGTGTCCAAAATGCGTGCAAGCTTCTGGGTCATCGGTCCATTGCTCGCACGTATGCATACAGCCCGTGTGTCTCTGCCAGGGGGGTGTGCAATCGGGACGCGTCCGGTTGACTTCTTCATCGACGGACTGAAGGCACTCGGTGCTGATATCGAGATGGATCGCGGCTATGTTCAGGCAGATGCCAAGGGCGGCCTGAAGGGTGGTCGGGTCGTTTTCCCGAAAATCTCCGTGGGTGCAACACACACAGTCATGATGGCTGCGACACTGGCCAAGGGCGAGAGCGTGATCGAAAACGCCGCTCAGGAACCAGAAGTCGCCGATCTTGCAAACTGCCTGATTGGCATGGGTGCAAAGATTGAAGGTGCTGGCACCGACACAATCCATATTCAGGGTGTAGACAGCCTGGGCGCACATCGCCATCCGGTTATTCCTGATCGTATCGAAACCGGGACCTATGCCATGGCAGTGGCAATGACAGGCGGTGAAGTCACTCTGGAAGGCGCGCGCGGCGATCTTCTCGAAGGTGCACTGGATGTCCTTCGTCAGACCGGAACAGAAATCACTGAAACCAATATGGGTCTCAAAATTAAGCGCAACGGTGCTGGTATCAGCCCGGTAGACGTTTCCACTGAGCCGTTCCCGGGTTTCCCAACAGATTTGCAGGCGCAGTTCATGGCACTCATGACCCGCTCCAAGGGTGTGAGCAAGATCACTGAAAACATCTTCGAAAACCGTTTCATGCACGTTCAGGAACTGGCACGCCTAGGCGCCAAGATCACACTGGACGGGCAGGTGGCTTCTGTTGAGGGCGTTGAAACCCTGCGCGGTGCTCAGGTTATGGCAACAGACCTTCGCGCATCTGTTTCTCTCGTCATCGCTGGTTTGGCGGCAGAAGGTGAAACGACGGTCAGTCGTGTCTATCACCTTGATCGAGGCTTTGAGCGACTGGAAGAGAAGCTGTCTCGCTGCGGTGCGGTGATCGAGCGTATCTCGGCCTAACGAAAACGAAGCAAATGATTTGAACCCGGTCTGTTTTTCAGTCCGGGTTTTTTCATGGAGATATTCTCAAAGAAACTGGATCAGAGCTTCATGCTTGAAATCTGCTGCGTTCATTCATAGATGTTTTTCTGTAAATTGTTGTAATAGTAAGGATGTCTCGCGCTATATACGGTGCGTGAGGCTAGGGAAATCTGCAAGGGATTAATATGGAACAGGTAAAACCAATGAAGCTGATGGCGCTGGATCAGGAAGATTTGCAGATCATCTCTTCCATGGTGCAGGACAGTGTTCTGAAACTCGCAGATATCAAGTACTTACCTGCTGAGCGCCGCCTGGTGCTGACAATGAATCGATACCTTTGGGAAACAGACGAAAACAACCAGAAACGAAGAATGCGGGCACGGTCCGTTCTTTCTGTGTCGCGGGTGGATGCGGTCAAAGCTCAGAAAATCAACCAGACAAACAAAGACATGGTCCTGTCTTTGCTCTGTGTGCTGTTTGAAGAGACAAATGCACCGGCTGGTCAGTTGAAGCTTGAGTTTTCCGGTGGGGCTGCTATTGCAGCAAATATCGAGTGCATCGAAGCGCAACTGGCAGATCTGGGCTCCGTTTGGGAAACTGAAAGCAGACCTGAACATGATCTAGAAGGCTAGTTGGAAAGCGCGGGATAGTTTCGTAAAATCCCGGCACAACCTGAAGGCTTGGACTGCATTTCGAAAATTCTGACATCATCTCGGGAAGAACAGTCCCGGGAATTATAGTAAATTGGGAACGATAACGTGGCGATTAAGCTCTCCTCAAAGTCTGAAGGTTTCGAAGAAGAAATTCGTGCCCTGCTTGGAAGCAAGCGGGAAACTTCAGAGGATGTGGATCATATCGTGCGCGACATTCTGCGGGATGTCGAAATGCGCGGTGATGCAGCTGTGCTCGAATACACCAACAAATTTGACCGCATGTCGGCCAAATCTATGGACGAGCTGAAAGTAACTGAAGCGGAGATAGAGGTAGCTGTTGCTCAAATCCCTGCTGAAACACTGGAAGCCTTGCAGCTTGCCCACGATCGTATTCGTTCCCACCATCAAAAGCAGCTGCCCGAAAGCTACACCTACAAAGATGCCATCGGCGTAGAGCTAGGCGCCATCTGGACTGCTGTGGAAGCTGTTGGTGTGTATGTCCCTGGCGGTCTTGCCAGCTATCCGTCTTCTGTGCTGATGAATGTCGTGCCTGCAAAGGTTGCCGGCGTTGAGTGCATCGTAATGGTGGTTCCAAGCCCTGATGACGTGCTCAACCCACTCGTGTTGGCAGCAGCTAAGATGTCTGGTGTCTCAGAGATCTACCGCGTAGGCGGGGCTCAAGCTGTTGGTGCGCTGGCATATGGCACAGAAACAATTGCACCGGTCTCCAAGATTGTTGGTCCGGGCAATGCCTATGTTTCAGCAGCAAAGCGCCGTGTGTTTGGAACTGTCGGCATCGATATGATCGCTGGCCCATCCGAAATCCTCGTCGTTGCTGACAAAGATAATAACCCGGACTGGGTTGCTGTCGATCTGCTCTCTCAGGCAGAGCATGATCCGGTTGCGCAGTCCATTCTCATCACGGACAGCGAAGAACTGGCAGCGGCTGTAGAAGAGGCCGTGGAGCGTCAGCTCACCACGCTGCCACGTGCAGACGTTGCGCGTCAGAGTTGGAATGACTTCGGAGCGATCATCACCGTTGACAATTTAGATGATGCAATGGTGCTCTCCAACCGTTTTGCACCAGAACATCTTGAGCTGTGTGTTGAGGACCCTGATGCACTGCTGCCAAAAATGAGAAATGCTGGCGCAGTTTTTGTTGGACGTTACACACCAGAAGCGATCGGCGATTATGTCGGCGGTTCAAACCATGTGCTGCCGACGGCTCGCTCGGCGCGCTTCTCCTCTGGTCTGTCTACGCTGGAGTTCGTAAAGAGAACTTCGCTTCTGCGCTGTAACCCGGAAAATCTCGCACAGATCGGCCCTGCAGCCGTCACACTGGCAGAAGTGGAAGGTCTGCAGGCGCATGGACGTTCAGTCTCTATTCGCTTAAACCACTAGTTAATTGATCCAGGACGGAAAAGATCGCTTGATGAATAAGGAAGTCCCTGTAAACGAAGAACAGAGACAACAAGGAATAGAACGCCTTTTTGAGGTGGTCCTTGATCCGGATTCTATTGTGCGCGCCGACAAAGACGTCGAGCGGGAGCGAAAAATTGCGATCTTTGATCTGGTAGAGGAAAACATGTTTTCTCCGGTCGGGCCCGATCAGGGCCCGTACCGATTGGACCTGGCTATGATCAAGCGTAAGCTTGTGCTGGGAGTTCGGGATGAAATGGGCAGCGAAATCGCAACCCACATCCTCTCGCTCACCCCTTTCAGGAAGATCATTAAAGACTACTTCATGATCTGTGAGAGCTACTACGATGCAATTCGCAGTGCCTCACCAAAACAGATCGAAGCAATCGATATGGGGCGTCGTGGACTACACGACGACGGCGCCTGCATATTGGAAGAGCGCCTGAAAGGGAAAATCACCATCGACCATCAAACCGCCCGACGACTGTTTACGCTCATTTGCGCCTTGCAGCACCGGGGGTAAGTATGGCCGAGTTTATGTCACGGCCAAGTTCCATCCTGTTTATCTGCAGAATGAACGCCGTACGCTCTCCGATGGCAGAGGGCTTGACCCAACTGCTCTACCCCAAACAGGTCTATACGCGCTCCTGTGGCGTCTTTGCAGGCGAACGTGATCCGTTTGTCGACTCTGTTATGGATGAGCTTGGGATGGACCTGAGCAATCACCATCCAAAAACATTTGAGGATCTGGCCGAAGACGGGTTCGACCTCATTGTTACGCTTGCTCCAGAGGCCCACCACATGGCATTGGAGCTGACACGCGCACAGCACGTCGATGTTGAGTACTGGCCGACGATTGACCCGACAGTGGCAACAGGAAGCCGTTCACAGATCATGGATGCGTACAGAGCGGTGCGTGATACGCTTAAGAGAAAGATAGAACAACGTATGCAATAAGCTGCTGAAAATACTCTACGCGTGGCCTTTGCATGTGTTTTCCACCCCAAAACAAGGAATAAGCGGTAAAACTCGTCAAACTGCCCTCCAAGAAATGGAGGTAGCCTGTTCACTTTTGGCGAGTTATCCGGTAGGTTCCGCGAAAATTCCATTTAACTAATCAGGAATCCTAATGGCTAAAGAAGAAATGCTGGAGTTTCCAGGCGTCGTCGTCGAACTCCTTCCTAATGCGACTTTTCGTGTGAAACTTGAAAACGATCACGAAATTATCGCTCACACTGCTGGTCGTATGCGTAAAAACCGTATTCGCGTTCTGGCTGGCGATAAAGTGCTCGTGGAAATGACGCCATATGACCTGACAAAGGGTCGTATCACCTATCGCTACAAATAAGCGATCCACTGAGCGCGGGTTCATGATGAGCCTGCCTTAGTTGAGCTCTGGTCTGTAATTCATCGGGGAACTGGCATATGACCAAAGAACTGCCGTTAGTATTGGCCTCCGGGTCACCACGTCGTCTGGCGTTGCTTCAGCAGATTGGTATAGAACCGGAATTCCTCCTGCCTGCAGACATTGATGAGACGCCTGTGCGTGGGGAAAGCCCGCGCGCGCTGGCTCAAAGACTTGCACGCGGCAAAGCAGCCGCTGCACGTGTTCTGATCGACCGGGATGACGAAAAAGCGCATTCCATCATCCTGGGGTCTGACACAGTTGTTGCAGTAGGACGCCGCATCCTGCCAAAGGCCGAGAGTAAGGAGCAGGCCAGCGTCTGCCTTCAACTGCTTTCCGGTCGCATGCACAAGGTTTACACCGGCGTTTGCGTGAACATGCCTGATGGCGTGGTTCGCACAAAACTGGTTGAAACCCGCGTACGTTTCCGTCGTCTGTCTTCTCATGACACAGAAAAGTACCTCGCCTCAGGGGAGTGGCGTGGTAAAGCAGGCGGCTACGCTATTCAGGGCCTTGCTGGCGCGTTTATTGCGCGTGTGATTGGATCTTACCCAAGCGTTGTCGGTTTGCCTCTGCTGGAGACCGCAAGCCTCTTACAGTCAGCTGGCTACCCAACTCAAAAAACATGGGACGAAGACGCCGTACCTGCTGCATAGGCAGGAGAAGGCTAACGCGCAAACCCACCCACAGTTTGCACATATCGTGGTGACAGGCTCGCAAGTGCATTGCGCAGCTCCTGAGTTGGTTTGCCATAAACCGTCATGCCTGTTGGGTGCAATGTGTCCATAAACTGCTTGGCATAGGTGTTGGAGAACCACGTCAGGTGCAACATTGCTGAGTTGCTGTCCTTGAAGCTCGTAAAAATCTCGCAGGATTGCCCGTCTTCGCTCAGGTACCAGACATAAGCTGTGGCATCACCCTGCATTTGCTGGACTGCTTTCACCATCTCCACCATTAGTCCTTCAAAGACTTTTGGTTCTGCGGTGGCCAGGTGCGCTGTCAGGATCCAAGAAACTTCATTGTTCATTATACGCTTCCCCGGTGTTCGCGAGATACTTTCAAATCCATACAGAACTCATTGTGTATCCCTAAAACGTGGTTCTGGTATTCGGATAAGGATACGAGCATGTTCAAAAGTGCCTGCCTATGGCTAATCTTAGTCTGAACTCTAATTGCTGCAAAGTTGTTTGCAGCTAAACTGTTTAACGCCTTAAATTTAGGAGATAATTTGCAGTTGTGAAGGGGGGCTGACGCTCCGTTACTCCAAATTCAACAAAACCATCAAAATGATCTGATTTTATCTCTTGATGTCCTGTAGATTTCTGGCTAGAGGCACTGGCAGATGCTCTGCTGAGCCGGATAGGTGAACAGCCATATCTGCGAAGATCAAAACTAGCAGTTGAGAGAGATGATGAAGAAGCCATCAGTAAAATGCCCGATCTGCGAGAAACCAGCGCAAGAGGCAACAAAGCCGTTTTGCTCAGACAGGTGTAAACAGGTGGATCTCAACAAGTGGTTGAGTGGTCATTATTCCGTACCCGCGGTTGAGGAAGAGTTCTCTGAATCTGATATCACTGACCTAGAAAATTCACGTATTCTGCACTGAGCATTTGGGGATAAATATTTCGAGAATCTAAGGGTTTTTTCGATAAATTTTACCAAATTCGGGTGTTTTCTACCTCTGATTTATTGAGCCAACAAATTGATATATTATAAGGATTCTCAACAATCCTACCCCTTGTAATAGGTACTAATAAGGCTCGCGATTAAAAAGTCAGGCTCTGAATTTTTTTTCAGTTAGATGGCGAAATATATCTCCTTTAGTCTTGTGCCTGTCACAGTTATGGGCAATTGTACCGAGCGTGTTCTTGGGAGGTTTGCGCGGATATAGAGATTCTCGCGTAGCCGTCTCGTTAAATTGCTTGGGGCAATTGAATAAAGGCAAGACCTATGAAAAAGCATCTCTTGGGCGCAACTGCGCTTTTGTTGTCTTTTGGCGTTTCTGCGCCGGCTATGGCAGAATTTGATCTGACCATTTTGCATACGAATGATTTCCATTCCCGCATTGAGCCAATCAACAAGTACGACTCGAATTGTTCCGCAAAGGATGATGCAAAAGGCAAGTGTTTGGGTGGCACTGCCCGTTTGGAAACAGCAATCAAAGAGCGCCGTGCGGCTGCTAAAAACTCTATCCTCGTGGATGGTGGTGACCAGTTCCAGGGTTCTCTGTTCTACACTTACTACAAAGGTAAGGCTGCTGCTGAGTTCATGAACACTCTTGGTTACGACGCAATGACCGTCGGCAACCATGAGTTTGATGATGGTCCAGAAGTTCTGCGTGGCTTCATGGATATCGTGAACTTCCCGGTTCTTCTTGCAAACGCTGACTTCTCCAAAGAAGGCAAGCTGATCGGCGTTCTGAAGCCTACCTCTATCGTTGAGCGTGACGGCGAAAAAATCGGTTTCATCGGCCTGACGCCAGATGATACTCATGAGCTGTCCAGCCCTGGCGATCATGTTACATTCTACGACCCAATCGAAGCAGCTAACAAACACGTTGCTGAGCTTCAGGCGCAGGGTGTGAACAAGATCATCGTTCTGTCTCACTCCGGTTATGACGTTGATAAGAAAATCGCTGCTGCTGTAGACGGTATTGATGTGATTGTTGGCGGTCACACCAACACGTATCTGTCCAACACTTCTGACCGTGCTGAAGGCCCATACCCAACTTGGGTTGAAGCTCCAAACGGTAAGAAAGCTGCGATCGTATCTGCATACGCTTACGGCAAATTCCTTGGTGAGCTGAACGTGAAGTTCGACGACAACGGCGACGTGATCGAAGCTGTTGGCGAGCCAATCATCATGGACGCGAAGGTTGCTGAAAACGAAGTAACCAAAGCACGTATCGCAGAACTTGCTGGTCCGCTTGACGAAATTCGCACCGAAGTTATCGGCGCAACTGCAGCACCAGTAGATGGTGACCGCAAGTCTTGCCGCGCACGTGAGTGTGAAATGGGTGTTCTCGTAGCTGACGCTATGCTTGCAGCAACCAAAGACAAAGGCGTTGAAATCGCAATCACCAACGGTGGTGGTCTGCGTGCTTCTATCGACGCTGGCGAAGTAACCATGGGCGAAGCTCTGGCAGTTCTTCCTTTCCAGAACACTCTGGCGACCTTCGAACTTCAGGGTAAGTTCATCAAAACTGCTCTGGAAAACGGTCTGTCCAAGATCGAAGAAGGCGGCGGACGCTTCCCACAGGTTGCTGGTCTGAAGTTCACCTTCGATGCATCCAAGCCTGCTGGTGAACGTGTTGTTGAAGTAACCTTGGAAGACGGTTCTGCAATTGAAGCAGACAAAGTCTACAAGCTTGCAACGAATAACTACGTTCGTAACGGTGGTGACGGCTACAAGATCTTTGCAGCAGAAGGTAAGAACGCATACGACTACGGCCCAGGCCTTGAGTTCGTACTTGCTGACTTCCTGAAAGCGCAGGGCGGTGCATACGAGCCTAAACTGGCTGGTCGCATCACTGACGCAACTGCAAAGTAAGCTGGCCTTGTTGAGTAGATGAATTTAAGCCGGAGGCTCACGCCTCCGGCTTTTTCTTTGCCTTGCTCATTATTGCTCTTTTCAAACAGAGACTTGCACAAAAGCGCATTGACCCCTTACAAATATGCAGCTTCTGAACTTCAAAAGGCGTGTGAACGTGAGCATTCTCGAAACGGAACAACAAAAGCTCATTGATCGCTTTCACGCACAAAAGCCAATCCGCTCATGGTCAATGATCATCTCGATCTTTGGAGACTGCGTTGCTCCGCGTGGTGGCGAGCTCTGGATGGGAAACATCACCGAGATCATGCAGATGGTTGGGATCAACTCCGGAGTGGTCCGCACCGCCATGTCTCGTCTGGCCACCGATGGCTGGTTGGAGCGCACACGCATTGGTCGTAACTCGTTCTATCGCCTTACCAAAATGGGCCGCGAGGCTTTTGATCAGGCAACGCCGCGCATTTATGCCCGCGGTCCGGCGAACGGGAATGGCAACTGGATCACGGCAATTCTGAGTGAAGGGGAGGGGCGGGCTGAACGCCGGGAACACCTGACAGATCAGGGCTTTGGCGTGATTGCCCCGAACGTGTTGATTAAACCGGACATCGGCCAGCAATTGCCCAAATCCTCAGAGAAGGTCGTGTTTATGCAATCCACGGCGCAACCTGACAAAGCCGTGCAGCTTGCCCGGCAAGCCTGGAACCTGGAGAGCCTGCAGCAGGGATACCGCGAGTTCATTGAGAATTACAGCGGCTTGCAAGCACTTCTTGAGTGTGGAAGTCGTGCTCCTATTGCACCAGAAACAGCTCTGATTATCCGTATCATACTGATCCATGACCTCCGACGATTGGTTCTCAGAGATCCTGAGCTGCCTTTACAAGCCCTGCCAGATAAGTGGGAGGGAAGCGTTGCACGAGAACTTGCAGCGGGCATCTACAACACTCTGAGAGATCACGGTGAGGTCTGGCTTGATTCTAACGCCAAGAATGCAGAGGGCGCTTTGCCATCTCCTGAACCTGCTTTTTTTGAACGGTTCCAACCTTTGTAATCATTAGCGAATTTAGAATTGTCCTAAAATGCACCCTTAAATGTTACAAAAAAAACTTGTGAGAATGGTATTCTGTGACATATTGAAGCGGAAACGAACATTGGTGTGCTCTTGGGAGGGACCTTACCTATGTACACGCAAGCATTGAACAACCCGGCCGTTGACGCTGGTGTTGAGGACGAAGAGAAGCTTGCAGCTTTTCAAGCTCGCATTGATCGTGAAGAGAAGATTGAGCCCAACGACTGGATGCCAGCAGCCTATCGCAAAACGTTGGTCCGGCAGATCTCTCAGCATGCGCACTCAGAAGTGGTCGGCATGTTGCCAGAAGGCAACTGGGTGACGCGGGCTCCGTCCTTGAAGCGCAAAGCCATCCTACTTGCCAAGATTCAGGATGAGGGTGGTCACGGCCTCTACCTCTATTCCGCTGCAGAAACCCTGGGTGTTTCCCGTGAGGAACTGGTCGATCAGTTGTTGACCGGAAAAGCCAAATACTCCTCCATCTTCAACTACCCAACCCTCAACTGGGCTGATGTCGGGGCTGTTGGCTGGCTGGTCGATGGTGCTGCGATCATGAACCAGATCCCGCTATGTCGCTGTTCTTTCGGGCCATATTCCCGCGCGATGATCCGCATCTGTAAGGAAGAGAGTTTCCACCAACGTCAGGGTTACGATCTTCTCGTTGCCATGATGAAAGGCACAGCGGAGCAGCAGGAGATGGTTCAGGACGCCGTCAACCGGCTCTGGTGGCCGGCGCTGATGATGTTTGGCCCCTCAGACAAGGACAGTAAACACTCAGCCGTTAGCATGAAGTGGAAGATCAAGCGCTTCACCAACGATGAACTTCGTCAAAAGTTCGTCGATGCCACTGTGCCTCAGGCAAAGGTGCTTGGCATTTCTTTGCCGGATCCTGATCTCAAGCTGAATGAGGAAACTGGGCATTGGGAGCATGGTGAACCGGACTGGGACGAGTTTTACAACACCATTAAAGGCAATGGCATCTGCAACAAGCAGCGGATGAAAGACCGCATCAAGGCGCATGAGGACGGTGCCTGGGTGCGTGAGGCTGCGCAGGCGTACGCTGCAAAGCAAGCCGCAAAGAAATCAGCTGCTTAAGGGAGGGCAGAACATGAGCGAACAAGCAACACCACTTTGGGAAGTATTCATCAGAGCGCGCAATGGCATGTCTCATAGACATGCAGGTTCTGTCCATGCAGCTGATGCGGAGATGGCTCTGCAGGCAGCGCGAGACGTTTACACACGCCGCGGAGAAGGGCTGTCTATCTGGGTTGTCCCATCAGCAGCAATCATCGCGAATGATCCGGACGAGAAGGGCGAGATGTTTGAGCCAACAGCTTCAAAGATCTATCGCCACCCGACGTTCTATGAGTTGCCTGACGAAGTCGCGAATATGTAAGGAGGCCATGATGACAGATACGCCACTATTTACATATTGCATGCGGCAGGCTGATGACTCCGCAATTCTGAGTCAGCGACTGGGCGAATGGTGTGGTCACGCTTCTCACCTGGAAGAAGACATCGCACTCACCAATATCGCGCTTGATCTCATAGGCCATGCCCGTGAGCTCTACACCTATGCAGGGCAAATCGAAGGCAAGGGCCGCGACGAAGATGCCCTGTGTTTCCATAGGGTTGAGCGGGAGTTCAATAATCTTCTACTGGTCGAACAGCCCAATGATGACTTCGCCTATGCCATCATGCGACAGTTCCTCTTCTCCGCGTTCATGCACCCGTTCTGGGAAGCGATGATGAACTCGAAAGACGAGCAACTGGCTGGTCTGGCAGCGAAAGCAGAGAAAGAAGCAGCCTACCATCTGCGCCATTCTGCTGAGTGGGTGATCCGTCTGGGAGACGGCACCGAGGAGAGCCACAATCGCATCAGTGATGCGTTGGAGTTCCTCTGGATGTACACCGGCGAGATGTTTGAATGTGACGAAGTTGTATCATCGTTGGTTGCCAAAGAAGTTGCTGTAGATCCTATGTCTATCAAGCACTTATGGGACGAGACGGTGAACACCGTTCTGGCACGAGCCAATCTGGAACGCCCAACTGAAAGCTGGATGCAGACAGGTGGCCGTAAGGGCGAGCACAGCGAGCATCTGGGACATATTCTGTCGCCAATGCAGTATCTGCAGCGCTCGTTCCCACAAGCCCAGTGGTGATCGGGAGCTAACCCATGGCAGTTGCAGCGAAAATTCTGAGATCTGAGTTAGATCAAAAGGCCTGGAATGCGGTGTGCGATGTACCCGATCCTGAGGTGCCGGTGCTCACCATAGAGGACCTTGGTGTCCTGCGCGATGTGCACGTGCAGGCAGATGGCTCTGTAGAGGTGACCATCACACCAACCTACACCGGTTGCCCGGCCATGAGCATGTTCGCTTTCGATATTGAAGCGGCTCTGCTATCCGCTGGTTTTGAGAGGGTGGATGTAAAAGCCGTTCTCACGCCAGCCTGGACCACCGATTGGCTCTCAGAAAAAGCGCGTGAAAAGCTAAGGGTTTACGGCATTGCACCTCCAAACGGCAAGGCCTCGCGCCGGGCCTTGTTTGGCGAGGAGCAAGTCTGTTGCCCCAAGTGCAACTCTGCCAACACCAGCCGTATTTCCGAGTTTGGCTCTACTGCTTGCAAAGCGCTGTACCGCTGCAATGATTGCTCCGAGCCTTTTGATTATTTCAAGTGCATCTGACCCGCTCGGCTGAAAGGCTCCGGTAGATGTAAGGGAGGAAACCATGTCACCACGGTTTCATAGATTGAAGATCAAGTCAGTCCATCAGGAAACAGAGGAAGCTGTCTCTATCGCCTTTGAAATTCCTGCGGACCTGAAGTCAGATTACTCTTTTATTCCAGGGCAGTATCTCACCCTGCGCGAATTTATTAATGGCGAAGACACACGCCGGTCCTACTCCATTTGCTCGTCTCCCAAGGATGATGACATCCGCGTTGCGATCAAGAAAGTGGAGGGTGGCCGCTTCTCAAGCTTCGCTCTGGATCATGTCTCTGTTGGCAATGAGATTGATGTGATGACCCCGATGGGCCGCTTCAACCTGCCAAGAGGAACCACTGAAGAAGCAAGGGTTTACGCCGCTTTTGCAGCTGGGTCCGGCATCACGCCAATCATGTCCATGGTACAGGCTGTACTGGAAGACGAGCCGAACAGCCACTTCTTCCTGTTCTACGGCAATAAGAATTCCCAGAGCGTGATCTTCAAGGATCAGCTGGATGACCTGAAGGATCGCTTCCTCGATCGCTTGAGTGTCTACCATGTTCTGTCTCGTGAAGAGCAGGAGCTGAGCCTCTTCAATGGTCGTTTAACATCTGAAAAGATTGAGGAATTCATCACCAAGACCGTTGGTGAGAACAGCATCGACCACGTCTTCCTTTGTGGCCCGGGCGATATGATTGAGGCAGCCAAACAAGCCTGTAATAGCCATGGCATTCCGCTGGAACACATCCATAACGAGCTCTTTGTGCCTGCTGATGGCGGTGATCCGCACGCAGCCCATAAAGCCAAGGATTCCAGCGCTGTAGACCATAAGGCCAAGGTCTCCATGATCGTTGATGGTGCACGCCACGACGTCACTCTGGAGCCGGGTGAAACCATCATTGATGGTGCCCTGCGGTTGGGCATAGAAGCACCGTTCTCCTGTAAGGGCGGAATGTGCTGCACCTGCCGCGCCAAGGTGGTCTCCGGTAAAGTCGACATGGCCGTCAACTACTCGCTGGAACCATGGGAGATTGAGGCAGGCTACGTGCTCACTTGCCAGTCCAGACCGAAAACAGACGATGTAACAGTCGATTACGACGACATCTGATCTATCAAAACGATAGTTTGCGTTGGTTTGAAAGGAAAAGTCGGAATTTGCGTTATTCCGGCTTTTCTTGCGTTCTTATGTCAGCACCACACGTTCAAACGGCTTTTGCGACCGGAACGGGGAATACCAGATCGTAAACCCAGTTGTAGACAAAGGCGTAAACCAGAAAGAACATCGCAAAGCCGATATCAAGCAGCAATGCCTGAACAAAATTCATCTGCAGAAGCCACATGATTGCGACAATGCCAAATCCAAGCAGCCCGCCTTCAAACAACAGGGCGTGCACAATACGCAAGGCAACAGTCCTTGGCTTGGTACCACGGTTGGCCACATACCATTTGTCGAAGAGCCAGTTGTAAAGAAAGTTCCAGCCCATGGCGATCAGGGACATGACCAGTCCAAGAACACCAATCTCTGAAATGGAATGGCCAGTAATCCAGCTTCCAAACACCGCGACGATGGAAAGGGCGATCCCTTCAAACAGCACGGAGTGTCGAACTCTGTCCCAGAAACTTCTCATGTCACACCTATCTATCTAAGTAGCTTTCTGGATAGATATATTCAAACTATCTTTCTGGCAAGATTTAATTTAGAAAACCGATAGAGTTGTGATGATCTCAGTGAATGATAAGCGATCACACTGAGTCATCCTGTTTCGTACTGACTATTGAAATGTCATATTAGAGATCGGTCCGGCAGAGTTCAAAGCTGCCACCGCTCTGCGGTTCTATCCAAATGCAAATTCCTGGTTTACTATTTTCCCGGACTGTGGCTGACTTTGGGTTGATTTGGAAACGAATCTCTATTGATTTTAATGAATTCCAAAGAGTGAATT
This sequence comes from Pseudovibrio sp. Ad5, assembly GCF_001623095.1. Classification (NCBI taxonomy): domain Bacteria; kingdom Pseudomonadati; phylum Pseudomonadota; class Alphaproteobacteria; order Hyphomicrobiales; family Stappiaceae; genus Pseudovibrio; species Pseudovibrio sp. Ad5. The sequence goes on along the minus strand of NZ_LMCH01000016.1, from coordinate 24,447 downwards.
TTCGAGAGTGTGCTTCCTATGAAACGCCGTTATCTGCTAGTTGCGCTCGCCGTTGTGCTGGTTGCTGCATCCGTACTGACTTATCTCATAGAGACCGGAGAACGTGGACCAGGAGGTCAGGAACGGCCCATCCGAAACCTGAACGTAACCCGACTTGACGCAGCTAAGATCGAAGATTTGAGTTGGGACCCAAAGAGGCTGGACGCAGTTTTTAACTATGCTGCCGGTTTGAGCACTGACAGCTTCATGATCGTCACCAATGGTCAAAGGGTTGGCGCATTCGGTGATCTCTCAAAATCCTATAGTGTTCATTCGATAAGAAAATCGCTTCTGAGCGCTCTGGTTGGTCAGCAACTGGCTTCGCATACAAACGAACTGCGCCTTGAGGCGACGCTGCTGGAACTGGGCATTGATGATGCCCCGGTTCCGCTAACGCAGTTGCAGCGACAAACAACCGTGCGCCATTTGCTGCGAAGTGTTTCAGGTATTAACCACCCTGCAGCCGCATCAGGTAGCCTGCAAGCGGATATAGACAGGCGTTTAGGGTATGCAGAAAACCAGCCGGGTACCATCTGGGCTTACAACAACTGGGACTATAACGCGCTGACGACAGTCTTTGAGAAGGCAACAGGCTCCGGGATTGCAGAGTTGTTTGATATCGGGATCGCACAACCTGTCGGGATGCAAGACTTTGATCGCTCTGCCGTGTCTTATATGTTTGATCCTCAGCAGTCCGAACATAGGGCAGCAATGTTCAAATTGTCTGCGCGTGATCTGGCAAGAGTTGGTAGTCTCTACCTCAATCGCGGAGCTGCTGGTGGACAACGCATTCTTGCTGAAAACTGGATAGACCTCATTACGACCGATTTCACTGAAACAGGCTTTGGCGGGCTGCGAAACGGGCATGGATATCTGTGGTGGATACCCGCAGAAGAAACTGGTTTGCCTGAGGGGACTTTCTGGGCGTGGGGGCTGGGAAATCAGGCACTCATAGTGATCCCAAAATGGAATACGGTCATCGTCCACCAGTCAGACACCACCGAGTTCCTGAAGCGATTTTTACCCCTGACCCTTAGTGAAAAAATGACCGGAGAAGAGGCGATAATGCAGCTAATTCTCTCATGCCGCAAACCCGCCGCCCGCGAAACTGAATATTGCATCGAGCATCGCTTTATCGCTCGGCGCGAGTTTGAAAAGCTAATATCATTGGTTGTTGCTGCAAGAGAATAAGGCGGTTGATGCAATCGCAATAAACGCACCTGCGCATATGGGCAAGATTAAAGTTCCAGGCAATTTCGCCGAAAACAGCGACAACCTACGGCCCCACCCTCGATGACCTCTGACCGCCAGAGGTTGCAGGGTTGACCGACCTGTGGCGTTCACAAACTGCTCAGACTGACGGAGAAATCCTCACAGCTATGACATTTTATAACTTAGAAAGTTGCCGTGGAAGCAATTTTGACGCATGTCAATATGCAACTTAATTTTCTGCTATGTGATCGGTATCGGCACACTTCCCGGAATCGAATAGCTTGTCGGTATGAGGCTCTATTGCTCTCCGACAGATGAGGATCTCATGTCGAAAGCCTACCCAATGGGCAAAGCCCTGGAACAGATGCGCCAGAACTGGCCAGAAGCTGTCTCTGTAGAAACCGAGCTGTTTCTGAGTATGAACCGGTTCAGCGAAATCCTCGATCAGAACTGCACAAAAGAGCTGGAGGTCTATGGCCTGACCAACGGCGCCTTTGAGGTGCTGGTGGCACTGCGAGGCCGTCCTGAGCCATGGGAAATGTCCCCCAGTGATTTGTACCGCGCTCTGCTGATGACTTCAGGCGGCATGACCAAGATCCTTAAGCAGCTGGAATTTGATGGCCTCGTCACGCGCATTGATCACGATACCGACAAACGCAGCAAGATCGTACGCCTGACCAACAAAGGCAAAACCACCGTGGAAAAAGCCATGGAAAGTGTCATGGCCGGCGACCGCCGCGTCATCTATCAAAACCTCACCAAAGAAGAAGTCCAATCCCTCCGCGACACACTCCTCAACGTGGTGGTCAAGCTGGGGGTGTAGGGGAGGGGACTATGTATCTTGCCACCAAACGTTGCTCACTCTCCCAGCCAACGCATTCAGATAAAACCGCACTCCGACGACTGTTCGCCAATGAGCAAACAAGAATGTTTCTGGGAGGAAAACAAAGCCCTGAAGCTATCGAAACCCGATGTGCAAGGGTGGTTGCTGAAGCAGGGGTGTATCATGCTGTAGTGCGATCCAGCAGAACCAACGAGTTCCTCGGCCTGCTCAGTCTAGCTCCTTATCATCAAGGAGAAGACATGGAAGTCTCCTACGAGTTCCTGCCGGAACATTGGGGGCAGGGATATGCAGAGGAAGCCCTCAAAGCGTTCCTGCCATTCGCTATGCAGGAGCTGAACCTGACATCCCTTCTCGCTGAAACCCAACTTCAAAACACCCGCTCCATCCGCCTGCTACAAAAACTGGGCATGCAACAAACCCGGCAACTTGAACGATTTGGCGAGCAGCAAGCTGTCTATCGGCTTGATCTTTGAGCAACCGGCTGCAGCTGGGTCTTCTCAGCAGCATGTTGAAAAACACATCTGCCTCTTGATTGCGGTAAGCCAGATTTCTATCCTTGCAGCAAGGCTAAGTCCAAGCCTCCGCCCTCCAATCCGGGAAGCATTGCACATGTAGGACGTCAGGATCAGAACCATACTGTTCGAGCAAGCGCATAAGGAGGGACTGCAATGTATGCTCTGAAGAGAGGGTTCTTCAATGAAACTGTCCAGTCCTGTTCACCAGCTGAAAAGACAAGCGAAGTTAACCGCACGCGAAAGTGGCATGCCACTGCATGCGGCGCTGGATCAGCTCGCGCAAAAAGAAGGCTATAGCAGCTGGAGCCACCTGTCGGTTTCTGGCTCACGGTCTGGCCGCGCTCAAAAATGCCTTCGCCAGTTAGACTGCGGAGACCTTGTTTTAATTGCTGCACGTCCGGGCCAGGGCAAAACTCTGTTTGGATTGGAACTGGCCATTCAAGCTGGCAGAGCAGGGGGCGAGAGTTACTTTTTTACCCTTGAGTATACGCCTGCAGATGTTTTGAAGCGTGTATCCCAGCTCGGCTATAATCCTGCTCAGATGAGGGAGGCTTTCCATCTGGATTGCTCTGATGAGATTTGTGCCCGCTACATCATCAATGAACTTCGGCATGCGCCCTCAAAGACGCTAGTTGTTATTGATTACCTGCAGCTGCTCGATCAAAAACGCCAAAACCCCGAACTCTCCTTGCAGCTGAATGAGCTCAAAGAGTTTGCAAGGAAAACAGGGATCGTTATCACCTTGATTTCGCAGATTCAAAGGGACTTCGATCTGGCAATGAAACCCTTGCCGGACCTGTCTGATATTCGTCTTCCCAATCCGGTTGATCTGGCGGTTTTCACCAAATGTTGTTTTCTCCATAACGGAGAAATTGCATTTGAGGTGGTCAACTAAAACGCCCAATTGGTATTGAGCCAATGCAAAGCAGCTGCCTCGGATGTAAAGCGGCAGCTGCCCTGTTTGGGTCAGGAGCTTAACCCAGCATCCCCGCAGCTTTCACCGCTTTCACGCAATCCCGCTCTTCCATCAGTTTCTGGAAGGCGTGGAGCTTTGGAAACGGTGTGATGTCCACACCATCGCCTTTAAGCCAGGTGCTGACCACGTAAAGGTAGGCATCAGCAATGCTGAAGGTGTCGCCAAGCACGTAAGGGCCGGTGACGATGTTCTCTTCCACATAGGCGCAGCAGGCAGTCATGGTTTCCGGCACCTTGGCGCGCATGTCGTCCCAGCTGGCTTCCTTGTCTGCCCAACGGGCACCGCGCAGTTTGTGGGCATGGTTCACATGCATGGTGGAAGCCAGATAGTACATGGCCTCCCGCATCTTGGCGGCCTTGTAAGGATCCGAAGGCTTCAGACTGTCATCCGGGGCAAGATCAGCAACGTAATCGAGCAGCGCACCGGCCTCTGTCAAAACGCCATGGTCTGTCACCAGAACAGGAACACGGCCCTTCGGGTTCACCTCTAACAGCTGCGGACGGCTGACCTCCGGGTTCTTAAAGTCGATCTTGTGCGTGGTGTAAGGGACACCGGATTCTTCAAGGGCAATGGCAACGGCAATTGAAATGGTGCCGGGAGCGTAAAACAGTTTCATAGGTCACTTATGTTTGCTGGAATGATCAGATGCCCACAGCCTATACGCAGCTTTACCAACCTGCAATTGAGCTTATTGTGACCAGCACTTAAGCGAACTGCTTTAGCGCCTGTAAAGTTCGCCTTGCATGTCCTCTCGCAGGGCCATGAGTTCCTCAGCCAGAAAATCCACAAAGCGGCGGATGCGGACGGTTTTGCGCAGGTCTGCATGAAGCACAATCCAAAGCGACTGCCCCAACTCAGTCTTGGTGCCGGGCACGCGGCACAAATCAGGAAAGAACCGTTCAAAAACCACAGGGAGGTAAGAGAGACCGCAGTTCTCTCTCAACAATCGGAGGCGCATATATCCATCGGACACCATGTGCCGGATGTCAGCATGAGGGAAGGGGCTTTGAGCTACCCAGTTGGTCGTGTGTGCGTCACCTGGCCAACCGATCCAGGAAAGACCAGAGCCTTGCGGTCCGGACTGCGCAAACGCAGCGTCAATGTAGGCCTGGCTTGCATAGATGCCGATGGCTATGGGGTAGAGTTTGCGGGCAACCACATCCTCGCTCACTTCATAGGCCGCACGCAGAGAGACATCTGTCTCGTCCTTGTTGATCTCCTCAACGGCAGAAGTGAGCCTCAGCTCCACCTGAATATCAGGATAGGCCTCCTGAAACCTGCTGATGATTGGAGAAATCACATCATAGGCAAACGTGGGCGTGACAGAAAAGCGGAGCGTCCCCGCTTCGCTCTTGTCCAGCGCCTCAACACGTTTGCGCGCATTGATGATCACCTGTTCTGCCTGCTCGGCAAACGGAAGCACGGTTTCGCCGGCATCAGTCAGCTTGAAGCCTTTGGTGGAGCGACTAAACAATGCCACGCCATAACTGGCCTCAAGAGCCTGAATGTTGCGGTTCACAGTGCCATAGTTAGTATGGAGCAACTCAGCGCCCGCTCTCAAACTGCCCGCCCGCGCAACAGCAAGAAAAGACGGCAACAGCTCCCAGTCCAGTGACCTCATGGTGTCTCTCTTGTTACATCAGGGTAATGCCTTGTTTCTTATTATATCATTCTTGTTCTCATTAGGTAACGTAAAATGCACTCCAGACATAATCAGGAACCCACCGCCGGTTCCGTTGAAGATTGATGATTGGAACACCCGATGACAACACGCTATCACCCGGCCTTAGTAGCCTTGCACTGGATCCTCGCCCTGATGATATTTATGGCGCTGGTGGTGGGAGGGCCCATGATGGCAGCTATGGAAAGCACTGACCCGCAAAAACTCACTGGTATGACTGGGCATATCATCTGGGGCATGACCATCGGCGTGCTCATCCTTCTGCGCCTCATCACCCGTTTAGTGACAACAAAGCCTGCAAAAGCAGACACGGGAAAAGCTGCACTCAACACTGCCGCTGGGCTGACCCATTGGGCCATGTATGCGCTGGTTGCAGGTATGGTGCTCTCCGGTCTCGTTATGGCCTATAACGCTGATCTCTTTGCAATAACGCTGGGCGGCTCCGGAGCCCCACTCCCAGAAGATCTCACAGTGTATCCGGCACGTGTCGCCCATGGTGTCATCGCGAACGTGCTGACTGCTTTGCTTGTGCTGCATGTTGTTGGATGGGCGTTTCACCAGTTTATCCTGCGAGATAACCTCATCAGCAGAATGTGGTTTGGGAAGAGACTAGCAGCCCCAAAGGCAGAAGCCGGGCAACAAACGCTGGAAGCCTGACCCCGATCCAAACTGGCTGCATGGGAACACCGGCAGCCAGTTTCTCTTTAGAGGGTTAGCCTCTCACCCGCGCGGGGTTACCTACCACGGTGGCTCCGGCGGGTACATCTTTGGTCACCACACTGCCTGCGCCAACAATGGCCTCATCACCAATAATCACGCCCGGCATGATGATCGCAGCCCCGCCAATCCATGCTCGCTTGCCAATGGTCACCGGCTTTGCGACTTCCAGTCCCGCACAGCGCTTCTCTGCATCCTTGTGGTGCTGGGCGCAATAGATCTGCACATTCGGCCCAAGCATGGTCTGGTCACCAATTCGCACAGGCGCTGTATCCAAAATGGTGCAACCCGCATTGAGGAAAACCCGTTCTCCCAAATGAATGTTGATGCCATAAGCGCAATGAAACGGCGCCTCGATGATTGTGCTGTCGGTGGAACTGCCAAGCAGCGCACGTAGGGCAGGGCTTATCCAGCCACGCTTGCTCGGGTGCAGCGTGCGATGCTCATGTATAGCGTGGTAGGCCGCTTGCCGCAGCGTTTCCAGCTCGTCATCGATGCAGGTGTACCATTCACCCGCTTCCATCTTTTCGCGTTCTGTTTTCATGATGGGTCTGTTCCTTGAGTCTTCCCGTAACTCTCGGAAAAATAGAAGAGTCTTGCAAGCTGCATTTTTACTGCAATAAGGCATTTGGGAAAAAGGCAGGCATCGCACACCGCAAAGCCTGCCCGTCACTCAACAGATGCCACAGCCTCAACTGGAGATCCCCCAGCATGGTGAAGGTACTACGCATCGGAGAGCTGATGACTTAGGAAACCGGCGATATCGGGAGCAGGCGAGGCTTAGCTCGCCGCCGTACCTTGTATGGATTGCGAGCCGTTTAGCAACAACTGCACCACCAGATCCGCGTAACCTTCGCGGGTCAGGTCGCCGCCCGGTTTAAACCACAGATAAGACCAGTTGAGCATGCCAAACAGGCTCATGGTCACGGGCTTGATCAGGGCACTACCATCGCCAAACTGCGGGTTTGTGGCCGCAACTGCCTTGGCGAAGATGGCAACAAGTTTGCGCTCCAGCTCAATGATGTCCTGCTTCTTCTCAGTTGGAAGAAAGGACAGCTCGTTGATCTGCAGCTTATGCTCAGAATCTGCGTCCTCATAAGCCAGCAGTAAAGCACGGCACAGGCCGCGTAAGCGTTCCAATGGGTCCGGCTCTGCCTGAGCAACACTTTCCACCGCCTCCACCAGCTCTTCAAGGTGAGCGCTGATGATGTCGATCAGCAGCGTCTCTTTGTTCTCGTAATAGTGATAGAGCAAAGCCTTGGAGAAACCACAGATCTTGGCGAGCTGTGCCATTGAGGTTTTGTCATAGCCTTGCTGCGCGAAGGCGCGCGCCGATAACTTTAAGATGGATTTGCGTTTGTCGTCATAATCCGCTGCTCTGGTGCGCGCCATGCTTTTTAATTCCGTTAATCTTCTTTAGGCCGCAGGTCGATAACCCGCGTGGCCTTGCCTTGGCTTCGTTCTATGGAATTTGGCAGGCCCACGTCTACCCCAACCGAAATTCCGATGTTGTTTTTCACATGAACCGCCAGTTCCTTGGCACTTGCCAGACGATCAGCGTCAGACGTTGCATGTGCAGCGGCTTCCACGTTGACGGTCAGCTGGTCCATACGCCCCTTGCGGGCAATCTGGATCTGGTAGTGAGGGGAGAGCCCGTCACAGCGCAGCATCTGCTCCTCAATCTGGGTCGGGAACACATTCACACCACGTACGATCATCATGTCATCAGAGCGACCAGTGATCTTCTCCATACGCCGCATCTTGCGGGCTGTGCCCGGCATCAGGCGGGTCAGGTCGCGGGTGCGGTAGCGGATGATCGGCAGGCCTTCCTTGGTCAGCGTAGTAAACACCAGCTCACCTTCTGATCCATCCGGCAGAACCTCACCAGTTACCGGATCAATGATCTCCGGATAGAAGTGATCCTCCCAGATGTGCAGACCGTCTTTGGTCTCCACACACTCCTGCGCCACACCCGGACCCATAACCTCTGAAAGGCCATAGATATCAACCGCATGCATGTCGAAGGCTTGTTCAATCTCTTCGCGCATGGAGTTGGTCCACGGCTCAGCTCCAAAGATGCCGATCTTGATGGAACTCTTGCGCGGATCAAGGCCTTCTTTGCGATACTCATCCAAAATGGAGAGCATGTAAGACGGGGTGACCATGATGATCTCAGGCTTGAAATCCTCAATGAGCCGCACCTGCCGCTCTGTCATGCCGCCCGACATTGGTATAACGGTACAGCCAAGCGCTTCCGCGCCGTAGTGCGCACCCAGACCGCCCGTAAACAGCCCGTACCCATAGGCGATGTGCACTTTGTCACCCGGCTTACCGCCTGCTGCACGAATGGAGCGCGCAACCACACCAGCCCAGGTTTCAATGTCTTTCTTGGTGTAGCCAACAACGGTTGGTTTGCCAGTGGTGCCAGAGGATGCATGTATACGGCAGATATCCTCTTCCGGAACAGCAAACATTCCGAACGGATAATTGTCGCGCAAATCCTGCTTGGTGGTGAAAGGAAACTTCGCCAGATCAGCAAGGCTTTGCAGATCATCAGGATGCACGCCAGCTGCATCAAAACTGTCTTTGTAGAACTTTACGTTCTCATAGGCGTGCCGCACTGACCAGCGCATGCGCTCCAGTTGCAGTGCGGCAAGGTCCTCCCGCGCAGCCGTTTCAATAGGCTCCAGATCGGGCCTGCGTTCTTCAACCTCCAACATTTTCTCCTCCTCAAATGCTGGTTATCCATAAAAACTAGGTGCTTAACTCGATATGAGTCCCTTTGATGGTCCTCGAGTTTCCGCGAAATTCTGCAATATGCGCGCCATCCTGATTGCGCACATGAATGTCGTAAATGCCGGATCGGCCTTGCACGGTAAGTTCCTCGGCAGTTGCCGTTAAAACATCATCCTCAAAGGCTGGGGCGAGATACGTGATGGAACACTGAAAGGCGACAACACGCTGGTTGTGGCTGTTGCATGCGAACGCAAAGGCGCTGTCCGCAAGGGTAAAAATGTACCCACCATGACAGGTTTTGTGCCCGTTGGTCATGCGCTCTAACACCTTCATGGAAATCACAGCCCGTCCGGGTGCAATCTCGTCCAGCGTCATCCCAAGCGCTTGCGTTGCTTCATCTTCGTCCCACATGGAGGCCGCAACGGCCTCCGCCAAGTCCTGCTTGTTCATCAGCGCTTGCCTGAATACTTTGGAGCCCGCTTATCCATGAAGGCCGTCACGCCCTCCAGATAATCCGGTGTCCGTCCGGCTTCGCCCTGGTAATCCCGCTCCAGATCAAGCTGTTCATCCAGCGTGTTGCCTTCAGACGCATTCAGCGCTTGCTTGATCAGACCAAGGCCGATGGTTGGTCCAACAGAAAACTCCTGCACCATGGCAGTGGCTTCTTCCAGAAAGGTCTCGGCAGAAGAGCACTTCCAGATCATGCCCCATTCCGCGGCCTGCGCAGCGGTGATAGGTGTGCCGAGCATGGCAAGGCCGCGCGCACGGGCAGAGCCGACAAGCCGTGGTAGGAAGTAAGTGCCGCCAGAATCCGGCACCAGCCCGATTTTGGCAAACGCCTGAATAAACTTGGCTTTTTCAGAAGCAATCACAATGTCACAAGCCATGGCGATGTTGGCACCTGCACCAGCTGCCACCCCATTGACCGCACACACGATCGGCATGTTGATCGACTTCAGCTTGCGGATGAGGGGATTGTAAAAATCGCCGATAGTCTGAGTAAGATCGGGTGGAGGGGAGTCCGCTGTTGGCTTAACGCGATCTCCAAGGTCCTGACCTGCGCAGAACCCTTTGCCTGCAGCCGTCAGCAAAATGGCGCGGCAGTTGTCATCTGCGTCCGCAGCTTCCAGCGCCGCATAGAGCGCGCGATGCATCTCGTCATTGAACGAGTTCAGCTTGTCAGGGCGGTTCAGCGTAATCACGTGGTAGTTGTCATTCACATCCACCAAAATGCTCTGCTCGGAAATGACAGTGGTCTCGCTCATGGTTTCTCCCTCCAAATAGATCAATCATCACTCCCCAGTGAACCACCGAATCTCCTTCAATGAACTTCCAAATTCATGAGGAGAGCCCTCTGGAAAACCTAATCACTTCGTAGGCTGGTCGATGGTTCTAGCACTTTTTGCTTGAAATGACTGACCGGTCGGTAAATTATTGTCTGGAAGTGAAACCGCTGTCAATTGGAATTCAACTCACACATTGGTCGAAGAAGCACTGCGGTAGGCGCAGGTTTTTCGAGGAGGAACAATGAGTAACTTTTTTGAAACGCACAAAGACACGCTCTTTCAAGCAGTAAAGACAAGTAAATCAAGAGACTACTGGTCTGCTTATCCTGAGATTGCATCCGGTAAGATCTATGGTGAAACAGCAAAAGACGATCAGCTTGCAGAATTTGAGGGGATTCTCGGCAAGCCATTCGCACTGGGCCAGCCAACCAACGGCAACTGGACAGGCGCAGAATCGTCTCCCTATGGCAAAGAGCTGGGTGTCACCTATGAAGATGCTGATCCCGCAGAGCTGGTCAAAGCAGCCTCAGAAGCAGGCAAGAGCTGGGCGAAGGCCACCGTTGAAGAGCGCGTTGGCGTTGCGTTGGAAATGCTGGCTCGCATCAACAAAAAGTCATTCCTCATCGCTAACGCGGTGATGCACACTTCCGGTCAGGCCTTCATGATGGCGTTTCAGGCAGGTGGCCCACACGCGCAGGATAGGGGACTGGAAGCCGTCGCTTATGCTTATGACGCAATGACCCAGACACCGACCGAGGTGACCTGGACAAAGCCGCAGGGCAAACATGACCCGATCGTGCTCGACAAGAAGTTCCGCGTTGTGCCACGCGGTGTCGCGCTGGTTATCGGCTGTGCAACCTTCCCAACCTGGAACACCTATCCAGGCATGTTCGCAAGCTTCGTTACCGGCAATCCGGTCATCATCAAGCCGCATCCAATGGCGATCCTGCCAATGGCCATCTCCATTCAGATTGGCCGCGAAGTGCTGAAAGAAGCAGGCTTTGATCCAAACGTGCTGATGCTGGCTGCTGATACCGCGGATGCGCCAAAAACCAAGGAACTGGTGACCAATGATGCTGTAAAAATCATCGACTTCACCGGCTCCAATGCCTTTGGGGCATGGGTGCGTGAAAATGCAGGCGATGCATTGGTTTACACCGAGGAAGCAGGCGTCAACGCGATTACGATTGAATCGACCGACAACCTGCGCGGCATGGCCAGCAACATCGCGTTCTCACTGTCGCTCTATTCCGGTCAAATGTGCACCACACCGCAGAACATCTTCGTTCCCCGTGATGGCATTGAAACCAATGACGGCAAGAAGAGCTTTGAGGAAGTGGCGCAAGCCATCAAAATCTCGTTGGACAAGCTTCTCGGCGATCCGGCCCGCGCAGCTACAATCCTTGGTGCCGTGCAGAACCCGTCCACACTGGAACGCATTTTTGCAGCAGGAAAACTGGGCAAAGTGATCCGCTCATCCGAGCCAGTGGAAGGCATGAATGGCGCACGCTCTGCAACACCAACTGTTGTGGCTGTCGATTCTAAAGAGGAAGAAGCCTATATGCAGGAGCGCTTCGGCCCGATCTCCTTCATCATTGCCTGTGATGACATTGACGATGCCATCGCCCGAGCAGCGGGTTCAGCCAAGAGCCACGGTGCAATCACTGCAGCGCTGTACTCAACAAAGGAAGAGGTGATTGATCAGGCCACTGATGCCTACGCATGGGCAGGCGCACCGCTTTCTGTAAACCTCACTGGCAACATCTATGTGAACCAGTCAGCAGCTTACTCTGACTTCCACGTTACCGGCGCCAACCCGGCAGGCAACGCCAGCCTCACTGACGGCGCCTACGTCGCCAACCGCTTCCGCATCGCCACCGTCCGCCGTCAGGCAGCCATGGCATAAGCCAAAGTTTTGGAAACAATAAAAAAAGGGCCGGTGCAATGCATCGGCCCTTTTCGTATTTGTATATCTAACTGAACTTAAGCGTTTGCGAGATCGCGTGCTTTGGCAACTTCTGCAGTTGCAGCTTCAGCAAGTTCGAGAGCCTTCAGGCCATCAAAGCCGTTTGGTGAGATCTCAGAACCACTGGTCAAAGCGTCAACGAATGCCGACAGCTCAATGCGGTAAGCTGCTTCATAGCGCTCCATGAAGAAGTCCATGAGTGGCTCAGCGGTGTAGCCGTCACCATTTGCAACAGTCACAGTGGTGGTGCGCATGTTTTCTGCAGACACCATACCCTTGGAACCGTGCACTTCCACGCGCTGGTCGTAGCCGTAAGTGGCGCGGCGGGAGTTGGTGATGGTGCAGATCTTGCCGCTTGCTGTCTTCAGCGTTGCAGTTGCCGTGTCCACATCACCAGCAGCACCGATCTCTTCAGATACGATTGCGCTGCCCATGGCGTTTACTTCAACAACTTCTTCGCCAAGCAGGAAGCGAGCCATGTCAAAGTCATGGATCATCATGTCTTTGAACAGACCACCAGAGCGCTTCACGTAGTCGACTGGTGGCGGGGAAGGGTCACGAGAGGTGATCTGAACCATCTCAACGTCACCAATCACTCCAGCTTCAATCTGGCGCTTCACTTCAGCGAAGTTCGGGTCAAAACGACGGTTGAAGCCAACCATCAGTTTTGCGCCAGTCTCTTCAACAACCTTGAGGCATTCGCGCACACGGTCGCCGTCCAGATGGATTGGCTTTTCGCAGAAGATTGCCTTACCAGCACGCGCAGCCTGCTCAATCTGCTCAGCATGCAGATCGGTTGGGGTCGCAATGATCACAGCATCAATAGCCGGATCATTCATGATGGCGTCAAGGCCGTCAACGCGTGCACCTGTCTGAGCTGCAATCTCTTTTGCAGCATCTTCAAACGGGTCGAACACAGCAGCCAGCTTGGCATTTTCAAGCTGGCTCACAGCTTTTGCGTGGGTCTTGCCAATACGGCCAGCTCCCAACAGGCCAATTGAAACAGTCATAGCTTATCTTTCACAACAGCGTTTATATCGCGCATCTCCAACGAATGCCTGGTGGTTTCCGCAGAACCTACGCGCTTATTAAACGCGTGCTCCCAAGGACATATCAGTGGGAACACGCGGATATCAGGTGCCTTAGGCGTCCGCAGGTTTTGCGTCGCGCTGTGCAATCCAGTCGTGGTCAGGGTGGTTCTGGAAGCGCCATTTGCGCATCGGGCCAGCCATCACATTCAGATAGTACATTTCGTAGCCATACGGAGAGCCGCAAGGGTGGTGCCCTTTTGGAACCAGCACAACATCCCCGCTGGACATGGCAATCGCCTCATCCAGCTCACCGTCTTCAGTGAACACACGCTGGAAGCCGAAACCCTGGTCCGGGTTGAGACGGTGGTAGTACGTCTCTTCCAGATAGGTCATTTCCGGGAAGTTATCTTCATCATGACGATGCGGAGGATAAGACGACCAGTTGCCCTGAGGGGTGTAAACCTCAGTCACCAGCAGGCTCTCTGCAAAGTCCTGGTCTTCCATGGCAATCGGGTGGATGTAGCGGGTGTTGGCACCAACGCCGCGCTCAACACTTGGAATATCATCCGGGCCAATCACGCGGGCAGGGTAGCTGCCGTCTTTTGCAGGGGCAGTACACACAGCCAGTGTCAGCTTGGTAACAGCAGTTGCGCTCCACTCAGCTCCGGCAGGAACGTACACACACCATGGCTTGATGCGTTCAAACACGTTCTTACGCTCACCAAGCACACCAAAATCCTGACCATCAGAAGTGATGGAGGCTTTGCCTTCTACGATAACCAGAATGGCTTCTTTACCCTTCATCAGCTCCTTGGCGTTTGCGCCCGGTTCCAGATGATAAAGGCCAAAACCTACGTAGCCCCAACCGGCAGATTCAGGCGTGATGTCATGCACCTTGCCCTCTGTACCATTGGGTTTTACGAGAAGCTTGCTCATGCGACTACCTTCTTATCAAGACCAGCGCTGATAGCCATCTCACGCAGTGCTTTCAGGCCCATGCTCTGGTATGTGAACGGATTGCGCTGATCAGGGTCCTGCTCTGCTTCAATCACCAGCCAGCCTTCATAGCCATGCTCGGCTGCAACCTTCAGCACAGGTTCAAAATCAACGCCGCCTTCTTTATCGCCAGGAACGGTGAACACACCGCGGCGGACGCCTTCCAGGAAGCTCAGGCGCTCGCCTTCAACCTGTGCGCGGACAGTCGGGCGAACGTTCTTCGCATGCAAATGGCGTACACGCGCCATATGCCTCTTGGCAACTTCAACCGGATCTGCACCACCAAACCATGCATGGCCAGTGTCCAGCAGCAGGTAGGTGTTCGGTCCGGTCACGTCCATAAAGCGATCAATCTCTTCACCGCTCTGTACCACAGTACCCATGTGGTGATGGTAAACGAGCGAGATACCCTGCTGCGCGCAGTAAGCAGCAATCGCTTCAACATCAGCGCCAAACTTCGCCCACTGGTCATCAGCCAGCACAGGCTTGTCTGCCAGCGGGGTATCATCAGCGCCGTGGATCGCGTTGGAAGTCTCACAGGTGATGCAAACCTTACAGCCCATGGCTTTGAGCAGATCGAGGTGCGGCTGGATAGCCTTCTTTTCCTCTTCAACGCTGTGAGCCAACAGGTTCAGGGAATGCCAGCCAGAAACAAAGGCAAGACCATGCGGGTCGAGCGCAGCTTTCAAAGCAGCTGGCTCGGTTGGCATCTTGTGGCCCTTTTCAATGCCGTCAAAGCCGATTTCACCGGCTTCTTTCAGGCACTGTTCCAGAGAAATGTGCGCACCAAGAGTACGGTCGTCGTCATTGCTCCACGCAATTGGGTTGGTTCCGTAACGGATCATTGGCCTTAGTCCCCCAAACGCTGATTGGTCAGCGCATGCTCATAGCCCTTGCGAGCTTCATTAACTTCTTTTCTTTTTGATACTTCTGGCACAGCTACATCCCACCAATGGCCACCTTCCGGCATGGTTGGCAGCGGATCAGTGTCGATCACAATGCAGTAGGACTTGGTGCTGGCTTTTGCGCGCTCCAGAGCTTCACTCAGCTCTTCAATGCTCTTCACGTGCTCAGAGGTTGCCCCCATTGCACCCGCATGTGCTGCAAAATCAATGTTGGATGGCTCAACGTGGTAGGCGTCATCCAACAGGTTGTTGAAGTTGTCACCACCGGTTGCCATCTGCAAACGGTTGATGCAGCCATAACCGCGGTTGTCCAGCAGAACCAGAATGATCTTGTGACCCAGCATGACGGAGGTCGCCAGCTCGGAGTTCATCATCATGTAGCTGCCATCGCCAACCATGACGACCACTTCGTTCTCAGGCTTGGCCATCTTCACGCCAAGACCACCGGCAATCTCGTAGCCCATGCAGGAGAAGCCGTATTCCAGATGGTAACCACCCGGCTTATCGGTCTTCCAGAGCTTGTGCAGCTCGCCCGGCAGGCCACCAGCCGCACACACAACAGTGGTGTCTGCATTGGACGCACGCTGAACAGCACCAATCACCTGCGCATCAGTTGGCAACTCATTGCCGCCCTCGGGGGCTGCCGTTGCATTCTCAACGGCAGAGAGCCAGGTCGCAAGGTGAGACGCAGTCTCGGTCTCGGCCTTCCAGCTACCCAGGTTTTGGCTGAGAGCCTGCAGGCCAACACGTGCATCACACACCAGCGGAAGTGCATTGTGCTTGCCAGTGTCATAAGAAGCTGCGTTCAGCTGCAAAATACGACGATCCGGGTTCTTAAACAGTGCCCAGGACCCTGTCGTGAAGTCCTGAAGGCGTGTGCCGACTGCAATGATCAGATCAGCACCTTCAGCAACAGCGTTCGCAGCAGAAGAGCCGGTCACACCAACACTGCCCAGATTCAGCTCATGATCCCATGGCAGAGCGGACTTGCCAGCCTGCGTTTCAGCAACGGGTACATTGTGCGTCTCGGCAAAGCTCTTCAGATCATCCGTTGCCAGAGAGTAGTGAACACCACCACCAGCAATGATCATCGGCTTCTTCGCAGCGCGGATTGCAGCAACCGCAGTTTCCAACTCAGCTGCATCAGGTGCAGGGCGGCGGAAGTGCAAGGTGCGCTCTTCAAAGAAGCTCACAGGCCAGTCATAAGCTTCAGCCTGTACGTCCTGACACATGGCCAGAGTAACAGGACCGCACTCAACCGGATCAGTCATAACCGCCATGGCGCGTGGCAGAGCTGTCAAAAGCTGCTCAGGGCGCTGGATACGGTCATAGTAACGGCTTACAGGGCGGAAACAGTCATTCGCGCTGACAGTGCCATCCTGAAAGTCTTCAATCTGCTGAAGCACTGGATCCGGTGCACGGTTGGCAAACACATCACCTGGCATCAGCAGAACCGGCAGGCGGTTCACGTGAGCCAGCGCAGCAGCAGTCACCATGTTGGTCGCGCCCGGACCAATGGAGGTCGTCACAGCCATCGCACGGCGACGGTTGGATGCCTTGGCATAGGAAATAGCCGCATGGGCCATACCTTGCTCGTTGTGACCGCGATAGGTCGGCAGCGTGTCCTGCGTGTGATAAAGCGCTTCACCAAGACCCGCCACGTTACCGTGACCGAAAATAGCCCAGACCCCAGCAATAAAGCTGTCTCCCTCAGGCGTTTTCTGGGCTGCTAGATAGCGAACCAGAGCCTGCGCGGCTGTTAATCTGATCGTGCTCATGCAACTTCTTTCTTATCCATTCGGGCCTGCTCCCAGACAGATCCGAGGCCTTCAAATTTTGCAGCCATGTTAGCGATGGCTTCTTCGTCAGAAATGTTTCCACCAAGCCACTTCTCAGCAGCCTCAGCAAAAATAGTGCGACCCACAGCAAAACCTTTCACAAGGTCATACTTGCCTGCAACCTTAAAGCTCGCGCTAAGCTCCTCAGCTGGTGCATCAAGGCCAAGAACAACAATACCGCGACACCAGGGATCATTTGTCTTGATCGCGTCACACGCTTTCTGCCAGCCTGCATCGGTCTTCAAAGGCTCCAGCTTCCACCAGTCAGGGTAAACACCCAGATCATAGAAGCGCTGAATGATGGTCGCGGTGGTATCATCATCAACCGGTCCAACCTTGGACGGGATGACTTCCAGCAAAAATTCCAAATTATTTTCACGGCATGCATGCGCAAGGCGTAAAATGGTCTCTTGCTGA
Source organism: Pseudovibrio sp. Ad5 (assembly GCF_001623095.1). NCBI lineage: Bacteria > Pseudomonadati > Pseudomonadota > Alphaproteobacteria > Hyphomicrobiales > Stappiaceae > Pseudovibrio > Pseudovibrio sp. Ad5. Next base: position 7,288 of record NZ_LMCH01000016.1, on the reverse strand, counting down.
CGGGCCTTCATCTCAGCGCTGTCATCCGGATGGTAGAAGCACAGCACCTTGACCACATGCTCAACCGGCCATTCCGCCAGCTGCGAACCAAGGTCCGGACCAATCTCCAGCTCCAGTGGGCGAGAGCCCGGTAGTTCAACCGGACGGCCAATCCAAAGACCAGAACCTGTTGCTTTGAACAGAGCTTCCTCACCAAGGCGGCCATCACACAAAATACCGTAGTCGTCACCACCAGCACGAACCTGCTGAGCAGCTTTAAGGCAAAGCTCTTTAAACTCAGGGATCTTGTCTTCGGATGCGCCAACTTTGGCTGCCATGTCTTCCAGCTGAGAGCGGTGATCGAAGGCAAACACCTTCATGTTGGACCATTTACCCTTGCGGTTGGTAGACCAGTGGATCTGCTCAAGCTTCTTATCTTTGCGCAGAGCATGCTCAGAGGAACCGTTATCAAGGAACCACTGCAGCTCTTCCCAGCTTGGGTAAGCAGGGGCACAGCCATGACGGGAGACAGCAAACGCACCGCATGCATTGGCATAGGTGAGGGTGGTTTCCCAGGTCTCATCTTTCAGCCAGCCGCGCAGCAGGCCAGACATAAAGCCATCGCCTGCGCCAAGCACGTTGAACACCTCAATCGGGAAACCCGGACCGGACTTGCCATCATCAAGGCTCGTGCCAATCTCGTCTTCAAACACCACAGCGCCCATTGGGCCACGCTTGCAAACCAGAGCAGCCTTGCTGACCTTGCGCACAGCATTCAATGCTTCAAGAGTGTCGGTAGAACCGCCGGCGATGTGGAACTCTTCTTCCGTGCCCACGATCAGATCAAACAGGTGCAAGTGCTTTTGCAGCTCAGTGGTCACCTTTTCAGAGGCGATGAAACGCTCTTCGCCATCACCATGACCTGCAAGACCCCAAAGGTTCGGGCGATAGTCAATGTCCAGAGCAGTGCGGGAACCGTTCTCTTTCGCAAGACGCAGCGCTTTTAGAACAGCAGCTTCCGTGCGTGGGTGCGAGAGATGGGTACCGGTAACAGTCACACAACCAGCTGAGGCGATGAATTCAGGATCAATATCATCTTCGCACAGCGCCATGTCGGCACAGTTTTCGCGATAGAAAATCAGCGGAAACTGCTCTTTGTCGCGAATGCCAAGAATAACAAGGGCGGTCAGGCGATCCTTGTCAGTAACAAGACCATCAACGCAAACGCCTTCTTTAACCAGTTGTTCGCGGATGAAACGGCCCATGTGCTCATCCCCTACGCGGGAGATAAGGGCAGATTTCAGCCCAAGACGGGCTGTTCCGACTGACATATTGGTTGGTGAGCCGCCGACATACTTATTGAATGAAGACATGTCTTCCAGTCGGCTGCCAACCTGCGTTCCATACAGGTCGACCGATGACCGGCCGATTGTGATGACATCAAGTGATTTCAACGGATTCTCCCAATCAGGTACTAGCATTTCCTGAAAGATTACATATTCCAAAAATAATCACAAGTGGAATATCTGTTCAAAATAGAATGAGCTTTGTTCCAAAATTTTAAACAAGCTCACTTCCAAATTCAGTCCTTTGCCGGCTTCCTATTGATTCCTTAGAGATACTCTAGGAGAGGGACGTCCACTTTCGTGCATCGCCAACCGCAACAGCGATAGAAGTGGCAAGACACATGGTTGTGGAGAGTGATCTGAACGCGCCATGCTCGGCCTCATTAACCTCCAGAACAGTTGAAGAAACGCGGGCAATTGGAGACAGAACGCTGTCGGTCAAGGATATAACAGAGACACCCCGGCCAAAGGCCTTGCTCGCAAACTCAACCACCTCAGGAGAGTAGGGGCTGAAGGTCGCAACAAACAATGCGTCGTTCTCATTGATGAACTGAACGCGTTCCTCCAGAATGCCACCCGTGTATTCCAGCAGGTTTGTTCTCACGCCCATCTTGCCCAATGTATAGTGTAGGTAGCTGACGACCGGATATGCACGCCGCAGGCCTAATAAGTGTATGTTTTCTGCAGCTGACAGTGCCTCAATGGAGCGCTCAAGAGCGACCGTGTCGACCTGGCGCAGCAGATCATCAAGCGACTGTTTGGACCGTTCAACAAAGTTGCCAAGAATGCTGCCTGGAGTGTTTGTTCCACTCTCGCGGATCTTCGTCAGGCGCTCCGTATATTCAGAGTTGCGACCAACCAGCTGCCCCTGAAAGATCTGCTGCATCTGCGAGAAACCGTCAAATCCCAGCGTTTGGGCAAAGCGAACAAGAGTAGAAGGCTGCACGCCTGCAGCGCTGGCAATCTCGGCTGTGGTGCCAAGAGCGATTCTGTCCGGATTCGCCAAAGCATATCTTGCGCACTGCAAAAGGCGCTTGGGCATGCTGTCTGAAAGAGTACTTATTCGAGCTTTCAGGCTCTCGTAATCCGAGGGAATGTCTGGGCTAATTGCGTCTAAATTCTGTGTCATGAAAAAAATCTATTCCAAAACTTGAAAAACCGCAATGTACGTTCTATAAATTTGGAATGAATTTTCCGAATTGCTCAAATTTGGATGAATTCTACGATTGTAGGGCCGGTAACACGTGCTCTGTCCATCACCCTTTTAAAGTGCTGTTTCAGCACGGATTTGCCGCAATCAGGCTTGCGTTGATATAATGGGGGTGATGGGTGCTTTTGCCCGTGGGACGGCTGAGCACTACAATTCGTGCGGAAACGCATTCGAACTCCAGTGTTTGTGGACGAGATAAACACCGGACTTCTAGGGGAAACCCTGACTTAAAATTGGCATCCGCCAATCTTGGGAGGTTTATATGAAAAAGACTTTACGCGCGTTCGTAGCTGCTGCTGCGATCATGACTGCACCTGCTGTAATGGCTGCTGACATCATTGTTGTGAGCCATGGCCAGGCAAATGACCCATTCTGGTCTGTTGTTAAGAACGGTGTAGACAAAGCAGCAAAAGACAGCGGCGCTAACGTTTCTTACCGTGCTCCAGAAACTTTTGACATGGTGGCCATGAGCCAGCTGATTGATGCAGCAATCGTTCAGGAGCCGGACGGAATTGTTGTGTCCATTCCTGATGGTGACGCGCTCGGCCCATCCATTACCAAAGCAGTGGAAGCTGGCATTCCAGTTATCTCCATGAACTCCGGTAGTGATGTGTCTGCAAGCTTCGGTGCTTTGTTGCACGTGGGCCAGGACGAGTATGACGCCGGTAAAGCAGCAGGCCAAAAACTTGCTGACATGGGCGGCAAAGTCGGCATCTGCGTCAACCAGGAAGTGGGCAATGTGTCCCTCGACCTGCGTTGTGACGGTTTTGCAGCTGGCTTTGGTGGCAACGTAACTGTTGTTCCAACAAATAACGATCCAGCTGAAGTTGAAGCGAAGATCAAGGCAACTCTGCAATCCAACGAAGACATCGACACCATCATGGGTCTTGGTGCTTCTCTCGTGGGTGAGCCAGCAGTGGCAGCTGTTGAAGCAGTTGGACGCACTGGCGAAGTAAATGTTGCAACCTTCGACATGTCCGCAGGCTTCCTGCAGTCAGTTGCTGACGGTAAAGCAGCATTTGCAATCGACCAGCAGCAGTTCCTTCAAGGCTACCTGCCTGTTATCTTCCTCGCTCTCAATGCAGAGTACGGACTTATCCCTGGTGGCAACGTTCCATCCGGTCCAAACCTGATCACCGCTGATAAAGCCGGTCAGGTTGTAGAGCTGTCCGCTCAAGGCATCCGTTAAGGAGCTTTGCTGTGGGAGGGGTGCACGCATCCCTCTCATGTCATGCAAAACTGAGGGAAATAAAATGTCCGATCTTGCTGTTGAGAGCGCGGACGAAAGAGTAAAAAACGTCTCGCTCATCTCCCGGCTCATGAAGCGTCCTGAACTTGGCGCCATTGCTGGCCTTGCTCTCGTAACAATCTTCTTTCTTTTTACTGCTGACCCTAAGATGTTCACCCTCGCGGGGATCCTGAACTTCATGACGCCTGCTGCCCAACTCGGCATTCTGGCTATTGGGGCAGCACTTCTCATGATCGGCGGTGAGTTTGATCTCTCCGTTGGCTCTATGGTTGCGTTCACAGGCCTGATTTTCGGCGCGGCAATGGTCACCTTCGACCTGCCACTCTATGCAGCGATTATTGTCACCTTCATCGTGGCAGCTGCAATGGGTGCCATCAACGGACAGATCGTCATCCGTACGGGCTTACCGTCTTTCATTGTAACGCTTGCGTTCCTGTTTATCCTGCGCGGCCTGTCTCTGGTAGGCCTTAAAGCGGCAACCGGCGGCTCCACTCAGCTGCGCGGCATCCGTGCAGAGTTTGAAGGCAGCTGGCTTGCTGACTTCTTTAGCGGAGAAGCGTTCACACCATTCTTCTACTGGCTGGCTGAAGCGGGCTGGATCGACACCTTCAAGTCCGGCAAGCCGAAAGTAGATGGCATCCCGGTCGATATTCTCTGGTTTGGTCTGCTGGCTCTTCTGGCAACCTGGGTTCTGCTTCGCTCTCCGTTTGGCAGCTGGATCTTTGCAGCTGGTGGCGACAGCAACGCGGCAAGCAACTCCGGTGTACCAGTGCGCAAGGTCAAAATGTACCTGTTCATGTTCACCGCATGCTGTGCAGCTCTTGTTGCCATCCTGACTGTTATGGATGCAGGCTCAACGGACGCCCGCCGTGGCTTCCAAAAGGAGTTTGAGGCAATCATTGCAGCGGTGATCGGTGGCTGTTTGCTGACAGGCGGTTACGGCTCTGCAATTGGCGCCTTCTTCGGCTCCATCATCTTCGGAATGGTGCTGATCGGCCTCAGCTACACCAATATCGATCAGGACTGGTATCTGGTCTTCCTCGGTTCCATGCTGCTGATCGCGGTGTTGTTTAACAACATGATCCGCAAGCGCGTCACAGGGGAGCGCTGATCATGACGAAACCTATTGTTGAGATGAAGAACATCGAAAAGCATTTTGGCTCTGTCATTGCTTTGGCTGGTGTTTCGTTCTCCGTCATGCCCGGCGAAGTGCATTGTCTGCTTGGTGACAATGGTGCAGGTAAATCCACCTTCATCAAAACCATGTCTGGCGTGCACAAGCCAAGTAAGGGCGAGATCGTCGTGGATGGTCAAAAGCACGTCTTTGAAAGCCCACGTGATGCTATGAATGCAGGCATTGCAACGGTGCATCAGGACCTTGCGATGATCCCGCTCATGTCCATCACCCGCAACTTCTGGCTTGGTCGTGAGCCAGTCAAAAAGTTCGGCCCGATCTCTTATTTCGACCATAAGTACGCCAACGAAGTCACTATGGAAGAAATGTCTAAGATGGGCATTAATCTGCGCGAACCTGATCAGGCTGTGGGCACACTGTCTGGTGGGGAACGCCAGACAGTCGCAATCGCGCGCGCCGTGTATTTCGGAGCGAAGGTCCTCATCCTCGACGAGCCAACCTCTGCTCTTGGCGTACGCCAGACGTCAAACGTGCTCTCGACCATGGACAAGGTCCGCAAAAAGGGTGTTGGCGTCGTGTTCATTTCGCACAACGTGCGCCACGCCATGGCAGTGGGTGACCGCTTCACAGTGCTGAACAGGGGCAAAACCCTCGGCACTGCGAAGAAGGGTGAAATCACCGCTGAGGAACTACAAGATCTAATGGCTGGCGGGCAGGAGCTTGCCAGCTTGGAGGCATCATTGGGCGGCACTGTTTGATGTGTTTTCCCGAAAATCGCAGATCGGTTTTCGTGTCAGGCATACGCAACATTCAGGATGTTCAGTGAGACACTGAGGAGCGGCATTACCCGATCGTGCCGCTCCTTCATTTTATCAATGCCCCGTTCATAACGCGTTCTATTCTAGGGGCACTTCCAGGATTACTGAGATGGAAAAAATCGGCGTAGGTCTGATTGGAACCGGATACATGGGCAAATGTCATGCTCTGGCATGGAATGCTGTATCCGGTGTGTTTGGTGGTGAGCTGAAGCCAGAATTGGTGACGCTTGCTGAGGTGAATGAAGAGCTGGCAGCAGCACGTGCAAAAGACTTCGGCTTTGCCAAGTCAACGGGCAACTGGCGCGATATGCTGGCAGATCCCGATATTCACATTATCTCGATTACCACGCCGAATGAGTTCCACCCGGAAATGGCAATCGCAGCTCTGGAAGCTGGCAAGCACGTCTATTGCGAAAAGCCAATGGCTCCGTCCTACGCGGACGCGCAGAAGATGCTGGAAGCCTCCCGAAAGTCCGGCAAGAAAACTTTCCTGGGGTACAACTACATCCAAAATCCCATGATGCGCCGCATCCGTGACCTGTTGAATGCAGGTGAAATCGGAGAAGTGCTGCAAGTCCGTCTGGAAATGGACGAAGACTTCATGGCCAACCCGGATGATGAATGGGGCATCAAAAGCGGCGCAGCTTCCGGCTTTGGCGCACTGGATGACTTTGGCGTGCATACCATGTCTCTCTTCATGGCTCTGGACCTGCGCATCTCAAAAGTCATGTGCCACATGACCAAGCCATATGCGACCCGTAAGGACGCAGCAGGCAACGACAAAGCTGTTGAGACCTATGACGCAGCCACCGTGCTGTTTGAACTGGAAAACGGCGGCAACGGCACCCTCCAGCTCAACCGCTCTGCATGGGGCCGTAAAGGCCGTATTGCAGCGCAGATCTTCGGCTCAAAAGGGTCTATCGTTTATGATCAGGAACGCATGAACGAAATGCACGTCTACAAAGCTGAAGGTGACGTGGCAGGGCAGGGTTATACCACGGTTCTGGCAGGGCCAGCCCATGCACCATACGACCGCTTCATCCCGGCCCCAGGCCACGGTCTCGGCTTCAACGATCTGAAGATCATTGAAGTCAACGAGATTCTGAAAAGCCTGCAGGGTGAAGACAGCCACCTGATCGACTTCGAACGTGGCATCTTCATTGAAGGCCTCGTTCAGACCATGGCCAAATCTCACGAACAGGCCAGTTGGGTCAGCGTCTAAGTCTGTTGAGAGTAGAAGAGAACTAAGGGCGCATGAACAGCGCCCTTTTTTTGTGAGCCAGCGTCTTCCTTGCAATACGTTCTGAGAAAAAAAGATTTAACCCCCTAAAAGCCTTTGGGAAAACTCATTGAGGTGCTGGACAGAGGAAATCAGGCGCCCTATAAGACCCTCACCTCAGCGGGGCACACTGCCCAACGCGAAATGCCCGGATAGCTCAGTTGGTAGAGCAGCGGATTGAAAATCCGCGTGTCGGTGGTTCGAATCCGCCTCCGGGCACCACTTATCTTGTTGAAATTACTAGATAATAAACTGAGTATTCGCTCAGCTTT